>DKTR01000112.1:425-31801 GCA_002473385.1 Lachnospiraceae bacterium UBA7225
ATACACTTTTTAAATAGCTGTTCCATCGCTCTATAATTACATAAGAAGGAATCCTCACTCGCTTTCATCATCTCTTCCTTCCTTACATTTGCGAAATTCACCACATAGCCATTACTCAGCGCCAAACATCGGATAAACTCACGCTGGCTCCTGCCGTTTCCCTCACGGAAAGGATGCAGGGCATTCTGCTGCCTGGCTTGACAAGAATCTGACATTGCAGAACATATTTCCTTTTGCGATATCGACCTTTCTGATCTCTCCCGCCCATTCATATACATCCTGAAAAATATATTTATGGATTGCCTGCAGATGTTTCAAATCGAACTTTCCCCTGATAGGTTTATCTATCAGATCTAACAAACGCAGCATTGTAAGCCGTCTTTCCAATTGGCTCAGTTGCCTGGAATCCTTGACCCCAATTTTATTTTTCAAAACATCAGAATCCGGATAGCAGTATATACGATCTGCCATTTTATCTGACCTCACTTAATATCTGGTTTTTCAGCTCATCTCCCGAAATCTCTCCGTTTTTATAGGCACTCAGCATCCGAATATCTTCCCCACTCAAATCCATTCCCTCAAATGCCATAGTTGCTTCCACTTCCCTAATTGCCTCTCCCGCAGAATATACGGGATGATTTATTTTCACTTCAAACGGAATACTTTCTGTGAGAATAATCTGCTTTATCATCATATTTACCACTGCAGATAAATTCGTTCCCAGCTTTTCAAGAATCTCAGAAGCCCTCTCCTTATCCTCTGATGAAGTCCTGACTTGTAACAATGATGTATTTGCCATATCTGTTCCTCCCTTGTTACTTGGTACTTTTATTATACAACATTGTAAACTTTATTCTTCAAGTTTACCGCTCAGATCATCCCAACACGCATCCATGCCTCTTTGAGTTTGATATATGATAAAACCAGAGTAAAAACAGGGAATTATGCCAGCGACAAAGCGAAAGGAATCACACATAAACATCACATCAGCACACTCACTACAGCATCCGCCGCAATGACCACTATTCCTGCTGCCGCTGCTACATTTGCAGGCTGCCGGTACTCCGTATACAGCTGCTGTATGCGCGGCTCTACCTCTGTCAGCATGGTCATTCCCAGGAATGCCCAGATAAGGGAAAATAACGGGCTTACGCGCGTGCCGATGCTGAGCGGAATCATGGAGTAATCCCATAGCAGAACATGAAATACCCTTTCAAATACAAGAGAGACAATGTATTCAAGCAGAGAGGCCAGCACAAAGATCTCCACAAAGGAAACCCATTTCTTTTTATGGCTGCAAAAAAGCGTTACAGCAACTACGCCAAAACCGTAAATCGGGCAATACGGACCATGTAAAAATCCCGGAATGACCAGTTTCCGGCAGAATACCGACCGGAACATTACTTCGGTGCACCACCCCGCTATGCTGATTGTTACAAATAAAAACACCAAATATAGCAAAATTGTCCTTTCATGTGTTCTCATCCTTCTCATCTCCCCTTTATCCATTTTGACAGCCAATCCTTTACATTGCTGCCAGGTCTATACGCGCATCTCCCCTGCTCTGCCGTCAGCATCCCCTCCCCCGGACGGCAGGCAGGTACTTTATCTTTCGCTGTCAGATTTTTTCAAGCTGCACGGCTGTTTCAACGTGAACGCTCATTGGGAACTGATCGACTGCCCGGCAGCGCTTCAGCGCATAGCCGTTGTCGCATAGAATCCGCAGGTCGCGCGCCAGCGTAGCGCTGTCGCAGCTCACGTACACTACGCGTTCCGGCTGCATCTCTATAATGGTTGAGAGCAGCGAATCGTCGCAGCCCTTGCGCGGCGGATCCACCACAATCACTTCTGCATGAATGCGGTGCTTCCGGTAGACCTCCGGCAGAATTTCCTCTGCTCTTCCCACAAAAAACTGTGCATTGGCAATCCCGTTGATCTTAGCGTTGCGGCAGGCATCGTCGATCGCCTGCGGAACGATTTCCACGCCGTACACCTGGCGTGCCCGCTGTGCCAGAAACAGGGAGATCGTCCCGATACCGCAGTACAGATCCCACACTGTCTCCTTGCCGGTCAGCCCGGCATATTCCAGCGCCAGAGAATACAGCTTTTCTGTCTGTACCGGATTCACCTGGAAAAATGAGAGCGGCGATATCTGATAACGGATATCTCCGATATAATCCTCAATATACGCTCTGCCCCACAGAACCCGCACATCCTTCCCCATGATCACATTTGTCTTTTCACGGTTCGTATTTATAGAAATGCTTGTCATGTGCGGTATCTTTTGCAGAGCCTCGACCAGCTTTTCTTCCTTCGGGAGTGTACGGCCATTGACGATAATGCAGACCATGATCTCCTTCGTAGCAAATCCATAGCGGATCAGCACATGGCGCACCAGCCCGCGCCCGGTCGTCTCATCATACGGGCTGACAAACTCCTTTTCCATATAAGAAATAATCGTATTTAAAATTTCTTCGTTTACCTCGGCACCGAGAAAACATTTGCGGTTATCGATAATAGAATGTGTCCGCCCCGCATAAAACCCGGCGACAATACGCCCGTTTTTATCCTTTCCGATGGGAAACTGCGCCTTATTCCGGTAATAAAACGGCTGTTCCATTCCGATGATCGGCTCCATCGGGATATCTGTAAATTTCCCGATGCGCTCCAGATTTTCACGCACCTTTTTCTCCTTAAAACGGAGCTGCTCTTTATAACTCATCTCCTGGATCTGGCAGCCGCCGCACTGCTTCGCCACCGGACACACCGCCGGTACCCTGAAGGTTGAAGGGGAAAGAAGCTTCATCAGACGTGCATAGCCATAGGTTTTTTTCATTTTGATAACCTTCGCTTCAATCTCATCACCCGGAATCGTATCCTTTACAAAGAGAACCATATCCTCCGCGCGCCCGATGCCAAATCCTTCAGCGCTGATATCCTCGATTGTCAGTTGTACCATATCGTCTTTTTTCATGATTTCCTGCATATCCTCCCTCACGTTCGCGCCGCCTGCCTCTTTTTCAGAAAAGCCTCCGTGCTAAATGCTAAACACTCAGACGGCGTTCCATAATCCAGCCTGCTGCCAGATACATCACAATAATTTCAATAAATAATGCTCCGATTGTCAGAACAAACTCCAGCGTATCATTTACCATAGATACCGGAACACACCTGTCGACGATCCAGCCGCATACCCACCCGAGCAGCAGATAAATAATAAAACTTACCACACCGCTGAAACGTCTGCCTGCCAGAACCGTTGCTGAGAGAACAATTGCCAGATACCCTGTCACCACCATCATCAGCCAGGACACCAGAATGGCAAAAAATCCCATAGCAAGACTCTGTGCGGAAATATTAATTTCCACCTGGAAGTTAACCATCATTTCATGCAGCAGATCCAGAAACTGCTTTACACCGCCGATGTAAATTACGCTGACGGTAAAGTCAATCGCCGCAAGAGCGGCAAAAAAGGCGCCGGTAAGCAGAATAGATACTCCGTTTTCAATCACCTTCGCGCCAAGCACCTGATAGCTGCTGGTTGGCGTAAGAAACAGCATGTAGCTCTGTTTGGTATTCAGATCGCGGTGGAACACCAGCAGGCTCTCGATGCCGATATAGAGGATGCCGAACATAGCGCAGCACATCAGACCGACCAGACCGATGGCAAGCCCTCTATCCCAGTCAAAAAATACACCGATCAGATACGCAATCTCCGCAATCGCTGTAATCAGCAGCAGAATAAATTTGGAAAACATCGTCTTTCGTAATTCATATTTCATTAATTTCAGCATGTTGCTTCCCCTCCATGTCCATAAATTTCCCGGTAAAGATCTACCACAGATTTTCCGCGTTCCTCGCGCAGTTCTTCCACTCCGCACATTTCTACAAGATGGCTTTCTTTAATAAAGATTGCGGCATCTACTACCTTCTCCAGCTCATCGACCAGATGGCTGGAAATCACCAGGGTGGTATCCTCACCCGCCGCCTCCAGCACACTGCGGATGATCTCATCGCGCGCAAGCAGGTCGATACCGTTGAGCGGTTCGTCCAGTAGATATACCTTTGCTCTCCGTGCCATTGTAACTGCGATTTTCAGCTTTGCCATCATGCCGGAGGAAAGGCTTTTGGTTTTCATTTCTTCCGAAAGCTCCATCCGCTGTATCAGCCGTTCATAGATTTCCATGGAAAAGTCATCAAAAAAATCGTCATAATATTGCCCCACATCCTTTATCGTCATCCAATTGTAGAAATACGGTTCGGTGGACATGTAAGCAACCTCCCGGCGGCTTTCCGGACCAACCGGTTTCCCGTTATAATAAAATCCGCCGCTGCTCGGCTTTACCAGCCCGACAGCCATTTTCATCAGCGTGGTCTTACCGCTTCCGTTCGGGCCGAGCATGGCATATATTTTTCCCGGCTCCAGCTTAAAGGAAACATTGTCTACCGCTGTTTTTCTGCCATAAATTTTTGTAATTTCCCTGCACTCTAACATATTTATTCTCTCCTTCTCTTTATATTTCCGGGCAGCCTGCGCCCGCGTGTGTCTCTCCTGTTTTTTCGCTCCCGGCTGCTATTTGCCATTACCGTCCGCATCTGCTTTTGACTGATAGCGGGCGACCAGCCCGATTGCCTCTTCCCTGGAAATTCCCAGACGTCTCATCCCCCCCAGAAACTGGCTGATGAGGTCGCCTGCCATTTCTTCCTTCATCTGTAACACCTTCTCTTCCTCCTCCGTCACAAAGGTTCCCATCCCGCGCCTGGTGAAACAGACCCCTTCACTCTCCAGCTCCTTGTACACTCTGCCTGCAGTGTTTGGGTTAATTGTATACTGGATTGCCAGATCACGGACAGACGGCATTTTCTCGCCAAGCGCAAGCCTGCCGACGACAATATCGTGCTTGATAGCCGTCATTACCTGTAAGTAAATAGGGAGCGCCGGATTATAGTCCATAATTTCCTCCTTCTTTAAGTGTATCTGTGTACTAAATATATAGTACACTATGTCTCTGGGTGTGTCAACCCCATTTTTCAAAAATCTTTGCACCTACAGGACCTGCCACCGGCAGCTCCCTTCGGATGCATGACAACAAAAAAACAGCCCTGTGAAGGACTGTTTCTTCCCGCGGGCAATGAGCCAAGTGGGTATGCCTGCATATCAGCGGCTTGTTTTGCGCACATTAGAATCAAATATACGGTTAAAGCCAAGCCAGCCGCTGTTATCTCCCGCGCTTTTGATGACTTCCTTAAAAGATTCCAGCTTTGCGTCGGTGTTGTCCGCCATGGTCAGTGCCACCGCTTCGATCAGCGCCGGTTTCTTAGGTGAACCATATTCCAGCTCCCCGTGATGGGCGAGGATGCAATGACAAAGCTCCGCAGAAAGACGCTTCGGAAAATTGGGGATGCGGCGGATACTTGCGCGCACCAGCTCAGCTCCCATATAAATATGACCGAGAAGCTGCCCGTCATCCGTATAATCATTCTCCGGAAATATGGAGAGCTCCTTCATTTTGCCGATATCATGGAAGGCTGCCGCCGTCAGCAGCAGATCGCGGTTCAGATCCGGATACTGCCTGCAGTAAAAATCGCAGAGCTTCACCACGCCAAGCGTATGCTCCAGCAGCCCGCCCACAAAGCCGTGATGCACTGCCTTTGCGGCGGAATGGAACTTAAACGCTTTTTCAAACGCCTCATTATTTTCAAAATACATGGCAAGAAGCTGTTCCAGATACGGATTCTGCACCGTCCCCAGAATCTGACGCAGCTCACTGTACATTTCGTCCACATCCTTCTCGGAAACCGGCAGATAATCCTGCGGATCATACTCCCCCTCCTGCACCCTGCGGACACGCTTGATGGAAAGCTGCAGCGCACCCTGGAAGTTGCTCACATCTCCCACAACATTCACGTAATCCATGGACTCGAATTCCTCAATACCGCCCGAATTCGGTTCCCATATTTTTGCATCAATCGTGCCGGTCTTATCCTGCAAAATCACATTTTCATACGGCTTGCCATTCTTCGTCACTGCCGACTGCCTGTGCTTGCACAGATAAATATCATTGACACGGTCGCCTTCTTTAAATTCTTCAATAAATTTCATTTGACTGCTCCTCATCTGAATTTACTCAACAAATATCTTTCAACATTATACTAGAACCCTGCGACAATAACAAGATAAATTTGCAGAATGCTTTATTATATGATAAACTGGAACCAGGCATCATGTTATATGCAATAAGGAGGTTTTCATGAACACAAAGGTACTGAAAACATTAGAATATAATAAAATCATCGACCGGCTGACAGAGCTTGCCGGTTCGGTGCCCGGAAAGGAACTGTGCAAAAATCTGCTGCCCTCTTCCGATATCGAAGAAATCCGTATGCTGCAGGCAGAAACCAGCCTGGCACTATCTATGCTTTACCAAAAAGGACACGTCTCCTTTTCCGGCATCACAGACATCCGCGGCTCTCTGAAGCGTCTGGAGGTGAGAAGCATCCTCGGTCCGGCGGAGCTTCTCGCCATATGCCGCCTGCTGGAGGTCACAAACCGCGTGAAGGCGTACTCACGCAAGGAAAACAATGATGACGCCCCCAACACGCTGGACGTGATGTTTGAGGCGCTGCAGCCGCTCACACCACTGGCAAATGAAATCCGCCGCTGTCTTCCCTCCGAGGAGGAAATCAGCGACGACGCCAGCCCCACACTCCGCAGCATACGCCGCGCTATGCGTCAGATAAATGATAAGGTTCACGCGCAGCTCAATTCCATGGTAAACGGCTCCGCACGGACATATCTTCAGGATACCGTCGTCACCATGCGCAACGGACGCTACTGCCTGCCAGTGAAGGCAGAGTACCGCGGGCAGGTGCAGGGCATGATCCACGACCAGTCCTCCACCGGTTCCACTCTGTTCATCGAACCGATGGCAGTGATCAAATTAAACAACGAACTGCGGGAGCTGGAAATTAAAGAAGAAAAAGAAATCGAAGTAGTCCTTGCCAATCTGAGCGGGCAGGCTGGCGTAGAGCTGGAGGCTTTGGCAAGCAATCTTACACTGCTCACAAAGCTGGATTTTATTTTTGCGCGCGCACAGCTTTCCAAATCGTACAACGGCAGCGAACCGGTTCTGAACGACCGTGGCGTTATCAATATAAAAAAGGGCCGTCACCCGCTGCTGGATAAAAAAACAGTCGTTCCCATCGACATCCGCCTCGGAAAGGACTTTGACCTGCTCATTATCACAGGTCCGAATACCGGCGGCAAAACCGTTTCCCTGAAAACAGTCGGTCTGTTCACGCTGATGGGACAATCCGGTCTGCATATCCCGGCGTTTGATCAGTCGGAGCTTGCTGTCTTCGGGGATGTGTTTGCGGATATCGGCGACGAGCAGAGCATTGAGCAGAACCTCAGTACCTTCTCGGCACACATGACAAATATTGTATCGATTTTAAAAGAAGCAAATGAGC
This sequence comes from Lachnospiraceae bacterium UBA7225, assembly GCA_002473385.1. Taxonomy (GTDB): domain Bacteria; phylum Bacillota; class Clostridia; order Lachnospirales; family Lachnospiraceae; genus Marvinbryantia. Next base: position 7,896 of record DKTR01000112.1, read on the forward strand.
GTTCTCTGGTGCTCTTCGATGAGCTTGGCGCCGGAACCGATCCGACAGAAGGTGCCGCTCTTGCCATCTCTGTGCTGTCAAACCTGCACCGCCAGGGCATCCGCACCATGGCAACCACGCATTACAGCGAACTGAAGGTGTTTGCGCTCTCTACTCCCGGTGTGGAAAACGGCTGCTGTGAATTTAATGTGGAAACCCTGCGCCCGACCTATCGCCTTCTGATCGGCATTCCCGGCAAAAGCAATGCCTTTGCCATCTCCGCAAAGCTCGGGCTGCCAGAAGAGATTATCGAAGAAGCACGCGCACAGCTCACGCAGCAGGACGAGGATTTTGAATCGCTTATCAGCGATCTGGAAACCAGCCGCGTGACGATTGAGCATGAACGTGAGGAAATCAATCATTATAAAGAAGAAATCGAACGGCTGAAAAAGCGGCTGGAGCAGAAGCAGGATACACTGGATGCAAGCCGTGAGCGCATTTTGCGGGAGGCAAACGAGCAGGCACACGCTATCCTGCGTGAGGCAAAGGAGTACGCCGATACGACCATCCGGAATTTCAATAAATTCGGAAAAGAAGGCATTTCCTCTAAAGCGATGGAGCAGGAGCGTTCCCGTCTGCGTGAGAAGATGTCCTCGGTCGAAAAAAATCTCACCGTCAAGGCGCAGCGTACTTCATCGAAGACTTTACAGGCAAAGGATCTGCATCTCGGCGACAGCGTGCGGGTACTCAGTATGAACTTAAAGGGAACCGTCAGCACTCTGCCGAATGCCAGGGGCGATCTGTTTGTGCAGATGGGAATCCTGCGTTCCCAGGTAAATATTAAGGATCTGGAGAAAATCGCAGATATCGAAACAGCGGTTCCCTATAAGCACCAGACCGGCAGTGGGAAAATTAAAATGGCAAAATCCTCTTCCGTCGGCATTGAGATCAATCTTCTTGGCAAAACAACCGATGAGGCAATCGCAGAGCTCGACAAATATCTGGACGATGCCTACCTCTCCCATATGCCCAGTGTCCGCATTGTACACGGCAAGGGAACCGGCGCGCTGCGCAAGGCAGTACACAACTATCTGCGCCGCCAGAAGCATGTAGAGTCCTACCGTCTCGGAGAATTCGGAGAGGGAGATGCCGGGGTAACCATCGTGACCTTCCGCAATTGAGCCGCAAGATGCCACACCCGGCGAAGGAATAAGAACAGCGAGGTTTTAGAATGAACAACCCACCAAAAATCATGCTTGTGGAACATGATATACAGACCGCCCGCATGCTGCGGGATGCCTTAAAAGCCAGATTTCCGGAGGTGCAGGTGGCTTTTGACGGAGCCACCGCCGCCCGGGAGCTTGCCATCCGGCCGGCAGACTTTATTATACTTGATAAAGATACTGTGCCGCGCATTGATTATGCAGATGTTTTCCGGGAACTGCGTCCAAAGGGCAGCACGCCGATTCTGGTTCTTTCCGGCAGCCGGGATGTGCCTGAAAAAATCCGCGCACTGGATGCCGGGGCCGATGATTTTCTGGAAAAGCCGCCCGATACGCGCGAGCTTGTTTCCAGAATCCTTGCTATCTGGCGCCGCACACTAATGTCCCCGCCCTCTTCCGCCCGGCGTTCACTCCCAAAATGTGTGGAATATCCGCAGCTCACGATCAGTCTGTCCAATTATACTGTGACATGCGACGGCGAGGCGATTGAAATGCCGCCAAAGGAATTGGAGCTGCTTTATTTTCTGGCGTCATCTCCCAATCAGGTCTTTACGCGCGAGCAGCTTCTCAATCATATCTGGGGCTATGACTACATCGGAGATGCACGTACTATTGATGTACATATCAAGCGTATCCGCGAAAAAATAAAAGACCATGAAACATGGTCTTTAGATACCGTATGGGGTGTCGGATACAAATTCCGCGCGGCGGCTGAGGTTCTCTGACCGCCGTCCCTTTTACTTCCATTCATATTTTGTCAGATGTCCCGTCAGCTCCATCTGCGCAAACTGATTCTGGCGCAGAGCCTCGTAGAGAACGATTGCCACCGCATTGCTCAGATTCAGGGAACGTGTCTCCCCGATCATCGGGATGCGCACCGCTGTTTCCTGATATTGAAGAAGAATTTCTTCCGGAATGCCGGCGCTTTCCTTGCCAAACATCAGATAACAGTCCGGTTCATACTGCACCTCTGTGTACGTCTGCGGTGCTTTTGTCGTTGCCATATAAATTTTTGCACCGGGATTTTTCTCCAGGAATTCCTCAAAGTCCAGATAACGTGTAACATCCAGTTCCTTCCAGTAATCCATGCCCGCGCGTCTGATCGCCTTTTCACTCAGGCTGAAGCCAAGCGGCTCGATCAGATGCAGCCTGGCTCCGGTCGCTGCGCAGGTTCTGCCGATATTTCCTGTATTAGACGGAATTTCCGGTTCAAATAATACAATGTTTAATCTGTCCATGCCACGCCTCTTTCCTTCCATATCTCATCCTGCGCAGGCCGGTCCAGAAAGCGCCGTTCTTCCCCGTTCAGCAAAATACGGTCGTTTGAATCCGTCAGCTTTCCGATGACAGCCGCCGGTATGCCCTGCTGCAAAAGCTCCATTTCCACCCGCCGTCCGTCCGGCGCCGCAATAAGAAGCGCGCCTCCCGAAAGCAGGCAGTACGGATTATACCCAAAATATTCGCAGATCTCTATCGTCTCCTGGCGGATAGGAATCTTCCGCAGATCCGCCATCATTCCACATCCTGCTCCCTCACACAGCTCCCACAGCGCTCCAAAAATGCCGCCCTGTGAAACATCATGCAGTGCCGCAGCCTGGCACTGCCCTGCAACATGGGCTGCCGGAAGAATGCTGATGCTGCTGCCAAAGTTTTTTGCCTGCTCTACAAAATCCAGCGGGAACCGCTTTTTTAATTCTGCTTCATGCGCCCATGCAAGCAGTGCCGTCCCCTCACGCGCGACAGTGCCCGCAACCAGAAGATCCATGCCGGGCAGCGCGTTTTTCGCCTGCAGAAAACTGCCCGCAGCGCCGGATGCCATCTGTGATGCCGCTGCCTGACCTGCAGATGCCTGCACACCCCCGGTCTCCGTCCTTCCAAGCGCCGTCACTGTCAGCACAGGAAGCCTTACCGCCGGGTTCACCTCTGTATGCCCGCCCGCGATCTGTACGCCGAGCTGTCCGCAGATTTCCCCGGCTTCCCGCATAATCTCCTTCAAAAGCGCCTCCTCCGTCTCTTCAGGAAGAAGCACAGTCAGAAGCACTGCCGCAGGATCAGCACCGGAGCATGCCAGATTGTTCACCGCATGTTCAATAGCAAAACGTACCTTTTTCATCGTATCCAGCACAGCAGGATGTACAGAACAGGAAACGGCAGATTTCTCTGCCGCCAAAATCAGTGCGCAATCGCTGCCGCTTTCCGCACCCTGCAATACCGCCGGATGCGTACTTCTGCAGTGCTTCCAGACGGAACGCTTTAAAATGGATTCCGAAATTTTTCCTGTTTTCATAAATTCTCTCTCTTTTTCTGCCGCTCTCTTATTCCCAGACCACCACTCCGTCCGGTGAACCATCCCCTGAAGCTGCGCCGCCCGTGTCATAACCGGTATTTGGATCCATATAATCCGTAGCCGGTGTATCTATAACCGGTGCGTCTGTAGCCGGTATATCTGTCACCGGAGGTTCTGTAGTAACAGGGTCTGTGGCCTGCGTCCCGGTTTCCGTCTGCGTGGTAACTCCCAGCGCCGCTGCCTGTGCCGCCTCCAGATTATTTGCATATATCGCGTTCAGCAATGCATCTGATGCGCCCAGTGTTCCAACCTCCCAGCTTGCCGGCGTTGCCTCGTAATAACTGGTGTTCACCAATTCCGACGTCGTCTCGCCGTTGTAAGTCACCTGTTTCCAGCATTCAGCCGATACTCCCGCCATCGCCGACTGCACCTGGTTAAAGTAGCCGACTGCCTGATCCGGTGCTGCATAGAGCGCTACACCTTCTGCATAAGTTTCGCTGAGTGTATTGCTGTAGTAATATACCGACCGGTCTGCCGGTCTCGTCTCTTTTCCCCAGATGGTAAAGGTGAGTTCTCCGCCGTAGGCATAACCGGAAATCAGAATCGGCGTATCCAGATTGTTGCGGAAAACCAGATCCATGTTTCCCTCGGCAATAGCCGCATCCATTGCATACGGAACATAAGATACCGTCATTGTATGATTATGCCGCTCAACAATTTCAAGCTCCGCCTGCAGCAGCGCATTATAGAGAGTTGTCGACACCTGGCAGATACCGCCGCCGTAGCCCTGTACAACACGGCCCATAGCATATTCCGGTGCCAGCTCATAACCGTTTTCCGCCGTAAACGGCACCAGATGATCACATACAGAAAAAGTTTCACCCGGCCAGACCACATGATCGTTAATCAGCTCCGCGCCGCGCTCTACATTTGCATTTCGTCCGTTCGTTGACCCGTAGGGAGTTGTATAGGAACCAAGCATATCCTGAATCGTCTCCAGATCCTTCGTGTCGCCGCGCGGCTCCTCCAGCTCAACAGACAATGCAACCGTCCCGCTTCCGCCCTGCCATTCGCCGGCAATATATTCCTGCACGGCTTTCACCGATTCATCGACATTGATCACCTGTCCGGTAACGCCTTCCTGCAGATCGAATCCGCCGTTTCCGTCTGCACTGATGGAAGCATCCTGCGGCTCCTTCTCAAACTGCTTGCATTTCTCCTCAATAAAATCTCTCACGGTATTTGCGTTCGCACTGAATTTCAGCGAAAGCACCTGCGTTTCCTGATCCAGATCCTTCCGGTCCTTGTAGCGCTTTACCGGATTCCCGGAATTGCCCAGATCAATAGCGTCCTGCACCACATTCTTGTTGTCCCACTGCAGACCAAGCTCACTTGCTGTCGTTTCAATACTGTCCTCCCCTACCTGGACCGTAATGATAGCCGAGCGCATCTGCCAGACACGCTGCTCCACCAGCGTCTGTGCTTCATCATATGTCATGCCGGACACATCAATGTCGCTGATATAGATGCCTTCTCCAACGTGTACCTCATCCTCCGCGGCCGCACAGAAAGCGCCCATCATCGCCAATGCGAAAATAAGCGTTATCAGAAACCTCTTTTTTAAATTCATTTTATACCCCCGGTCTTTTTATAAAAACGCGCCGATAATCGTCGTGATAACCATTGCCAGAATTATCAGAACTGCAATAACTGCAGCAATAACACGTTTTCTCTTTTCGTTCTTTTTCATGTTCATCATACTTATCACCTCTTATCCTCAATCTATTCTATGCTATTTTTCCAAATCTATCAAGTTAATTTTATATGAACCATCCACCGTCCGCCAGTGCATGATAATTCCTCCGGTTATTCCGGTGAAAGGAGCGCCGTCACCTCATATACCGCCGCCTCCTGCGTCAGCGGGCTGCGCTTCTGATAATCAAACAGAATCCAGTGCGTACCCCTCCGGCAGTCTCCGAAAACTGCATAATGAAACTGCTCCAGATGCGTCATATTCATCATCTGTTTTGCGCTGCGTTCCTCATAGCCGGCGAGCAGGCTGCGGTTTTCTTCTTCCCGGCGGAAAAATGCCAGCATTGCCGGTTTATCGGCGCTCTGGTCCTTCGTCCATGCGGGGCGGCTTTTGCTGTTTTCGCGCAGATACAGATCCAGCAGAAGCAGCTCGTCATAAACTGCATCATCCGTTCTGGTCTTGATAAAGTCACGCAGAATATCGAAACGCGCCATTCGTGTATGCTTCTTTCCGGTTAAACCATTGCGCTCATAGTATCCTGCCAGTTCCAGATACATGGCAAACGGATGCGCAAACTCCCGTTCCAGGCGGCGCATGGTATGCGCAAACTGTCCGCTGTTGTAATAGATTTCCAACATTTCCTCCGCCATTTTCAGTTTCAGAAGCTCTCCGTAGGAAATCCAGCGGGTATGCAGAACCTCATAAACCGGCCGTCCGCAATAGCAGAGCTCATATTCTGATGCCTTCCGGTGCATCTTCGAGCCTTTCAGCACCTTCAAAAACCCCAGCTGGAGCTGCTCCGGGTGCAGACGGTACACATCATTAAAGGAACGCACAAAGCTTTCATAATCTTCGAAGGGCAGACCCGCGATCAGGTCGAGATGCAGATGGATGTTTTCGCTGCTCTGCAGCTTTCTGACGATCGCGGACAACTTTTTAAAATCAGAAATCCGTTCAATCTCCTTCAGTGTCCGCCAATTAGTGGACTGCACTCCTATCTCCATTTGCGCCAGCCCCGGACGCAACGTGTTTAAGAGCGCCAGTTCGTCCTCTGTGAGCAGATCGGCGGCAATTTCAAAGTGAAAATTAGTGACTCCGTTGTCGTGCTCCTTAATAAACTGCCAGATTTCCATTGCATGACTGTGCCGGCAATTAAATGTCCGGTCCACAAATTTTACCTGCGCAACCCTGTGCTCCAGAAAAAAAGCCAGCTCCTGTTTTACCTTCTCTGTGCTGCGAAAGCGCACGCTCTTATCAATAGAAGAAAGGCAGTAGCTGCAGGAAAACGGACAGCCCCTGCTGCTCTCATAGTAAATAATACGATTTTCAAAGATCTCCAGATCAGCGTATAAAAAGGGAAGCCGGTCCATATCAAGCAGCGGGCGCGGCGCATTCGCACGGATCACGCCCCGGCTGTCCCGGAATACAATCCCCCTGATGCCGGGAAGTCCTCCGTTTTGCGGCTCCTCTGCTCTCTGTGTATCTGCCTGTTCTGTACACACATTACCCGCATATGCAGAGCATCTGCACTGCGGAGCTTCCTGATATATATACCACGCGGCAAGCTCTGCAAAGGTTTCTTCCCCCTCGCCTGCCATAATGCCGCGCACCTGCGGATGGCGCTCCAGAAATGATACCGCGTCCCAGGATACCTCCGGTCCGCCGAGCCACAGCTCCGTCTCCGGTAAAATATACGGCAGATCTGCCAATAGCTTTTCCACCATTTCCAGGTTCCAGATATAGCAGGAAAATGCCAGCACATCCGGCTGCTTTTTATAGATTTCACGCAGGATCTCATCTGCCTCCTGATTAATCGTAAACTCGGCAATTTCTATCCTGCCGGCCGATGCCATTTGGAGACTTCCGCTGCACTGCACCGTGGATTGCCTGCAGCTTCCGTGATCCTGTGCCCGTCTTTCGTCCAGGTACTGCTGCGCATATGCTTTCAGACTGTATACTGCCGGATTGGAGTGAATATATTTCGCGTTTATTGCTGCCAGTAAAATATTCATTTTTTTCCTCTACATCAATTCTTTCATCAGATAGCCGTAAACCTGCTGGCTCTTCTTTTTCCAGTTATCGCAGAGGATGATTGCCTGCTGCTCCAGCGGCACCGTAAGCGCCACCTCCACCAGAACCGTTTCTTTTTCCTTTACCTGAAGCCGCGCCGTAAATTCGTTTCCGTTTGTCCGGTAATAATCTGCAATCACCGCATTGTCGTTGCGCATCTGCAGCTTATTTTTCCGGAAATATTTTTCCATATCTTCTTTGATGCCGTCTGAAATATCGTTTCCAAAATAGGCAAGCGTTTCTTTCCCGCTATCCGTCATTGCATAGCGCGTACTGTTGCGGATGGTTTTCGCTTCCAGAAGCCCGGATTCGATCATATCTGCCAGTGTTTCCTGCACCGTGAAATAATCAGTGTACTGCTCTTCCAGAATAAATGCCGTAATCTGGCTGTTGGTAAGCTCAAACTCCACCCTGTCCAGCATAGATAAGATAATCAGTTTATAAAGTGTATGCACATCCTTCATGTACGCTTCCTCCTCTCCCCGGCGCCGGAGTTTCCGGCTCCTCTATAATATTTCCCCTGCCAGACTTCTTCTTCCTTCATCCGGCTGTGTATTGTATTTAGCACAGTCCGCTTCCGGCTGCTCCAGAGCGGAGCCAGAAGAAGCTCCTTCGGACCATCCCCGGTCAGACGATGGATGGTGATATCCGGAGACAGGTGCCCCACACAGTCCAGAATCAGACCAATATAGGCATCCATGGACAGGACGCGGATCACCGGACAGTCCTCACCGTTGTCCTGTGAAGGTTCCGGCACGATACCTGCGTCCTTCGTCCCGGAAAAGTCTGACGCTTCGCTCTCTGCCTGCCGCTGATAAAGCGCTCCAAGATCCGTGCCGCGCAAAATATGCAGAAGCTGCAGCTTGATGCCCTGGATGTCCGCCCGGTTTAAATAATCCATCGTTTCCAGTATTTCTTTTCTTCCCTCGCCCGGAAGTCCTAAAATAGTATGCACGATTACTTCGATTCCGCGGCTGCGCAGCCCGCGCACTGCCTCCTCGAAACAGGAAAGCTCATAGCCTCTGCGGATGAAGCGCGCTGTCTGCGGATGAATCGTCTGCAGCCCCAGCTCCACCCATACGGGCTTTCTGCGGTTCAGACGATCCAGAAGCTCCAGCACCTCCGCCGGCAGACAATCCGGTCTCGTCGCCACCGAAAGTACCACTACCTCGTCATCCTCAATCGCTTCTGTAAAAATTTTTTCAAGATATTCTGCCGGAGCATATGTGTTTGTATATGCCTGGAAATAGGCGATATATTTTCGCGCCGGTTTTTTCCCGCCCAGCGCCCTCTTCTGCAGCCGTATCTGCTCTGTGACCGTAAGACTGCGGTCGGCAGCAAATTCCCCGCTTCCGCCCGCACTGCAGAAAATACAGCCGCCCTTGCCCACAGTTCCGTCGCGGTTGGGACAGGTCATTCCCCCGTTCAGAGAAAGCTTATACACTTTTTCGCCAAACTGCTGCCGCAATCTGAAATCCAGTGAGCGGTACGGCTTTTCGCCCCACATCCGTCCCTGCGTCTCCTGCGCTTCCGTCCGGTCTGACATTTTCATCCGCCCCTTTCTGCTGCATTTCCTCATATTGTGAGTTGCCCGACAAATGAGCCTGCCGTCGATTTTTTGTCCCTTGGCTCATATTATAGCTTCCGCTACATTTCCTGTCAACAAGACGGGATCCGCTTTCCTCTTCCCCTTTTTCCGTCCGTGTGCTATACTGGTGATATCAGAAACAAAAATATGCCAGAAGGAGTACATATGAATCTGAATCAGGAGCAGCAGGAAAAGCTCACACTCGCCATCCAGGCGGCAGTCGGCGTACTGGTTATCGGACTGTCCATACGAAACAGTGCCCGGATACAGACCTCCGAGATGAAAAGGCTTGCAAAGAAAGACGCAAAGCAGCAGGCGCGCCTGCAGAAAAATGAATATTCCATGAAAAATAAGCTGATGAAACAGAAATACCGGGCAAAACTGCGTCGTGCAAAGAGATCGGGGAAACGCCCATTTCCTATTCGCGGAGCCACCTCATATATTCCCGGATCTGTTTTTCATATCCATTCTCGGAAGGGCGGTAAAAAACCTGGTCTTTGATCTCATCGGGCAGGTACTGCTGCCGCGAAAAATGCTTCGGGAAGTCATGGGCATATTCATAGCCGATACCATGTCCAAGCTTTGCAGCCCCCTTGTAGTGGGAATCCTGCAGATGTACCGGAACGGTCGCCTTATAATTTTTCACCGCCTCCGCGGCTGAAAAGACAGCGTTGCAGGCAGCGTTGCTCTTGGGCGCTGTAGCAACGTACAGCACAGCCTGCGAAAGGATAATCTGTGCCTCCGGCATCCCGACACGTTCTACCGCCTGCGCTGCGGCAACCGCTACCTGCAGTGCCTGCGGATCCGCATTGCCCACATCCTCCGACGCACAGATCATGATTCTGCGCGCAATAAAGGTTACACTCTCGCCCGCGTACAGCATCCGGGCAAGATAATAGACCGCCGCATCCGGATCGGAGCCGCGCATGCTTTTGATAAACGCCGAGATAGTATCGTAATGATTATCCCCCGTCTTGTCATAACGCACTACGCGCTTCTGGATACATTCCGATGCCACATCCAGTGTCAGATGAATCTTCCCGTCATCGCTGCGCTCTGTCGTCAATATACCAAGCTCCACTGCATTCAATGCCGCACGGGCATCACCGCCCGCCACATCCGCCAGAAAATTCTTCGCCTCTTCATCAATTACCGCGTTGTAATTTCCCATCCCGCGCTCCTTATCATACACTGCGCGGTCAATTAATTTGCCGATATCCTCTTTCGCAAGCGGCTTCAGCTCAAACACGACCGAACGGGAAATCAGCGCGCTGTTTACTTCAAAATATGGATTCTCCGTGGTAGCTCCAATGAGAATCAAGGTTCCGTCCTCCACAAATGGCAGAAGATAATCCTGCTGCCCCTTGTTGAAACGATGAATCTCATCTACAAAAAGAATCGTCTTTTTTCCGTACATACCGAGACTGTCCTTTGCTGCCTTTACTACATCCTCCATATCCTTTTTCCCGGCAACCGTCGCATTGATCTGCCGGAAATCGGCACTGGTCGTATTTGCAATCACCTTTGCGAGCGTTGTCTTTCCCGTTCCCGGCGGTCCGTAAAAAATCAGCGAGCTGAGCTTATCCGCCCTGATTGCACGGTATAAGAGCTTTCCTTCCCCAATAATTTCCTGCTGGCCAACTACTTCCTCCAGCGTGCGCGGCCGCAGCCTTGAGGCCAGGGGCGCTTCTGTCTCCATCGTATTTTGTCTCATATAATCAAATAAATCCATTGTTTGTCCTTCCCGTTTTCTATGTATTTCCCTACTCCAGAAGCAGCTCCTCAACTGTCACAAACACAAAGCCACGCGCCTGCAGGATATCTACGATCTGCAGTGCCGCTTCCACAGATGATTTATAATAATCGTGCAGTAAAATAATGTCATTATCAGAAGCCTTATTTATTACCTTTTCAACAACCTGTGATGTATTTGCCGTTGTCCAGTCCAGCGGATCAATTGTCCACCCGACCTTGATCATGGAGACCAGACAGTCCAGATTATCGTTCCAGTTTCCAAACGGCGGACGCACATACGGCGTCGCTTCCCCGGTAATTTTCTCCACAAGATCGCTGGTCTTCTGCAGCTCCTCGCATACCTGGCCGCTGCTCAGCCTGCTGACATCCGCGTGGTCATAGGTATGGTTGCCAATTAAATGCCCATCCTCCGCCATCTGCAGGATCAGATCCTCACGCCCCGGAATATTCTCCCCGACTACAAAAAACGTGGCTTTCACACCACGTTCCTTCAGCCCCTCCAGCAGCATTTTCGTGTACACCGGATGCGGACCGTCATCAAAGGTGATCGCAATTTTCTGCGGCAGGACTTCTTTTGCGGTGTCCTCCTCTGTCTCCGGCACCGGCCCCGCATCTGTCTGCACACCCGTTTCCTGTATCTCCTGCTGCTTTTGTACGTAAATACTGAAAAAAATCATAAATGCGAACAGGACGAACATCCACCGTCTGCCGCGGATTACCGTTTCCTTCATAGGCACACTCTGCTGATTTCTTGTTTTTATCGTATGCGCAGACTGACAATCCTATTCCACATTCTCCTGTTCTGTTTCTTCCTGCAGTTTTTCCTGCGGTTCTTCCTGTATTTCCTCCTGTGGTTCCTCTGGCTTTTCAGGCACGCCATGATAAAAAACATTCTGGTTATCACGCTTCGGCTTCATTGTAATCACATAAACCATCGCCCCCACAATCCCGTTTGCGCCCGCATTTCCCATACTATAGAGAAAGTATGCAATTCCGGCAAGCCCCGCAAAATCCAGCAGGATAAATTTCACATACGCTGTTTTCTGCTCCGCCGTGATATCCGCAAGCCGCTTCATGACAACCGGCTCCAGAATATCTGTCATGAGCCAGAAGATCAGCAGGGAAACTGTAATCAGAATATCCGGCTGATGTCCTGTCAGCTTTCGCGAAAAGGTGCCGTATGTCATGATCACCACTGCCAGTGCAAGCTGACCAAGTGCCAGATACGTAATCCATGGTCTTTTTTTATCGTTTTTCTCCATAAACTGTTCCTCCGCACAAAATTTCTCTGCTTAGTATGCGGCAGTTTGCGACGTTCATGCAAAAATGAACAGGCAGACTGTCACTATTTCCAGTATAAACGATTCTGCCGTCTTTTGCAAAACATTTATCAGGGGAATCCTTAAAGAAAGGGTGCAGGCTCTCTAATGCCTGCACCTTATTTTCTATACAAACTTATTCAGCGCCGCGTCGTACTCGTAATCAATTGCGCGCAGCTTTTCTTCCAGTTCCTTTTTGTCCAGCTCCAATCCCTCCGCCAGAGCGTCCAGGCTTGGGTAGAAATCGCGAAGCTGTGTATTGATATAGCTCAGCAGCATCATCGGATCCTTTGGTATCATGCGCGCACCTCCGCCGTCAGTTTGCCATCCCGCGCGTCAATCGTGATGATATCTCCGCCGCGCACCTCGCCGGAAAGAATTTCCCGCGCTGCCAGCGTCTCTACGTTTTTCTGCAGGAACCGTTTCAATGGTCTTGCGCCATACATCGGCTCATAGCCGCCCTCAATAACAAATGCCTTTGCTGCGTCTGTAAGCTGCAGAGAAATATCCCGCGAAGCCAGCCGCCTGTTCAGATCCGCCATCATCAGATCAATGATATGTCCGATGTTTTCCTTTGTGAGCGGTTTGAACATAATAATCTCATCAAGCCGGTTCAGAAACTCCGGACGGAAATGAGACCGCAGATCATTCATTACCAGTTCCTCGCACTCCGGACGGATGCTGCCGTCATCCTCAATGCCGTCCAGCAGATAGGTGGAACCGATATTGGATGTCATGATCAGAATAGTATTTTTAAAGTCCACCGTTCTGCCCTGCGAATCTGTGATGCGCCCGTCGTCCAGCACCTGCAGGAGTACGTTGAATACATCCGGATGCGCCTTCTCAATTTCATCGAACAACACCACCGAATACGGCTTTCTGCGCACCGCCTCCGTAAGCTGTCCGCCCTCCTCATAACCGACATATCCGGGAGGCGCTCCGATCAGACGGGAAACGGAGTATTTCTCCATATATTCGCTCATATCAATACGCACCATATTCTGCTCATCGTCAAACAGGCTCTGTGCCAGCGCCTTTGCCAGCTCCGTCTTGCCGACACCGGTCGGTCCCATAAACAGGAAGGAGCCGATAGGCTTGGTCGGATCCTTGATGCCTGCCTTGGAACGCAAAATGGCATCCGTCACCTTCTGCACTCCGTCATCCTGCCCGATGACACGCTTATGCAGTTCACTGCCCAGATTCAGGATCTTGCTCCGCTCACTCTCGGTAAGCTTCGCCACCGGAATACCCGTCCAGCGGGAAATGATACGGCTGATTTCTTCCTCTGTAACGCTTTCGTGTACCAGAGAAAGGTCCTTGCTTTTCACCTTTTCTTCCTCGATGGCAAGCTGCTGCTGCAGCTTCGGCAGCTCTCCGTACTGGAGCTGTGCCGCGCGGTTTAAATCGTACTCCCGCTGTGCCTTCTCGATTTCCTTATTCATTCCCTCGATCTGCTCACGCAGCTTCGATAGATTTTCCACAGCACTCTTCTCATTATCCCATTGCGCCTTCATACCGGCAAATTCGTCCTTCAGATCCGCCAGCTCTCTTTGCAGGTTTGCCAGACGATCCTGGCTCAGCTTATCAGTCTCTTTCTTCAGCGCCGCTTCTTCAATCTCCATCTGCATCACCCGGCGGCGCAGTTCATCCAGCTCTGTAGGCATGGAATCCAGCTCCGTCTTGATCAGCGCACACGCCTCATCCACCAGATCGATTGCCTTATCTGGCAGGAAACGGTCGGAAATATAGCGATCGGACAGGGTTGCCGCCGCCACCAGCGCACTGTCAGTGATCTTGACTCCGTGATAAACCTCATAACGGTCTTTTAAACCACGCAGAATAGAAATCGTATCCTCCACGGTCGGCTCATCCACCATTACCGGCTGGAAACGCCGCTCCAGAGCCGCATCCTTTTCAATGTACTGGCGATACTCATCCAGCGTGGTTGCACCAATGCAGTGAAGCTCACCGCGCGCAAGCATCGGCTTCAGCATATTTCCGGCATCCATGGCACCGTCCGTCTTGCCTGCGCCGACGATCAGATGCAGCTCATCAATGAACAGAATCATTTCTCCGTCACTCTTACGCACATCCTCCAGCACCGCCTTCAGACGCTCCTCAAATTCCCCGCGGTATTTCGCGCCTGCTACCAGAGCACCCATATCCAGCGAAAATATCTTTTTATTTTTCAGTCCCTCCGGAACATCGCCGCGCACAATACGCTGCGCAAGCCCCTCAACAACTGCCGTCTTGCCGACACCCGGCTCTCCGATCAGCACCGGATTGTTTTTCGTCTTGCGGGACAGAATGCGGATGACATTGCGTATCTCTGTATCACGTCCGATCACCGGATCAAGCTTCTGCTGGCGTGCCTTCTCAACCAGCTCCTGCCCATATTTTTTCAATGTATCGTAGGTCGCCTCCGGATTGTCCGAGGTGACGCGCTGATTTCCGCGCACAGTAGACAACGCCTGCAGGAAACGCTCGCGTGTGATACCGAATTCACGGAACATTTCCTTCACCGCCTTGTTTGGATGGCGGATCAGTGACAGAAACAGATGTTCAACAGAAACATACTCGTCGCCCATCGCCTTCGCCTCATCCTCGGCAGACACCAGCACCTGGTTCAGATCATTTCCAATATATACCTTACCGCCCGAAACTTTCGTGCGCTTTTCCAGCGCCGCAATAATGGCATTGGCAAAATACTGCGGCTGGATTTCCATTTTCTCAATTAATTTCATGATCAGGCTGTCTTCCTGGTTCATGAGTGCATACAGCAGATGCTCTTCCTCGATTTCCTGGTTCCCATATTCATAGGCTATCTTTTCCAGATCGTTAATCGCCTGCAGGGATTTCTGCGTAAATTTATTGATATTCATAACATTCCCCTCCTCTTCTCAGAGAATTTCATAACAAACAGATCATAGCTTCCATTTGTTCTATAACTACTATAACACAAGTTTCGTAAAATGCAAGTACTTTTTTCGAAATCTATAGATTTTTCCACCTGTGCGGCTGCAATTCGCTGAACCATTTGCATGCAATTTATGGCAATGCAAACAGATGGAAATTTTTTGTCTGGTACCTGCTTCTCTTTTTGTCTCATATATGATAGAATCAGATAGCTTCAGGAAAGGAAATTACTTATGGATTCCACGAAAAATATGACCGCCGGCAAACCGGGACAGCTGATTTTTTCATTTGCGCTCCCACTGATGATCGGCAACCTGTTCCAGCAGCTTTATACAGTCGCTGATGCCATGATTGTCGGGCAGGTGCTCGGCGTTGCCGGAATTGCTGCTGTCGGTGCTGCAGAATGGATGATCTGGCTGATGCAGGGAATGATCCAGGGCTTCACCCAGGGCTTTTCCATCTGGATGGCACAGGCATTCGGCGCCGGAAATGCGAAAGAGCTCCGCCTTGTCATTGCAAATTCGGCTGTTTTATCCGCCGCCATCGCCGTGCTGATGCTGGTTTTCGGACAGTTTGCTGCCGCACCCATACTACATATATTAAATACTCCCGCTACAGTATTCCCCGATGCGGCGGTTTATATGCGCACCATGTTTGTCGGCATCCCGGTGGTGATGGCATATAATTTGTCTGCCTCTATCCTGCGCTCTCTCGGCGACGGGAAAACACCGCTGTACGCCATGGTGTTTGCCTCCATACTGAATATTGCACTGGATCTGCTTTTTGTGGCCGTCTTTCACCGGGGCGTAGCAGGTGCTGCTGCCGCTACAGTCATTGCACAGCTTGCCTCCGGCATTTTCTGTCTGGCACGTATCCGTTCCATTGAGATGCTGAAGCTGGAGAAGGAAGATTTTACCCCGCAGCCGCACACACACAGCAAGCTTCTGAAGCTCGGCTTTCCGATGGCATTCCAGAATGCCGTCATTTCCGTGGGCGGTATGATCGTGCAATCTGTTGTCAACAGTTTCGGCGTGCTTTTTATTGCCGGCTTTACCGCTACCAATAAGCTGTATGGTATGCTGGAGGTGGCAGCCACCTCCTATGGCTTTGCTATGACTACCTATACCGGACAGAATATCGGCGCCGGAAAATATGGGCGCATCCGCAGCGGCTACCGCGCTGCCATGGAAATTGCAGTGCTTACCTCCCTTGTCATTATGGCGATAATGATTTTCGGCGGCAGGGCAATCCTTGGCTGCTTTATTTCCGGCGATGAAAAGACGGTAGCGGATACGCTGGCAATCGCCTATCACTATTTGTTTATTATGAGTATCTGCCTGCCCATCTTGTACTATCTGCATGTCACCCGTTCCTGCATCCAGGGCATGGGCAATACAGTGCTGCCGATGGTTTCAGGCATCGCAGAATTTCTCATGCGGACCGGTGCCGCGCTGCTGCTGCCCCTTCTCATGGGACAGGAAGGCATCTTCTACGCGGAAATTGCCGCCTGGGCAGGCGCAGACGTAGTGCTGTTTTTCAGTTTCCTGCACTGTATGAAGCTTTTTTATGATTAGCAGATTTCTCTTTTCCGCATATGATAATAAAAAAGGATAGGAGAAAAATGATGAACACTCAGAACAATGATTGTGAAAGACAGAAACACGTTCATGAGATCACGGGCAGCACCGAAATCGTCAGAGAATGTCATGACTGTCATAATCATAGATTTGCCACTGTTTCCGGCGAAGCAATTGAGATTCCCGGCAAACACGATCATTTTCACGAAGTAAAGTTCCGCACAGATTTTTCTGACGGACATTACCATGAATTCTGCGGCAAATCCTCCGGCGCAATCGATGTGGGCGGCGGAAAGCATGTGCATTTCGCAAAGGCCTGTACCGAAGAAGCTGACGGACACAGACACGAGTTCCAGGTTGCCTCTCTGATCGACAGCCCGACAGATTTTAAATGTAAATAAGCATCAAAGGCGCCCCGGCAGCATGCCGGGGCGTTAAATATTTTCATACAATATGAAATTAGCTTGTCATCTCATCTGCTATAACGTCCGCCACATATACGCCGCTGGCTGAGGCATGGGACAGCGAGTGTGTCACTCCGCTGCCATCACCGATAACATACAAACCTTTATATATGGTTTCCAGACGGTTGTTCAACTCCACTTCCATATTATAGAATTTCACTTCTACGCCGTACAGAAGTGTATCGTCGTTGGCTGTTCCGGGAGCGATTTTATCAAGCGCGTATATCATTTCAATGATCCCATCCAGAATCCGCTTCGGCAGCACCAGGCTCAGATCGCCCGGCGTAGCGGCAAGTGTCGGCTGTACCAGCCCTTCCTCTATTCTGGATCTTGTACTTCTGCGTCCACGCTCCAGATCGCCAAAGCGCTGGACAATCACCCCGCCGCCCAGCATATTGGAAAGCCTTGCAATACTTTCCCCGTAACCATTACTGTCCTTGAATGGCTCGGAAAAATGCTTTGCGACAAGCAGCGCAAAGTTTGTGTTCTCTGTCTTCATAGCAGGGTCTTCGAAGCTGTGCCCGTTTACCGTCACAATCCCGTTTGTATTTTCATTTACAACGATGCCGTTCGGATTCATGCAGAACGTACGCACATTATCTTCAAATTTTTCGGTGCGGTACACGATCTTGCTTTCATAAAGCTGATCTGTCAGATGCGAAAAGATCACTGCCGGAAGCTCCACCCGGACGCCAATGTCCACACGATTGGATTTTGTGGGAATCTGCAGTTCCCCGCAGATCCGCTCCATCCATTTGCTCCCGCTCCTTCCAACAGAAATAATACACTGGCGGCACTCCGCCGTCTCTTCTCCCGCAAGCACCCGGTACCCGTTGTCCGTAATTTCAATCCGGTCCACCGGTGTCCGGAACTTGAATTCCACCTTGTCCTTCAGATCGTCATATAGTTTTCCAAGAACAACATAGTTAATGTCTGTCCCCAGATGGCGGACAGAAGCGTCCAGCAGCTTTAGCTTGTTCTGCATGCAGATTTTCTTAAATTCGCTCCCGGCAGTGGAATACATTTTTGTCTGTGCACCGCCGTATGAGACATTAATATCGTCCACATACTTCATCAGCTCAAGCGCTTTTTCTTTCCCAATATATTCGTACAGTGTTCCCCCGAAATCATTTGTGATATTGTATTTTCCGTCAGAGAAAGCTCCCGCTCCGCCAAAGCCGTTCATAATGGCACATGGCTTGCACTTTATACAGCTTTTCACCTTTTTCCCGTCAATCGGACACTTCCGCTTTTCCAGCGGATTGCCGCTCTCAAACACCGCTATTTTCAGCTCCGGTCTTTTCTTTACCAGCTCGTAAGCGGAAAAAATCCCGCCCGGTCCTGCCCCAATAATAATCACATCATATTGTGCGTACTGTATTCTGTCCATCAAAATCCCTCCCAATAAAAGACATTCCCAATTACTCAGCGCCCAGCAGATATGCCCGCGCCTTTTCATATTTTTTACACCTCTCATAATCCCGTATCGTCGGATTGGGAATCCGTGACAGATCCAGATTATGTGTAATGTCGGATATTTTCACCGCGCATGCAATCGGATTCTTTTTGACAAGATAAATATACTCCCTGTACGACAGAGCATCATTTTTATTGTGCGTCAGCACACAAATTGCCTCTACCAGTTTCGGCGGAAATCCTTCCGTCAGTAAATCCTCTGCCGTCACACTGCTGTCCTCCAAAACATCGTGCAGCAGCGCCACTATCTTTAGCTCATATCCCTTTACCCCCTCCGCAACCGCGAGCGGATGGCTGATGTAGGGATTACCTCCCTTATCCACCTGTCCTGCATGTGCATTTACTGCTATCTCTTCTGCCCGTCTATATAATGTCTCAAGATCTTTCATAGCTCCTGTAAATCTCCCACAATGATTTTCCGTTTTTCGCTGCCAGTTTTACCGCGCTTTCATATTCCGGATAAATCCGTTCCTCCTCTCCCAGATATACTTTTTTTGCCTCTATTTCCCCACACGGTGTGTGCACCCGCACCTGTTCTCTCTTTAATATGCTGCGTTCTTCTGTCCGCCTGCGGATGCCGATGGTCGTCGTATGCTGAAACATCAGACGCTCCATGCGCGCGCCGTCCTGCGGCTTTGAAAGAACGGTCAGACGGTATGCCGGACGATTTTTCTTCATATAAACAGGTGTGTAAAACACATCCAGAGCGCCTGCCGCCAGAAGCACCTCCATCGCCGCACCGAGCATTTCCCCCGTACAGTCATCCAGATTCGCTTCCAGAACCAGAATCTTATCCTGCTCATATGCTGTGCTCTCATCTGCAGCTCCCTGATAGACCCGCAGCACGTTCGGAACCGGCAGATTTCTGGTACCTGCTCCCCAGCCGATTCCGGCAATCTGCATCTTTGGCATAGTGCCAAAGGCATCTGCCAGTTCTGTGATAATCGCTGCTCCTGTCGGCGTAACAAGTTCGCCCTCGATATCGAGCTGCTCCAGCGGGGCACCTGCCGCCGCCAGTATTTCCGAAGTCGCCGGAACCGGCACAGAGAGCAGTCCATGCTGACATTTCACATAGCCGTGCCCCTCATGAAGCACCGATGCGTAAATTGCATCGGCCTTAAGCATATCAATCAGAATGGCGCAGCCCACAATGTCAACGATGGAATCTACCGCGCCTACCTCATGAAAGTGGACTTCTTCTATGGATTTTCCATGCACCTTCGCTTCTGCTGCCGCCACACGTCCGAAAATACGCAGTGCCAGCTCCCGCACGTTTCTGTTCAGTTCACTCTGCATAATCATGCCGCGGATATCCGCAAAATTGCGGTGCGGATGTGCATGTACGTGATCATGCGAATGCGCGTGTTCATGGTCATGGGAATGCTCATGACCGTGTACATGTTCCTCTTCATGGGAATATTCATGATCGTGTACATGTCCCTCTTCATGGGAATATTCATGATCATGTACATGTTCCTCCTCATGAGAATGCTCATGACCGTGCACATGCAAATGCACTTCCCCACAGTCTTCCGGCACACCGTCTACACATACCTTTACGTGCTTTGCACGGATACCGTTTTTCTCCGTCTCTTCTATTATAATATGGTACCCTTCCAGGTGCAGCTTATCCAGTTCACGCAAAAACTGCTGTTCGTCCACTCCCAGATCCAGCAGGGCGCCAAGTGTCATATCCCCACTGATACCTGATGCACAGTCAAAATACAAAATCTTCTCTGCCAAAGTATTCCCTCCTGTTATATTGTCATGCAGCATATAAATGTTCTGTTATGTCCGGACACAGCTTTCATTCGCTGCGTTTTCCTGCCAGACAGTTGATACTGTGCGCCATATAACCTGCACCAAATCCATTATCAATATTTACCACACTGGTTCCGCTTGCGCAGCTGTTCAGCATGGCAAGCAGCGCTGCAAGGCCATTGAAGCTCGCGCCGTATCCAACAGACGTAGGCACCGCAATCACCGGCTTATCCGTCAGCCCGCCGATTACAGAAGCCAGCGCTCCCTCCATGCCCGCCACCGCAATCACGACGTTGGCACGGGCAATCACATCCATTTTCGCAAGCAGGCGATGTATCCCCGCCACGCCTACATCATAAACTTCTTCTACCTCATTTCCAAGGAAACGTGCCGTCAAAGCTGCTTCTCTCGCCACCGGCAGATCCGATGTCCCGGCACATGCCACCAGAATCATGCCATTGTTCAGCGGCTGCGATGGTCTGCCCCGGCTTATAATCCGCGCCATCTCATCATACTCCATATCCGGACAGATTTCTCTGACCGCCTCAAACTTCTCACGGCTGCAGCGGGTACCAAAAATGTGCTCCGCACCGTGTGCCAGCATATTCTTCACGATCCCACAGATCTGTTCCTGCGTCTTTCCGGCACAGTAAATGATTTCCGGAACACCGGTACGCACCTCACGATGATAGTCCACCTTGGCATACCCAAGTTCCTCAAACGGTTCTATCTTCAGCAGCTTTTCTGCTTCTTCTGCATTGATCTGACCCTTTTCCAGCTTCTGCAAAATCTCCGCCGTATTCACAAAACACCATCTCCTTTATCTAAAGTCCCTTCTGTCAGCCGCCCCCCGGAACAGTTCAGTCCTTAAAACACGCACTGATAAAAACAGTTCCTTCAGTCAAACACACCGCTGCGGATTCCTTCTAAATCGAGTGTGACAAACGCAAATCCGAGCTCCCTGATTTTCTGAATCTGCCCGGTAAGCGTTACAAGTCTTTCCATATCCCCCCGCGGCACCTCGATGCGCGCGATTTCATCATGTACCCGCACACGGCATGCTGCAAACCCGGCATCGTGCAGAATTGCTTCCGCTGCCCCCACTTTACGCAGTTTTTCAGCCGTCAGATGCGTATTGTATGGGAAACGTGATGCCAGACATGCCTGTGACGGCTTGTTCCAGATCGAAATTCCCCACTTTTTTGCCTGCATACGGATATCCTGTTTTGTAAATCCGCTCTCAAAAAGCGGCGAAAATATACCCATTTCCTCTGCAGCCTGCGCTCCCGGGCGATAAACCTTCGCATCATCTGCATTCTTGCCGTCCGCCACCGTCACAAAGCCATTTTCTGCGGCGCATGCCTTAATCTGTCCCATCAGATATTTCTTGCAAAAATAACAGCGCCGCTTGTCATTTCCGGCAAACTCCGGAATCGCAAGCACATCCGCCTCCAGAATACGGTAATTGGTCCCGATTTTCCGAAGAAGCTGCTCTGCCTCACGTACTTCCGCCTCCGGCATCATCATCCCCCGGCAAAGAACCGCAAGCACCCTCTCCTCTCCAAGCGCCCGCAGCGCCGCTGCCAGCAGAAAATGTGAGTCAATTCCCCCGGAGTACGCCACTGCCAGCTTTCCTTTTTCCTGCAGAATACGCTGCAGCTTATCTATTTTTTCTGTCATAGTCTTTTTCCTTTAGATACTAAAAATACTGCTATTCCTGCTCATACCGGCTGCGAAGCAGCGCTATTTCGCGTGCGTAACCCTCATCGTCATTGGGTGTTTCCAGAATGAACGGCAGATGGCAGAGCCTGGGATGATTTATCACACGCACCAGCGCTTCCAGCCCGATCTGTCCCTCGCCGATCCTCGCATGACGGTCTTTATGGCTGCCGAGCGGATTCATACTGTCATTTAAATGAATGGCACAGAGCCGTTCCAGCCCAATGATACGGTCGAACTCTTCCAGAACACCATCCAGATTGCCGGCAATATCATAGCCTCCGTCCCACACATGGCAGGTGTCCAGACAGATGCCCATCTTTTCCTGCAGCTCCACCTTATCCAGAATAGCCCGCAATTCTTCAAAATTACGTCCGATCTCACTTCCCTTGCCGGACATTGTCTCCAGCAGAACCGTTGTGCTCTGCTCCGGTGTCAGTGTTTCATTTAACATCTGCGCCGTATAGGCGATTCCCGCATCCGCCCCCTGCTTCACATGACTGCCCGGATGGAAATTGTAATAATTTCCCGGCGTGTATTCCAGCCTTTTCAAGTCGTCTGCAAAGGTATTTTTCGCAAATTCCCGCAAATGTGCGTCTGCTGAGCAGGGATTTAAGGTATATGGGGCATGCGCTACCAGCTTTGCAAATCCCTGTTCCCTGGCAAGCTCCAGAAACGCCGCTGCATCCGCCGGATCAATTTCTTTTGCCTTCCCGCCGCGCGGACTTCTTGTAAAAAACGCAAATGTATTCGCGCCTAATTTCATCGCCATTTTCCCCATCGCAAGATAGCCCTTTGATGAGGACAGATGATTTCCTATTTTTAACATATATATCGCTCCATCAAACTAATTTGCTTTTGCGTGCGCTGTTATTTTGTGATCTCTGATCAAAAAATATCCTGCTTAAAAGAGCAGATTTACAAAGCCGATCACCGCTCCGAGCAGACCGCCGATCCAGACCAGCGCGTTCAGCTCCCTGCGCGAGATCTCCATGATCAGCGCTTCCAGCTCCTGCATATCAAACTCGTTGATTTTGTCCTCGACAATACCGGAAACATCCAGCCGCTCGATAAAACGCCCGGATTTCTTTTCCAGTATCTCCAGATACAGATTCCATACTTTTTCCTTAAAAACATCTTTTTTCTGCCAGAGCCAGGTGGCAGCCTCCCTGATTGGCTTATCCATCCATTTCCGGTATTCATCATCAATATAGCCCTTTATGATTTCCGGGCACTGCTCCTCAATTACCTCGTCGATCCGCTGCGCGATTGTCTCCTGCGACTTGCGGATCGCCGGCTCCGCTACCATTGCCACCATGGTGTTTAAATTCGACAGAACCTCTTCGATAGCGTAATCAAGAATAATATCTCCAACTTTCCGCGACACCAGCTGCTCTGTCACATAAGCGGACACGCTGTCTTCCACATGTTCTACAGAGGAATCAACCGGCAGATCGATCCCTTTTTCTTCCAGAAATTCATGCACCGTGCCTTCCTCATGACCGAGCTTCTCTATCACGCTGTCCACCTTTTTGTCGAAGGCATTGTGCAGTGTATCTGACGCAAGCGCCTTCTGCAGCGTATCCTTATCAAGCAGCTTGTCTCCAATTACCTTGCCGATTGCCTTCGCAATCCGGGGCTGCTCTTTCGGAATCAGTCCGGGCGTAAACGGCAGGGTAAACTTCCCTATTTTTACCGGATGAAACGGACGGAACAGCATCTTAATCGCGATCCCGTTCGTGATAAGACCGATCAGCCCGCCAATGACCGGTGCAGCAATTATTTTAAAATCAATCATTCTGTAACCACTCTTTTTCTATTGTTTCCTGTTGAATATCATATCATAACCCACGGGCTGCTGTCCATGAAATTATCCTATCCGGACAGCCGGCCCCAAATTTCCAGTTCCTTTTATAAGTTTTTATAACTTCTATTTTATGATACCAGGGTCCCAAAGTCATGCGTTTCATGCCTGCATGAAGAAGCATGACTTTGGGATTTCGGGAGTGCATAAGCACG
>DKTR01000092.1 GCA_002473385.1 Lachnospiraceae bacterium UBA7225
TGATATCTTATGTTTGCAAGATCATATAACCATATTTTTATGCTCTTTTTGTATTAGGGAGGAATATTGTGAAATACACCAAAGACTTACTTAAAAATGCGTCCGGACCAATTGCTTATGGTCTTACAAATGATTATATGTTTCGTGCTGTCCTTCAGCGCAGCAACGAAACTCTTAAACGACTACTTTCTGCTCTATTGATAACACCTTATGAAAATATAGCATCCTGCGAAATTACCAATCCGATTGTGCTTGGTGAATCCATTGATGACAAAACATGTATCATGGATGTTCGTGTCATGCTTAATAACAATCGGCTAATTAATTTGGAAATGCAAATGGGACATCTGGATAACTGGTGCAATCGCGCTCTGTTCTACCTTTGCAGACTATTTTGTAATATCCGTAACGGACAAGACTACAGTAAAATTCTGCCTGCCATGCATATAGGAATCCTTTCGGAATCCCCATTTAATGACATGGACGAATTTTATAGCGAATACCTGTTAACAAACACAAAGCATCCCCACATTTTCAGTAGAAATTTCTCTTTGCGTATGTTAAACTTAAATCAGCTTGATCACATACCAGAGAAAGAGCGCACATCAGAGCTATGTCTCTGGGCACGCCTTTTTAAAGCCAGAACGTGGGAGGATATTCGTATGCTAACTAACGAAAACAAATCTCTTAAAGAGGCCGCAAACCATTTGCGCGTACTTTCCGAAGAAGAAAAAATACAGATACAGTGTGAAGGGAGAGAACGCTATTTTATGGATATGAGCTGCTCCAGAAATGAAGGTATAGCTGAAGGTATGAAAAAAGGCATGGAAACCGCGATGAAGCTTTCTCTGCGTCTTGTCGAAGATAATCGGATAGAAGACTTTAAACGGGCAGCCTGCGATCCGGATTTCCAGAAAATTCTTATGAGTGAATATGGTATTTAAGCATAAAAATTATTGTCTTCCACAAACTGCCTTTCAAAACTGACTGTGGACAGTAACAGACACAGCCTCATGCTTTCGCGGCATCTCCAAGACCCACACGAACCATGAGGCTGTATATAATCAGTTCATTTTTATTTCGTACTCTTAAAGTTCTCAACGAGCTGCTCTACCTCTGTAAGCAGGCAATCCAGCTTTCCATAAAAAGCATCATTGTTTGTCGGATTATCCAGCTCCGCCTCCAGCTTTTTGAACAGATCTACAATTGCTTTCATACGTTTCTTTCCGTTTCCATCTTTGTAAAGCAGATAACGGCTTCTCTCATTCTCTTCCGGTGTCATCTTTTTCAGCACCACTTCTACATTGGGCTTTTCACCGATATAACGGTAGGTGATGGACGGTGACGCATGATTGAGAAGATTCTGCAGATAATAAATATCATTTGTACTCTTATAATATCTCCATGCAAAGGTCTTGCGCATAGTCTGCGCACCAATAGAATTCAGCCCCATCTCTTTTCCAACACTCTTAAACACACGGTATGCCTGTTCTCTGGAAAGCGCTGCGGAAGAGCTTGCGTGCCCCTGGATCAGATATGCGTCCGGATCTTTGCCTTCTGTATAATTATTGATAATCTCCTTCAG
Organism: Lachnospiraceae bacterium UBA7225; assembly: GCA_002473385.1. Classification (GTDB taxonomy): domain Bacteria; phylum Bacillota; class Clostridia; order Lachnospirales; family Lachnospiraceae; genus Marvinbryantia. The sequence continues at coordinate 1,586 of DKTR01000092.1, forward strand.
TTCCTTCGGAATCGTAAAGGTGCGCTTAATATTCTTTGTTCCGATTGATGCTTCAATCTTATCCTTACCGCGGATGTCCTTATTTTTAAACTTCAGAATTTCCTGGAGCTGCATGCCTGTCCCTACGCCTATTTCAAACAAAATATAATATTTGTCATCGACCTCACGCAGTGCCTCTTTAAATTTCTTCAGTGTTTCTTCATCTTTAATCGGTGATACCCAATTCATGTGTTTTCCTCCCTTATTATAATTATTCATAAAGCTTTTATGCTTCGTTTAACTAATCCAGCAGTTTTCCATCTTCCTCCAGCGGAACCTCAATATACTCATCCTCCGGCTCCTCAAAAGAGCCCCCCTGTTCTTTCTTACCGGAAGTCTCCTGCGGCACCTCCTGCGTCTCGCCGTCATTTTCCTCGTCAAGATAAAATTCCGATATATTTTCCAGATCCTCCAGTTCTTTTTCCTGACGGCGGCATTTCTCCTTTTCTTCCTCCAGCTGCTGCCTTAGCTGCGCTTCCCGGAGCTCCGCTTCTACCTGGGCTGCGGATTTCCGCTCAATCTCTTCCTCAAGCTGCCTCCGGATCTGCATCTCTTCTTCACGCAGCTCCATCATTCTCATATATTTCCGCTTGCGGTTTACAGAAACCAGCAAAAGCGGCACAAAAATCAGCAGAAGAATTGCCCCGATAATACAGGCAACCACCGTATTTTCCTCAATGAAAGCATCCATTTTTCCGTAAAGCATCAGCGCACCGCCGGTGATTGTTCCCAGAATACCGCTGGCGACAGCAGCAGCACCGCCGGATTTGGCAACGGGTTCCGTCTCAGCGACAGTCTCCGTCTGCACCTCAGTAGGCGCCTCTGTTTCCCACTGCCCGGTATACGTAAATGATGTGCTTCCAAGAACCTGTCCCTGGTAGGAGTACGATAACGTCCGGGTGCCAAAATCCATGGTCTTTTTCAGCGCAGATGCCTCCACACCTGCCGGAAGCGTGACCTTCGTCTCTGCAGCCATTTCAAACGGCTCTGCAGAAAAATCCGCCTGCCTTATCCTCTCGAGCTCGGCATCATCCTCAATACCGTTAATCTCCAGATCCGCACTGTTTGTATTGGCAATCTGCTCATCATGGAAATTGGCAAAGCCATAGTCGAGCAGCACCTTCGTATCATCATATGATACATATTGTCCGGGGCACCGCAATACCACGCTGATAATCGTCATTCCATTGCGCTCTGCCGCTGTAACCAGCGTATTCCACGCCTCATCGGTATATCCATTTTTTCCGCCGATACAGCCGTCGTACAGCATCCCCTCTTCGGAAATCATTTTGTGATGATTGATAAAATACCGTACCTCATCTACCAGATTCGTTTCCGGAAAATTGTACTCCACCGTACCGATAATCTCACGGAATTTTTCATTTTTCAGCGCCTCCTGCATAATCAGCGCCATATCCTTTGCACAGACATAATGATTCTCGTCGTACAGTCCATGTACATTTACAAAATGTGTATTTGTACAGCCAAGTTCCTTCGCTCTATCATTCATCATACCAACAAAGGTATCGATATCACCGCCGATATGCTCCGCCACCGCATTGGAAATCTCATTTGCCGAAGCAAGCATAATTCCATACAGGCACTGCTCCAGTGTCAGCTCTTCCCCGGCGGTAAGCCCAAGATGCGAACTTCCGAACTCAATACTGTAAACTGCATTCTCAGAAAACGTGACAACATCACTTAAATTTCCCTTCTCTAATGCAATAAGTGTTGTCATTATTTTTGTGATGCTTGCCGGATACTCCTGCTTCTCAATGCTTTTCGCATAAAGAACTGCTCCGGTATCGGCATCCATCAGTATGGCAGTCTCCGCATTCACAGGATCTCCCTGCGGCCAGTCCTGGATATTATTTGACTGAATTTCTTCATAATAAGCCGCCAGATGCTCTGTCTCCGGTTCTGTTTCCTCCGCGTATTCCTCCCCAGAATTATCCTCCGCAAAGCTTTGCAGCGGAAACATGGCGGATGTGAGCAGCATCGACAAAACAAGCGACAAGAAAAATTTTCCCTTTTTCATCATTTATCTCCCAGATTCGCATTTTCAAAAATTACATCACATATTATAACAAATCTTTTTTCATTTTACAAGGACAAATTTCTATATTCCTGAAAAATTTCTATATGCCCGAAAAAATATTTTTCTCACATACAGACACATACAGCAGCCTGTTCCTGATGGTTGCGGTTTTTCCCGGATTGTGCTATATTTACGTATAGATAACATTTTGTAACCGCCAGTAAAAGGCGCTTTTGATATGGAGGCAGACTATGATAGAAAAATGGAAGGTTACCGTTCCGGTGCTTACCGGAAATGAAGAAAGAAACGCTTATATTTACCTGCCGGAATCCTATTACAACGGCAATGAAGACACTCATTATCCGGTCTTATATATGTTTGACGGACACAACGTCTTTTTTGATTCCGATGCCACCTACGGAAAAAGCTGGGGCATGAAGGAATATATGGAATCGACCGGCACCCAGATGATTATCGTCGCCGTAGAATGCAACCACAGCCCTGACCACGGGCGTCTGAAAGAATATTCACCCTATAATTTCTCTGATCCGGCCTATGGAAAGATTACCGGATACGGCGATCAGACGATGGAATGGATGATACATACCTTCAAACAGGACATTGACCGCCGGTTCCGCACGCTGCCGGACCGTGACCACACCTACATTGCAGGAAGTTCAATGGGCGGACTGATGAGTCTCTATGCCGTCATGGAATATAACCAGACCTTTTCGCGCGCAGCCGCGCTCTCACCGTCTGTCTGGGTAGCCCCGGGCAAACTGGAAAAGCTCATCCGCGGGGCGCAGCTCCTTCCGGATACCATTGTCTACATGGATTATGGCGAACACGAAATGAAAATGCATCCCGGCATGGACCGTTATTTTAAAAATATTGCCGCCCGCCTGCTCGAACGTTCCGTATTGCTTGTGAGCCGTATCGTTCCGGGCGGGACTCACTGTGAGGCCTGCTGGGAAAAACAGATCCCGTTTTTTATGAACACCATCACATATCCCGAAACCAGCAGGGAAGGGCAGGAATAAATGGAAATCCAGTATTATAAGCAATACAGTCACAAATTAAACCGTGATATGGAATGGAAGGTCTATGGCCACGGCGGACGCCCCGTTCTTTTTATTCCCTGCCAGGACGGACGTTTTTTTGACTTTGAAAATTTTAAGATGATGGATGTCTGGGCCCCATGGATCGACGCAGGTCAGGTAATGGTCTTCTCCATTGATACCATCGACGCGGAGACCTGGTCCAACAGTCAGGGCGACCCCCGTTGGCGCATCTGCCGTCACGAGCAATGGATAGCTTATATCACTGACGAGATGGTTCCCTTCATGCGCAGCATGGTAAATAAACGCAACGGCTGGACTGGCTATCCCGATATTATTGTTTTTGGCTGCAGCCTCGGTGCCACCCATGCAGCCAATCTCTATTTCCGCCGCCCCGACCTCTTTGACGGGCTGCTCGCATTAAGCGGCATTTATTCCGCCGGATACGGCTTTGGCTCTTATATGGATGATCTGGTTTACCAGAATTCACCGGTTCATTATCTCGCGGATATGCCTGCAGATCATCCCTACATTGCATTATATAATATGAAAAAAGCCATCCTCTGCGTCGGACAGGGTCCATGGGAGCTTCCTGACTCCACCCGCGGGCTGGACAACATTCTGAAAAGCAAAGGTATCGACGCCTGGGTGGACTACTGGGGATTTGACTGTTCTCATGACTGGTACTGGTGGTACCGCCAGGTAGAGTACTTTGTACCGCACATATTACAATCTGCAATATGATGAGCCAGGGGATAAATGGACCGATGTCAGACTCATTTGCCTGGCAGCTCATAGGATTACAAAAATGAGGGGGAACACATATTATGAAAAACTTTATTTTTATTTCACCAAACTTTCCGGCAAACTACTGGATGTTTTGCCGTGAATTGAAAAAGAACGGGCTGAATGTGCTCGGTATAGGCGACCAGCCCTATAATGAACTGACGACCGACCTGAAAGACAGTCTGAACGAATATTACAAGGTAAGCAGCCTGGAAAATGATGACGAGGTGTACCGCGCCGTTGCTTTCCTCATTTACAAGCACGGGCGCATCGACTGGCTGGAATCGAACAACGAATACTGGCTGGAGCGCGATGCGAGGCTGCGCACTGATTTTAATATTACCAGCGGATTTCAGGCATCCGATATTCCTCACATAAAGTTTAAGTCACAGATGAAGACGTATTACGCTGCCGCCGGCATTCCCACCGCGCGCTATCATATGGTAGATACGCTGGAAAACTGTCTGGGATTTGTCGCGCAGGTAAATTACCCGGTAGTGGCAAAGCCTGATAACGGTGTCGGCGCTTCCCACACCTTTAAGATTGAAAATGAAGAACAGATGAAGCAGTTCTTTGAGCTGAAGTGGCCGGATACATCCTATATTATGGAAGAATTTGTGGATGGAGAGGTGAATTCCTATGATGCCATCATCGATTCCCAGGGGCAGCCGATGTTTGAAACCGGAAATATCACGCCGATGTCCATTATGGATATCGTAAACAAAAACGACAATTCCATTTTTTACATCTTAAAGCATCTCCCGGACGATACACGCGAAGCCGGGCGCGCCACCGTAAAGAGCTTTGGCGTGAAAAGCCGTTTTGTGCATTTTGAATTTTTCCGCCTTCTCAAAGACCAGGAGGGTCTTGGCAAAAAGGGCGATCTGGTAGCTCTGGAGGTTAATATGCGTCCGAGCGGCGGTGTCACACCGGATATGATTGACTTTGCCCACAGCACCGATGTATACAAAATCTGGGCAGACATGATTGCCTTCGACCGTTCTACCATGCCGGTCGGCACACACGCCTACTGCGCATTTGCAGGCAGGCGCGACGGCAAGGACTTTGCTCTGAGCCATGCCAACATCGCGGAAAAATACAAGACAAATATTAAAATGATGGAGCGCATCCCCGACGTGCTCTCCGGCGCAATGGGCAACCAGATGTACGTTGCCGTGTTCCATTCCCGCAAAGAAATGGATGAATTCTATAACGACATTCTCAAATGTAATGAGTAAGCGCAGAGTGCCCCGCCTGTACGGCGGGGCATTTGTATACCCACAGGCAGCATCGCCGGCTTATTTTCCCATTCCTGCAGGTAAAAGCTTTTTTCGCCGCGCCCGGTCACACGCAATCCACTCATCCAGAGTCAGCGGCGTATAATCGGAATACATGCAAAAGCAGTTTATGAGATTGCACGGAACAGACCGGATACTGCCATCCTGTAATTCCCTTACCGTATTTTGTGTGATGTCACCAAACTGCTCCAACAGTCTCTGATCCGCCGTATCGTGCACATGCCCATGCAGCATATACACCAGCGGATTTCCTCCGGAATCCACCCGGTACTGCCCATTGTAGCACATAACCGGGTAGTGGCAGAGCACTACTTTACGTCTGCTGTCGTGCAGTTCCTCATATGGCTTGATCCATACAAAACGGTCAGCATTATATTTCTTATTTTTCAAAAACCGGTCGTGATTTCCCTGAATCAGAAACAATCGTCCATTCAGCTTTTCCAGAAGCTCATTCGTTTCCTCTGCTTTTCCCCAGGACAAATCCCCCAGGATGATCACATCGTCATTTTTATGCACCTTATCATTCCACCGCTTCAGCATATACGCATTCATTTCCTCTGTATCAGCAAAGCCGCGATGATCCATCTTCGTATTCAGCGCTCCATGAAAAAAATGTGAATCCGCAATATAATATCTCATAGCATCCCCCGGTTATCCAAAACACTCTCTGTCACAAAAATCAAATATGATTCTAATTAACAAAATCCTGTTCAGTATAACATATTTTCAGAGATATGAAAACAACCGCAGCCATTCTTGTAAAAATCGGATTGCTGAATTATGATTTCCTTCCGCAGAGTGATATTGTCAGCAAATGTGCCGGTCTCCAAAAAGCGGTGTCTTGTGAAACAAAAATAAATAAACCCCCAGAGCATTGCCGGCGTACCGCAATGATTTGGGGGTATCTGTTTCAGATGGACTTATTTCCCACTGTCCTTCTATATTCCCGTGGTGCCATTCCATTTGCACTGCGGAACACTTTTGCAAAATAGCTGCTACTGCCAAAGCCGCACTCCATTGCGATTTCTGTTACGGATTTTTCCGTCTCACGCAGCATGACCTGCGCCCTTTGCAGCCGATATTTTGTCACATACAAAGACGGGGATATGCCCATCAGGCGTTTAAAAAGCCGGTAACACTCCCGCTTGCTGATTTTTCCCGCGTGTGCCAGATCCGCCACGCCAATTTTTTCATGAAAACTTTTCTGAATATATTCTGTGACCTGCTGCAGACAGAAAATATCTGCAGCAGTTCTCTCGTCGTTTTTATGCATTCTGCTGTTTTAAAATCACCACATCATAAGCTTTCAGCTCTGCTGCCCGGCTTACCTCGCAGCCACTGATCATTTCCGTATATGTTTTTTTCAGCGGAACAAACACCGGATACGCGTTGTGATTCAGAATAAACAATGCTTCCTGTTTTCCATCTGTGGCTGGAACAATTTCCACACCATCTATCGCATATGCCTCTACCGGTATTCCCGTCTTACCACAGAGATAGCGTGCCAGCCTTTCCATTGCCGTCTCATCCAAGTCGCAGCCCAGATAATATACACTGCCCTTACCATATGCATTTACCGTAAAGCACGGCGTTCCGGCATAAAAGTCACTGGTATAAACGCCAAGTGTTTCTGCTGTTCCCGGTGTAATAATATCGCACCAGAGGTCTGCCGTTCCCGCACCGAACACACCGGAAACTGTCGTCTGCTTCTCCAGCAGCGGATCATAATCATGAATCTCTATGCCCGCTATCTCAGCAAAGCTTCCCGGAACAGACTCTGTGAGCATGGCATTTTCCATCGTTTTGACACCACTGCGAAAGGTAAGTAGCAGCCTGCCGCCCTGTTTTACATATTTTTCCAGATTCTTCTTCTGCTCATCGCTCACCATTAAAAGCGCGGGAGCAAGCACCAATTCATAGGACTGAAGATCCTCCTGGGGTGCCGCAAATTCCACCGGAATACCCATCTTATAAAACGCCCGGTAATAATCCAGCAGCAGTGTGTCGTAATGGAAATTTTCTACATGTTTGTGTATCGCATGGCTCCACTCACTGTCAAATGATTTCAAAATCGCCACCTTCGCCTTTGGCATCAGCGGTCCGTAAACCTTACTCAATTTTTCCATCTCCGCGCCTACCTGTGCGATTTCCTGCAGCCTGCGGTTTGGCTTTCCATCGTGACCAAGAATGCCGTGCCAGTATTCCTCCGTTCCGAACGGGCAGGCTCTCCAACGGAAATAAACCACCGTATCCGCTCCGTTTGCAACCGCCTGGTACGTCCACAGACGCAACTTGCCGGGTGTCGGCGTCGGACCCATCTTGCTCCATCCACAGGCACCGCTCTGCTGCTCCATCACCCAGAAAGGCTGATGCTTGTAGCTTCGCAGCAATGCGTGGTCTCTCGATACTGTCTCATCCTTCGCCTTGCCCCACTGAAACTCAATATAATTATCCCAGGTGACAAAATCCAGCTCCTTCGACATTTTAAAATAATCAATACCAGTTCCGGAATTCACCGCCGCATCCAGCATGTTTGTTGTTATCGGCCTGTCACTGTATCTGCGGATAATGTCCGCCTGTTCTTTCATAAAGCTAATTACCGAATCGCTACAAAAACGATCGAAGTCCAGAAGAAGACCCGGATTCTGTCCCTGCGTATCGTGACAAGTATCATAACAGGCACCTGCCTGCGGAATAATCACCTCGTCAAAGCTGTTGTACGTCTGACTCCAGAATACCGTTCCATATACCTCATTCAGCCGGTCAATAGTACCAAATTTCTTCTCCAGATATTTCTGGAATTTGCTTCTGCACTTTGAGCAATAGCATCTGGTCGTATTCGCCCAGCCAAGCTCATTGTCAATCTGCCAGTCCTCCACCGCCGGATGCTTTCCGTATCTGGAAGCGATTTTTTCCACCAGAATCCGGTTCTGTTCGCGATACACATCACTGTTAAAGCAATAATGCTTACGCGTGCCGAAAATCTTACTGTTTCCGTGAATATCCGCCTGGTAAATTTCATCCCCGTATTTATCAGTCATCCACTTCGGCGGTGTGGCAGACGGTGTTCCCAGAACTACTTTCATACTGTGCTTTTCCATAAAATCCAGAATCTCATCCATCCACGCAAACTGATAATCGCCTTCCCGCGGCTCAAACAGGCTCCAGTCAAACTCTCCAATTCTTACCACACGAATTCCTGCTTCATGCATCAATTCCAGATCAATTTGCCAACGGCTTTTTTCCCAGTGTTCCGGATAATAATCCGCACCTAATCTCATTTGCATATTCCTCCTTTCCCATTTTGACCGACTGCAGCTCCCCCACCCGGACAGCCGCAGCCGCGTTTCTCATTCCTGGAATACGACTTCCACGCTCTTTAAGCTTTCCTGTCTGCTGCAATTGCCCGCAAAAGCCGTATATGTAATGTCTTCTTCCACAAAATCATCCTTCGCCTCGTCAAAATATGCCATAGAGGCTTTGGTAAATTTCAGTGTTACCTTCTGCTCTTCCCCCGGATTTAAGGTCACTCTCGTAAAATCACGCAGCACCTTCACCGGACGGTCTACCGCACTGCCCTGGCAGCCCACGTAGAGCTGTACCACTTCTGTGCCAGCTACGCTGCCGGTATTTTTCACTGTCACTGTAATCTTTGCCGTACCGTCAAATACCTCCGCTGTCGGCTGACTGATTTCAAACGTGGTGTAGGACAGCCCGTATCCAAACGGATACAGCACATCAATCCCCTCTTTTTCCATCTTGCAGTAGCCGTGATAATAACCATACTCGATTTCCGTGCAGTCCGGATCAAAATACGGATAATCCTCCTCATGATAAGCCACCGTATACGGAAGCTTTCCGCTCGGGCATACATCGCCAAAAAGAATATCTGCCAGCGCCGTTCCGCCCTCCATACCGCTGTAGAAAGAGAACAAAATTGCCGGGACATCCTTCTCCCACTCATCGATCAGAATTGCACTGCTTCCCACGATGGACACGATGGTGTTCGGGCAAAGTCCCTTCGTGCCCTCGATCAGATCAATGTCTCTCTGATGCAGCCGCATGGAAACGCGGTCACCGCCCATCTCCGCAATATCGCTTCTGTCCGCCAGGAACTCGCCCTCGTCACTGTGGATATAGCCTGCCACAATCACCACAGCATCCGCGTCCGTCGCCAGCCGTCTTGCCGCTTCCATATCTTTCCCATCATTATAGAGAATCTGCGCGCGCGGCATCTTTTTCATCAGCCCTTTCAGCGGTGTCACCGTATAGTATGGATGCACCTTGCTGGAACCGTGGTCGCCGATATTTTCCATATCGCCAAGGACGCCGAGCACTACGATCTTTTCTGTCTTTTTCTTATCCAGTGGAAGCACTCCGCCTTCGTTTTTCAGAAGTACCATTGATTCCTGCGCCGCTCTTTTTGCCACAGCAACATGCTTTTCACAGGCAAGCAGCTCCTCACTGTATTCCTGCGGGTCCTTTCTTGTCTCATAGTAAAGGACCGTGCGCAAAATATAGCCAACTGCCTCATCCAGGTCCGCCATTTCCAGTCTGCCGTCCTCCAGCGCTTTCGGAATATCCTCAATGTAATGGCAGAAACACGGCATCTCGATATTCATGCCGCCTTTTACGCCCTTCACGCCATCGTGAACTGCCCACAGGAAATCGGAAAGAGTAAAGCCCTCAAAGCCCCATTTATCCCTTAAAATATCCCGCAGAAGATAACTGCTTTCCGAAGCCTGCTCGCCCAGCACCTTATTGTAAGCACCCATCACAGAGGCAGCTCCCTCCTCAATGCAGCGTTTAAAATGCGGAAGATAGACCTCATGGAGCGAACGCTTATCAATCTGAACATCCGCTTTAAATCTGGCATTTTCAATGCTGTTCAGCGCAAAATGCTTAATGCACGCCATGACATTCTGGCTCTGGATGCCCCGTGTCAGCGCAGCCCCCATCTCGCCGAGATGGTACTGATCCTCGCCGTAGCACTCCTGCGCGCGTCCCCAGCGCGGATTGCGCGGCAGATTTATGCACACGCCGCCAAAATAATTTCCGCCCACCGCGCGCACCTCTGCACCGATGACCTCTCCTATCTCTTCCTCCAGCTCGCGGTCGAATGTCGCGCCTCTCGCCATTGAAACCGGAAAGCAGGTAGCCGAACCTGACACCACGCCACGCGGACCGTCCACAAAGCGCACATTCGGCAGCCCCAGGCGCTCCACCGGCATCGTGGGATAGGGTTTTACATTATAATGCTCAATCAGAAACAGATCGTCCAGCAGCTTCTGCTCCGTCACCTGTCCAGACATAATTCCGATTTTCTCATCAACCGTCAGCTCACCCAGCAGTCCGTCCACAAATTTCTGTATGGTTTCTTTTGAACAATCCTCTGTCAATACGGTATTCTTTACCACTTCACGCATAATCAAACTCTCCTTTGCTTATTTGCGTTTCGCATATTTTCTCATATCAATGATAACGGCGAACACAATGATCAGACCTTTTACAATATACTGCCAGTACATATTTACGCCGATAAAGGAAAGACCATAGTTAATAACGGTGAAAATCAGCACGCCAATCACGATGCCTCCGACGCTTCCGATACCGCCCGACATCGACACGCCGCCTACCACACAGGCTGCGATAGCATCCATTTCATAGCCGTTTCCCGTTGTATTCGATGCACTTCCGATACGTCCTACTTCCAGCACGGCCGCCACCGCGTACATCACTGCCGCCAGCGCATAGACCATCACCTGGATTTTTACCACATTCACACCGGAAACCTGCGCTGCCTCCGGGTTGCCTCCGATGGCATACATATATTTGCCAAACTTCGTCTTATTCCAGAGCACCCACATCACCGCCACGATGATTGCCGCAATAATAATCAGATACGGAATCTGAATCGGTCCGATCTTCACGCTGCGGATACACATATCCGTCAGCTTTGAGGTAATTCCGCCGATTGGCTGCGCACCATAGGGTTCCCGGTCAAAGTAGATTGAAGATGCCCCGTACAGGCAAAGCTGCATAGCAAGCGTCGCAATAATCGGCGGCACCTTCAGAACAGCCACACAGATACCGGAAATCATGCCGAGTACCGCACAGATTGCCATGACCAGTAGAAGCGGTACAATCACCGGAAGCTCCGCCAGATTCGGGTACATACGGTATGCGTAAGTTGTCGTCTGCAAAAGAGACGCCGAAATAACCGCCGCCAGACCAATCATTCGTCCGGTAGACAAATCACATCCCCTCACCATCAGTACCATACCTGCTGCCAGCGCAATAATAATACGCGTTGCCGACTGCGCCAGTATATTTTTGAAGTTGGTAATGGATAAAAACCGCGGCTCTATGCAGATAACTGCTATAATCAGAACAAGCAGCACCACATAAATAATTTTTTCCATGAATAATTGCTTTATTGAAGATTTCGACTTTTCCACTTTCATTTCCTCCAGCCTATATAAATTTCGCAGAAGCTTCCATAATCTGATACTGCGTCACTTCCTTCGCATCAAAGATTCCAGAAAAATGTCCGTTGCTCATTACCATAATCCGGTCGCATACGCCAAACAGCTCCGGCATCTCTGAGCTTACCATGATAATGCTCTTTCCCTCCGCCACCAGCTCGTTCATGAGCTGATAGATCTCGTATTTTGCGCCCACGTCAATTCCTCTGGTCGGTTCGTCCAAAAGCAGTATCTCCGGGTTTGTCAGAAGCCACCTGCCCAGGATTACCTTCTGCTGATTGCCGCCGGATAAGTTGCCGATCTTTTCCTTCGGCGAAGACGTCTTTACATGGATTTTTTCAATGGTTTCCTGCACCTCTTTGTCAATCAGCGCGTTATTTAACAGACCATGTTTCTTATAAATATCGAGATTTGCAATAATGCAGTTAAAGGAAACACTCAGATCCGCAAAAATACCGTTCTGCCGCCGTTCCTCTGTCAGCATCGCAAAGCCATTTTTCATCGCCTCCTGCGGCGTTTTATTTTCCACGGTTTTTCCCCGAAAGGTAATAGTACCGCTGCCCTTTGCCCGGATACCAAACATCGTCTCCAGGACCTCCGTGCGCCCGGCGCCTACCAGCCCGGAAATCCCAAGGATTTCTCCTTTCCGCAGTTCAAAATTCACATCTTTGAAGGCCGGTGTGAGGGAAGACAGATTCTCCACCTTCAAAATCACCTCGCCGGACTTCGTATCGCGCTTCGGGTAGCGCTCCTTCAGTTCACGCCCGACCATCATCTGAATAATTTTTTCCGAGGTCAGCTCTTCCTTCGGCTTGGTCGCCACCCATCTGCCGTCGCGCATAACCGTAACATCATCCGATATCCGCAAAATTTCCTCCATTTTGTGAGAAATATAGATAATGCTGACTCCTCTCTCCCGCAGGCGTCCGATAATGTGGAACAGATGCTCCACCTCATTTTCCGTCAGAGACGAGGTCGGCTCGTCCATCACGATCACCTTTGAATCATAGGAAACCGCCTTGGCAATCTCCACCATCTGCCGCTGTGCCACCTGCAGGCTTCCGGTTTTTGCACGCGGATCTACCGGAATCTGCAGGTCATCAAAAATCTCCTTTGTATCCTGATACATTTTCTGATGGTCTACGAACAGCCCCTTCATCGGAAAACGCCCAAGCCAGACATTTTCCATGATATTGCGGTCCAGCACCTGATTCAGCTCCTGGTGTACCATAGAGACATGACTGCGCAATGCATCCACCGGTCCCGCAAAGCTGACCTTTTCTCCTTCCAGAATAATTTCACCGGAATCCAGCCCGTAGATTCCAAACAGACATTTCATCAACGTCGACTTTCCAGCTCCGTTCTCTCCCATCAGAGAATGCACCGTGCCGTGCCGCACCTTCAGCGTCACATCATCCAGCGCCTTTACACCCGGAAAAGTTTTTGTGATATTTCGCATTTCCAGTACATATTCACTCAACATCCACCGCTCCTCTTTACAAAAAATGGGACCATCTCACTGGCGGGAGGTCCCATTTTTATTTTTTATTATTCTGTCCTGTTGCAGATATCCGGCTTACTCTGCGTAGGTAGCTGCCGCTTCGTCCACATTTTCCGCTGTGATTGCAGAATACGGTACACGAACTGCCTTGGAGCCATCGGTATCAAACTCGAAATCAAGACCATCCAGCGGCTCCTTGCCCTGGTACAGATTATTAGCGATTGCAACAATTACCTTACCCTGTGTCTGCGCATCCTGCAGTACAGAACCGATCAGCTCGCCGCTCTCAATCTTCTCCAGTGCCTCCGGCAATGCGTCAATGCCTACCACCGGGATATACTGCTCGCTCTCTTTTCCCTCTGTGTTGAAGCCTGCCGCCTCGATCGAAGTGAGCGCTCCGAGTGCCATTGCATCGTTTGCGCACACTACACACTCAATCTCATCGCCGTATTTGGAAACCCAGGCATCCATTTTCTCTTTTGCCTTCGTGGTATCCCACATTCCGGTATCCTCTTCCAAAAGCTCGATCTCAATGCCTGCATCCTCAATCGTAGATTTTACATGTTCTGATCTCGGCTGGCTTGCCGTATGTCCTGGATCGCCCATAAGATTGATAAGCTGGAGCTTGCCGTCACCGTTCTTATCCATCTCCGGATTCTCATTCCAGTAATTTACAATAATTTCACCCTCGATTGCTGCGCCGTAATCGCCGCCGGTGGAAGTCACCTGGTACAGATTTTCATAGGAATTTACCACATCCTTGTCTGTAATCTCTTTGTTGAAGAAAATTACCGGGATATCGCCTGCATCCTGGCATTTCTGGATGATGGTCGGAGCTGAGGTAGTATCTACCACAGATACTGCGATCGCAACGGCGCCTTTTGCCAGCGCTGTGTCGATCTGGTTGAGCTGTGTAGACTGGTCGAGCTGTCCGTCATCAACATTTACTTCAAACACACCCTCGCTTGCACCGGTAATTGCTTTTCCGATATAAGAGTTGAAGTTGTCCGTGGAAGAGTAGATACCTGCTCCCAGGATTGGAAGATCTGCTGCCGATGCCGTCATTGCGCTTCCAAATACTGTCCCTACAGCCAATGCCGCACATAACATACTGCTTGTCAATTTTTTGTTCATTTGTTTTTCCTCCGTTCGTTTTTCGTTGTTTTGTACAACAAATATACCTTTTTTCCCATTTTTCTACAACTTTCGTTTTTTGGGTCAATGGGTAAAATCTTTAGAAGTTGCAAAAATTCCTATATTCTTCTGTTTTTCTTCTGTTTGTCTGTGCGTTTTGCAATGTTTTTCTCACAACTCATACAGCGTCTGATACGCCTCGTCCTCGTCAATTAGGCTGCCCTTTCTGATATACAGCGCATCGCCGTCCAGCATACCAAGCGCCTGCAGCCGCATTGTAAGAATCATAACGGCAATTCCCCTGTCGCGGAAGCTTTCCAGTATCCGCAGCGTAACCTCCTTCATATGAAGGTCCGCGTCAAAAAACGGATGTTCACAGACCAGCACACGCGGAGAAAACAGATAAAGCTTTAAAAAAGCAAGCCGCTGACATTGCAGCATTGTAAGGTCCCGCGCCTTCCGCCCCGCCATATCCGCGCCTATCCATTCCTCTATGTAAGCATCTACACTTTTTCTGTATTTTTTAAAAAAGAAAATCTGCGGTTCTTTAATAGAAAGATCCAGCATTACATTATCGCGCACCGACATATCCGGAAGCAGCATGCTTTTATACGCACGCGCATTACAGTAGGCAATTTTCTTCTTCCGCATATCCCGCTCATTCTGGAGACGAATTTTAGCCCCCTTCAGCAAAAGCTCTCCGTCATACCGCTTTTCCTGTCCACAGATAATCCGGCGGATTCCTTCCATGCTCTGCGTATCCAGACAAAGTATTTTCAGCACCTCGCCGGTACCGATCTGAAAGCTCACTTTCGACAAATACTGCGACGTAATTTCCGAAAACTGCAGGATTTTGTCATCCTCCTCCTGCTCCTCCACAGATATCTGCGACGCCCGCCCCGCCCGCTCAGACAGAAAGCTGTAAAGCTTCGTTTTCTGCAGAAAATCCGCAGAAAAACAGCCGAAATCTGTCCCGTTTTTGACAATCAATATATTTTCGGACCATTCAAAAATCAGTTCCCCAAAGGCTTCTACGAAAATAAATGTTTTGTTTTCCTTCCGAAATTGCAAAATCAGTTCATGAATTTCCTCCAATTCCCCGTTCTGTAAAAACCCGGATAGCCCCACCAGCACCAGCACTTCTTTTCCTTCTGCATATGCTTTCAGCAGCTCGACGATCACCCGCTCCTTTTCCGTCAAAGCTTCCACTGGCTTTGCAATGTCAATTTCAAGCCCGAAGTGTTCCAGATATTTCCGGGTCTGCTCCTGATAACGGACAGAATGCACCCACTGGCTCTGTTCTGTGAAAATACAGATATTTTCTGTGACCGATAGTGTATATATCAGCTTACTCTTTTTCTGTATAATAGAAAATTTCTTTTGCAGGAGATGAGAAAACGCGGCACTCTTCATTGATTCCCCGCGATATTTTATTTTTCCATCCAAAATCTCGCAACTTCCTCCAAAAAGCGCCATTATTTTTTCTTTTTCCTCTATGCTGTCACACAAAATCCCATAGAAATCTTTTTCATAAATATGAAGAGAAAAATTATGGAATATTTTACTCTCATTCAACAGCATAGAAACATTTTCTAATACAAATTGTTCTTTCTTCATTTTTCTTCATTCTTCCATACAGACGGGAGCACAATTTCTACTTTTGTGCCCAAACCGATGATACTGTTTACATGCATGCCATAATCTTCACCAAAAAGGAGCTTGATGCGGCGACAGACATTTTTTAGCGCAATGCCACCCTTTTTGTTTTTATCATCCTCCATAATATAGCCGACAGACGCCCTTCTTAATTGTTCATTTAGCTGCAGAAGCTTCTGCTCCTCCATCCCCATGCCATTATCACTGATGTCGATATGAAGCGTGTCGTCTACAATCTCAATGTCAATGCTGATCTGACCGTTTTCCGATTTCTTCTCAATCCCATGAAAAATGGCATTCTCTACAATCGGCTGCAAAAATAATTTGGGACAGCGCATATGCATCAGTGTTTCTTCGTCGTCCTCCATATTTACCGTCAGAGAAAGCTTTTCTCCAAAACGATATTTCTGGATTTTAAAGTAATTGTCCACATTATCCAGCTCCTTCTGCAGCGTAACCAGGCTTTTGGTATCTGTGATAGTATAGCGGAAAAACGTAGATAGCGCCTCCGTGATATCGGCTATATTTTCCGCCCCGATACACAGAGCATCTCCACGGATAGCATCCAGCGTATTATACAAAAAATGCGGATTAATCTGATTCTGCAATGCCAGGAGCTCTGCCTGCTTTGTAGAAAGCTGGATCACTCTCTGGCGATCAAGCAAACTATCCAGTCTTCCAATTGCACCAGACAAATCCGGAGCAAGTGTGCCAATATTTTCAATGAATTCCTGATAAATCTCACCCTTGATAAACCGTCTGCAGATTTTCCGGTACCACACTGGCTGTCGGAATACTACATTTATCACACCAGCCAGAAATCCAGCAGCAAAAACGGCTATCAACACAATAAAGATGGTTTTTTCCTCCCTGTTCAGAGAAAACTTTCCTGTCACAAACAGGATACTAAAAACAGAAAGCAAAAGCAGAGCCACAAACTCTGCAATGATCAAAATACCTGTTTTTTCACAATAACTTAATTTTTTCATACAATCCCCCACAATTTTTTAAAGCCACTCTTATGCCGGAAGCGCACAGCTTGCCCTCTGCTGCCGCTTATAAATATAATTTACGGTACTCTGACGGCGTAAGCCCGGTATTTTTCTTGAATAGTTTTGAGAAATACTTAATATCTGAATACCCCACTTCTTCAGCGATATCTGTCACATCCTTACTCGTGTGGGAAAGCATCAGCCTGGCATTTTCCATCCGTACCTCTGTCACATAATCATTAAAATTCTGATTTGTGGCTTTTTTAAATACACTGGAAAAATATGCAGGATTCAATCCCACATAACTACTCACCGTTTCCAGATTAATGGTTTTGCTGTAATGCTCCGTAATATACTGCTTTGCCAGACGGATTGGCTTTGCTTCTACATCCTTCTGCTTTTCCACATACCGGGCAATAAACGTCCGCAATTCTATGTCAAGCCAGTCCACAATATCCGCATATTTATAAAATGATGCGAATGCCTTTTTATAATAATCTGCC
Organism: Lachnospiraceae bacterium UBA7225; assembly: GCA_002473385.1. Taxonomy (GTDB): domain Bacteria; phylum Bacillota; class Clostridia; order Lachnospirales; family Lachnospiraceae; genus Marvinbryantia. Next base: position 19,076 of record DKTR01000092.1, read on the forward strand.
TGCGGGGCCTTCTCCAGATGGGAGTATCCCTTAATTCCCATCATAAACAGCTCCACCATTTCCATATAGCATTCGTAAAGCAATTTTCCGTCATATCCATACCTCGCTATTTTTTGTCCGCTTTCCTGCACCATGTCACCGACCGCTTCCGCATCCTGCAATTCAATTTGTGACAAAAACTTTTTGCGGTTATTCGGTGTAATGATCTCGGATATTTCGGTTTTTCCCTGTCCGTCCCTTTTCTCCCTAAAAATCACACGCTCCTCGTCCGCAAAACGATTCAGAAGTGCAGCACGCGTTCTCTCCAGGCTCGCCTTATAATCTGCAAGCTTCTCCAGCAAAGCACTCACACCAATCGCTATATTTGATGCCGGAAAAATTTCACGTATCATAGATATCTCATTTTTTGCTTTATTAAGCTGCTGACAGAGAACCTCATCACTATATTCCTGCATATCCAGCAGACATACCACCTCTTCTCCATGTATAATACTCAGAAATTCCAGACACATTGGCTCCAGCTTTTCTCTAAGGGTTTTCTGGATCTTTTCCAGAACAAATTTATGTTCATCATCACTTTCCGTTATAGCATTCTCAAAAAAATGCACAATAATAAAACAATGATACCTGCCATTTAAAGTACATCCATATCTTCTACGGATTTCCTCTTTATCCCAGTTCCGTATTTCATCTCCTGAATTTAACACCATTGCCATCAGAAGATTATTTTTTATCTTCTCCCTCGTCTGCATCAACTCAGTTTTGAGAATTTCTGTTTCCGCTTGATCTTTGTAGGATTTTTTATACTTACTGCTGATTTTCCCGAGCACTGTCTGAAGTTCCTTTTTCTTGATCGGCTTCAAAAGATAATCCTCTACTCCAAGCTTCACCGCCTGCCTTGCATACTCAAACTGGCTGTATCCGCTGACAATGACAAAATAAATTTCCCTGTGCTCCGTCAAAGTCTTTTCCACCAGTTCAATTCCATCCAGACCCGGCATACGGATATCCGTAATAACAATATCAGGTTTTTCCAGCCGGATAAACTCATACGCCTCTCTTCCGTCATTAATCATGCCTGCCACTTCCATACCATATTCGCTCCAGTCTACCAGATGATAAATCAACTGGCATACCTTCCTCTCATCATCCACAATCAATACCTTCATCTGTTATTCCCCCATACACTAAGTTATTAATCAATATTGTAATTCTCTTATATTAGCACACGACAAAATACATTTCTATTACGCAAGTGACAAATTTAAGGCAAAGCATAAGATATGAATATCATTTTTCCTATGCTGCTTTCAATAGCTTTTTGAATAGACTAATAGGCTGCGGCTAAATCATAATAGCCCCAGCTCATCAGCTTTTCACATAGAAAATCTACCCGTTATTTGAAATGTTTTTCAATGATATGCTGTTCTTGAAGATGTAGCAATGAACAGAGAAAATAAGAGAAAACAACTTGAAAAAGTGTGATTTTTTAGGTTTCAACCATGTAGCGGCAGACGATAATCCTATGATGTTAATGTCGGTTGCGATGAAACCCTTTCCCAGCCGCCCTTACCATTAAAAAATTTGATGAAATGACAGCACTTATGGGCGACAATGGACAAATATACGCATCAGCCAAACCTTCCGGTAATGTATGCCTCGGTTCTCTTATCCTGCGGTTTTGCAAACAACTGCTCTGTGCTGCCGGACTCTACCAGTTCTCCCATTAAAAAGAAGGCGCAGCGGTCAGAGATTCGCACCGCCTGCTGCATGTTGTGTGTCACCATGATTACAGTGTATTGCGACTTCAGCTCCATGAGCAGATCTTCGATCTTACCGGTGCTGACCGGATCAAGGGAAGCGGTGCTCTCATCCATTAAAATGACACTCGGATGCACACTGATCGCACGGGCGATACAAAGACGCTGCTGTTGTCCGCCGGACAATCCCAGGGCAGAGGTTTTCAGCCGGTCCTTTACCTCCTCCCAAAGCGCCGATGCCTTCAGAGATTCCTCCACGATCCCATCCAGCTCTGTTTTTGAACGGATTCCATGTGTCTTTGGACCATAAGCAACGTTCTCGTAAATGCTCATCGGGAAAGGATTGGGCTTCTGGAATACCATACCGATCTCCCTGCGCAGCTTTGTCACATCCACCTCCGGAGAGTAAATATTTTTGCCGTTATAATTTACTTCACCGGTAATACGCACATTCCCCACCAGATCATTCATACGGTTCAGTGTCTTTAAAAAGGTCGATTTCCCGCAGCCGGACGGTCCAATCAGCGCCGTAATCTCATGCTCCGGTATCTCCATACTAATGGATTTCAATACCTGGTGATCTCCATACCATAACTTCAAATTCCTGGATTCTATAATTGCGTTCATTTGACACTCCTTACACATTTTACTTTGTCCCGCCATCCAGACATCTGGCAACAAACCCGGACAGCATATTAATAGCGGCTACCAGCACCAGCAGCACGACCGCCGTCGCATATGATTCATTCACATGAAGCCCTTCGCTGGAGAGATTATACATGTGAACAGCAAGCGTACGCCCGGAATCAAAGATGCTGTCCGCCGTCTCTGCTACTGTTCCTGCCGTATATACCAGCGCCGCCGTCTCCCCGACAATTCTTCCAATTGCCAGAATGATGCCGGATAAGATACCCGGAACTGCTGCCGGAAGTACAATGCAGAATACCGTGCGCAGCTTACCTGCGCCCAGTCCGAAACTGGCTTCGCGGTAAGAATCCGGAACTGCTTTCAAAGCTTCCTCCGTAGTTCTCATAATGGAAGGGAGCACCATAATCGACAAAGTGAAAGCTCCGGCGAGAAGAGAAAGCCCCCATTTCAGTGCCGTTACAAAAAACAGCATACCAAACAGACCATATACGATGGAAGGGATTCCCGACAGGGTTTCTGTTGTCAGACGGATCACATTAATAAGCGGGTTTCTTTTTTTCGCGTATTCCACCATAAAAATTGCAGAAAAGATGCCAAGCGGTACTGCAATCACAAGCACCAGCACCGTCATATAAATCGTATTTATAATCGCCGGAAGCATCGACACATTTTCTGACGTATACTTCCATGTAAACAGAGACAGCTTCAGATTCGGAATTCCTTTTATTAGTATATAGGCTATCAAAAACAAAAGCGCCGCAAATGTAATTCCAGCCGACAGCATCACAAAAAATTTCTGTATCTTACTTTTCATTGTCTTCTCCTAATCCGCTGCCTTTCGGTTTAAAAATGCCACCGCAAAGTTGATAATCAATATGAACACAAAAAGTACCACCGCCGTAGCAATCAGTGCCTCCCGGTGCAGATCAGTAGCATAGCCCATCTCCAGCACAATGTTTGTTGTCAGTGTACGCACGCCCTGGAGAATGCCTTTGGGCATTCGCGGCTGGTTTCCCGCAATCATCATGACTGCCATTGTCTCACCGACTGCGCGTCCGATTCCAAGCACGACCGCTGCAATCACACCGGACTTCGCCGCCGGAAGCATTACCGAAAAAATACTTCTTTCTTTCGTAGCCCCCAACGCCAGCGCACCCTCGTAGTAGCTGCGCGGAACTGCCCGGAGCGCTGCCTCACTTACGCCGATAATAGTCGGAAGAATCATCATCCCAAGCAGAATTGCCGCCGTAAGGATGTTCATCCCATCCGTTTCCATTGGAAATATTGCCCGTATAACCGGAACCAGTACCACCAGTCCAAAGAAACCATATACGATTGATGGAATTCCTGCCAGAAGCTCCGTCGCCATTTTCAGTGGCTTGTAGATCTGCTTCGGGCAATACTCTGCCATAAATACCGCCGTCAGTATGCCGATCGGCACACCGATGACAGCAGCGCCTGCCGTCACGCAGATACTGCCAAGTATCATCGGAAGGATGCCGTAAATGTTGTTTCCTGGCTTCCATATCTGTCCTGTCAGAAATTCAGGCAATCCGATTTTTACCATTGCCGGGATGCCATTCGCAAACAGGAAAATGCAAATCAACGCCACTGCGAGGATGGAAGTACAGGCGGCTATAAAAAACACCGCCTGCATAATTTTTTCTTTTAACAAACTCACTGTATTCTCTATTTTAGTACGTCGCCCCATACAGTCGTCCCACCTACATAGATATTCTTTACCTGCTCAGAAGTCAGTTCTTCAACCGGATTTTCGTTATTTACAATCACTGCAATACCATCCTGTGCAATAACGACAGGTGTCAGGCCTGCTTCCAGCTCGCTGTCTTTCAGCTCCCTCGATGCCATGCCGATGTCACAGATGCCGTCAATCGTACTGGTCATACCCGTTGTAGAATCGCTGGTCTGAATCTCAATCTGTGCATTCGTGTTTACTGTCTCATAAGCCTCTTTCAGTTTTTCCATTACCGGGGTTACAGAAGAGGAACCTGCAACAACCACCTTGCCCTCTGCGCCTGCACTCGTGTAATCAGTCACATCATCAATCGTGATGTACCCGTTATCTGCGATAACCGCCTGTCCCTCTGTACTCATGATATAGTTAATAAAATCCTGTGCTGCTTCACTTACATCACCCTTGGTTGCGATGTTGAACGGTCTGCAGACTTTGTACTCACCTGCTTTGATGTTATCCACAGTTGCTTCTGCACCGTCAATCTTTACTGCCTTTACGGTATCATTGAGAGAGCCAAGGGAAATATAGCCGATTGCATAAGCGTTTCCTGCTACAGTAGACATCATAACTGCCGTGTTGTTTGTAATGATCGCATCTACAGTAGTGTTGTCAACTTTCTCGCCTGCGTCGTTCTTCTCTTCCACACCGAACAGCTCGATAAACGCTCCTCTTGTTCCCGAACCATCCTCACGGGAAATTACGGAAATATTTGCCTCGTTGATATCTGCTGCCATTACCGGAGCTGCTGCCAGAGCCGCTGCCATACCTGCTGCCAAAATAGTACCTTTCATCCTTGTCATTGTTTTTTCTCCTCATCTTATCAAGAATTTTCGTTTTACCAGGGTTCCTCTTCTCCTGCCCTGCACGTATAGATTAACAGGTGAATGTAAAGTTCATTATCATAAAAATGTAAAATGGGAGTAAGATTCTTGTGAAACAAAAAATGGCTTCTGCAACACAATTGTGCCGCAGAAGCCACAAATACAAATTCTACTTTACAGTTTTTTCTATGATATATAATGATCCATCAATATCATCAGAATAAATCCCACCAGCATGGAATAAGTTGCAAGACGTTCATAGCCGTGGCTGTGAGTTTCGGGAATCATCTCGTCACTGACAACATAAATCATAGTGCCGCCCGCAAATGCAAGCGCCGCCGGAAGAATGAAATTGGCTACCGTTACTGCCGCATACCCGAGCATCGTTCCGATAATCTCTATCACACCAGTGAAGCAGGCAATGAAAAACACCCGCTTTGCAGGAACACCTGCAAGGAGCAGCGGCGATACGATCACCATTCCCTCCGGTATGTTCTGCAGCGCAATGCCGACCGCAACTGTGATTGCGTTACCAATATTCGCACCGCCAAACCCCACTCCGGCTGCAATCCCCTCCGGAAGATTATGAATCGCTATCGCCATTACAAAAAGCATCACCTTATTTAAATGTGACTGCTTATCCGCATGCGCTTCCTGATCCAGCCCGGTAATACGATGCAGATGCGGTGTCAGTTTGTCAGCAAAGTTCAGGCAGACCGCCCCTGCCAGAATACCAACGCAGGTAACCCAGACGTTTCCATACTCCAGCGAAGGTACAATCAGACCAAATATTGCCGCAGCAAGCATCACCCCTGCTGCAAATCCAAGTACTCCATCGTTAAGCTCATGCGGAATCTTCCGAAACAAAAATCCCAGAAGAACCCCGATAATCGTAGCTCCGCCCACACCAATCGCAGATATCATCGCCAACTGCATTTCACATACTCCTATTCTGAAAAATTGGGGCGGCTGCTTCTGCCCCATACCCTTTTAAGCATTACTTCTCATTTTTCAGCATCTCCAGCAGCTTTGCCGGTCCCGGCGGATTTCCTTTGTACAGTGACATCATCCTATAAAGCTTTCCGGCAAGCAACGTCACCAGAACCGCCGTAAGCACAACAATTCCAAGAGAACCGAGCGCCTGGGGTACTGTCATACCGCCGAGCAGAATTTTTGTCGGTGTAACAAGGATTGCTGTAAACGGCATCCAGACCTGCCAGGTGATTGCATCCCATGGCACATCAGCACCTGTACCGCCCGCATACATGGTTGCAAAAAAACTAATAATCAAAACCATAACAAACAGCATATTCGTACTGGATAGATCCTCCGGTTTCTCTGCAATCGCACCCCCGATCGCCGCCAGCGAACAATAAAGCAGAAGTCCCGCTGCCAGCATCAAAAGCGCAAGTATAACACCGGACACTGTAAACATCCCGGAAAATTCGCCAAATGCATCAAAAAGCTGCAGAATTGCCATATCTGACTGCGGATTTATCCACTTTACAAGCTCCGTTCCAAGTGCAAAGCCGCCTGCAAGACCGCCTATCCAGCAAAATAGCTGCAGAATCCCGCTTGCTGCAGTCGCAAATACTTTTCCGAGAAGCATCGCGCCCGGCTTCACCGATACCAGAAATAAATCCATCAGCTTTGATGTCTTTTCCATAATAGCACTGTTTGCCGTTCCCTGTCCATACGCAAGAATCATAAAATACAGCACCATTATATTTAAATACGGCAGCACTACCGCAAAAATTTCCCGTGCCGCTGCATACTCGTCAGTCTCTCCCTCCAATGCCTCCGTATCGCGCACAGAAACCTCGATCGGCATGGTAAGTTCGGCAATCTGGGTATATGCAAGCTGTGATTTCTGTATCAGGACATAGCGGAAATACCGGTCAATAAATTTCTCATACGCATCTGCATCCTTCTGCACCAGTTCTGTCTCTTCCGGAAGAAGCACAGAAATCTGATAACTATCATCCGGCTTTCCTACCACAAGAAGTACTGCATAGCCATCGGAGGATGCCATTTCTGCTGCTGTCTCCACACTGTCAGCCATCTCATAAGTAACATTCTGAAACTGCTCCGGATCGGCGCTGTTTAAAAAACTATAATCCGCCAGGTTCTGCTCTTCATCAATCACATACACCTTTGTAATCCTGCTCTCGTAATGCTCTTCTTTTCCAAAATATTCAACCGCCGGCATGATCAGAGCAGGGAGAAGAAAGCACAGCAGCATCCCAATAATCGTCGCATTGCGGTAGCCCTTTCCCTTTACATGCTGCATAAAAGTAAATGAAAAAATTTTTCCTATACTCTTCATAATCAATGCGCCTCCTTTGTATGTTTCCAGCCGAGCATTGCCATCCATCCGCCCAGTTTCAGACGGTTTCCGCGGTACATCATCAGATCACGGTATACCTTTGCGCACACATATGCCAGAAGCACAATGACTATAAGCTGTATGAGCCATGACAAAGCAACCATACCTATCCCTATGCTCCCTGTAATATAGTATGTCGGAGCGCAGAAAATGGATACCACCGGTATAAGAGTGACGGCTGTATTTATTGCAGGCGTATCCACGGCGACTGCTATCACCGCCGCCAGATAACCAATAAGCACAAGCATTACTACTGTCATATTTGCCGGCTCCACATCCTCCGTTGTAGAACATCCGGTGCCAATCAGCCCGCTGAACAGGGAAACAGTCAGATAACCAAGCAGAACTGACACAAACAGAACCAGCCCTGCCGCCGGAGAAATCCGGAAGCTTTCCGCGTTGATTCCCATTGCGGCAAACTGCTCAGTAATAACGGATGTATCGATAAACCGTCCGGTAATCATATAAGAGCCTCCTATCACCACAATCAGCGAGACAATCAGCCCGAATACGTAAGTCATAACGGCAAGAATTTTGCCAAGCAGCATGGCAAACGGCTTCACGCTCACCATCAAAAGCTCCGCCAGCTTCGATGCCTTTTCTTCAATTACCTTCTGGATAATGTAAGAAGACACAAATGTGCAAAGCATCAGCACAAAAATAGAATATGCCATCTGTACGCCGAATCTAGCATCAAAGTTGTCTTCCTCTTCCCCGCTCTCTAAAAATTCAGAAACAGTTTCCGTCCTGATACTATATCCTCCGGTAAGGACTGCAATCTGCTGCGGTGTTGCCTCCTGCTGTGCGTAACGCGCTTCATCCAGCAGCATAGAAAAAATTTCTGTGCACTGCGTAACCTCTGCGTCCGAAAAACTCTTCGTCTCTGCTGTAACTGCTTCTATTTCAAAGCTGTCTGCTTTTCTGTCCAGATGAAGATACATCTCCGATGCACCGATGTCCCCGATCTTCTTTTCTTCCGCCACCTCCGTAAAAGAAGTATCTGCAAAAGCATCATTTATTATGGGCACATCCTCCAGCGCAAGCTGATATCCGGTGTCATTTTTCACATAAACAGATGTAATATCTGAAGATGCCGTTTTCTCTCCGCCCATCAAAAGCGTCATCACCGGTATGCTGACAACGGCGAGAACCAGAAGAATAACGAGTGTGATAACATTTGCCTTTCCCTTTAGCATCTGACTAAGCGTAAAACAGTACACCTTGCCGGTTCCGGTAAAATCTTTTCTGCTAATCTTCATGTGCATCACCCACTTTTTCCACAAATATTTCATGCAGCGACGGCTCGCGCAGGTCGAAGGTAATGACACTGACAGAGTGTTCAATCAGCATCTTCAGAAAGGCATTTGCCTGCGCTTCTCCTGAAACACGGAGCTGATATTCACATTCCTTTTCTGTAACGAGCGTGAGCCCTGCCTTTTCAATCAGATCCTTCACATCCGTCTCTGTTTTCAAAGAGAGGTTGATTCTGCCGTAGCTCTTTTTTATGTCATTCAAATGCCCCTTCAGAACAGTTTTTGAACGGTTTAAAATGATAATATCGGTGCAAAATTCCTCTACCGTTGCCATCTGGTGGCTGGACATTATCAGATATTTCCCTTTGGCTATCTCCTCCCGGATAATACTCTTAAACAGATCCGTGTTTACCGGATCAAGCCCGGAAAGCGGCTCATCCAGAATCAAAAGATCGGGATCCGGCAGGAGCGCCGTCATAAACTGAATCTTCTGCTGATTGCCCTTGGAAAGCTGATCCGCCTTCTTCGGCACCTGTTTTTTTGCGCGCTTTTTGTTTTCCGGGTTTTTCTCTGAAGATGATTTTCCGCCGGATGCGGTATCTTCCGCCTGCTTTGCCGGATCTGCGCCGGGATAAAGATATTCCTCCACCTCCAGACGATGCGCCCAATACCGGATACGCTTCTTCGCCTCCTCCTTTGAAATACCGCGCAGTGCAGCAAAATAAATCAGCTGATCCATCAGCGTATATTTCGGATATAAACCGCGTTCCTCCGCAAGATAACCGACATTACAGGTCGCTGTATCCAGCGGTTTCCCATTCCAGAGCACCTCTCCGCCATCCCGCGACAGCATATTCAGCATCATGCGGATCGATGTTGTTTTTCCCGCGCCATTCGTACCAAGCAGTGCAAACACGCCGGGTCCCTTCATTTCAAAGTTCAGATTGTCTACAACTGTCTTTTCTCCATATTTCTTTGATAGATTTCTAACAACCAGACTCATATTTTTCTCCTCTTCTCTCTGTAAATATTTTGATGATGTCAGGGTCAAAAGGTCATGTGTTTCACGCTTGCCTCTCCTATGTAGAAATAAAGCCCGTAATAAACCCGAAAATAAAACCAATTGCAGCAAAAACCACCCAATATAATAACCATGAGTATAAAAACATATTCTTTTTACCAAAATCGACCTGCCGGATGCTTTTGTATAAAATCTGATTGTTCGCATAAGCACAGACGAATTCCATGCCATTTTGCTCTGCCTCTTTTACACTTTCCACCTGCCAGTCGTTGTTCTGCTGATTGATATCTTTTCCATCCCCTATTTTTCTGAGATGTCTGGCGCGTCTTCTCCTGTTTACCGCTGCCCTGGAATCCACAGTATAACACAGTGACTCCTGCGGTCCCTTTTCAAAGCTGTAGCACATCGCACTGCTTCTTATAATATGCCAGCCCTTCCTGCTCTGCTTCTGCAAATATTTTGTCAGTCCTTTCGTTGTGAGAAAAAGACGGTATTCCTTTTTTGTATTGCTCTTTTTCCCATTTGCGCGCAGCCATTCCTGCGCACCCATACGAAACTCCCTTTCACACATCTGTGCTATGCCTTCACACCAATAGCCAAACGCCATAATGATCGTACTCCACACAAACCCCAGGATAAAAGGAAGCGGACTTTTCAATATAAGTGCCAAAGCAAGCATGAGAAAGTCAAAAACAAGCACGCACTTATAATTCACCTGCGCCGCATGGCGGTATCTGTCCCGGTATTTCAAAGCATGTACACGCCGTTCCTCCTCCGTATCATACATTTCATTGATACCGTCTTCCTCATATGGCTTACAGAAATAATAGTTCATATCCTCATCATGTGTAATTTCCTGCCAGCCCATCTCCTCCGCCAGCGACACAAACATTTCCCGGTCCCGTATTTCCTTCAGCACCGGATATTTGGGCAGGTCAAACCGGTCTACATCGTAGACAAGCCGCTGCGGTTCCCTCTTTTCAAAGGTATAGATAACGCCAAGATTGATATTTTTCAAAAAAAGACCCTGCTGCGCCATCTCCTCCAGCCAGAACTTTTCCCGCATCAGACTCATAATAAATCTGGTCTTACGAACAGTCTGTCCCATATATTTCCTCCCCGTTTCTGAGCTGTCTGCGCAGGCGGTCCAGCTCCATTTTCAGAATTTCTTCCCCCATTGGTGTCAGATGGTATACTTTTTTTCCGTTCTCATTCGAGACGACTTCAATCATCCCATCCTCCACCAGCCGTCCAAGCATTGTATAAAGCGTGCCGGTGCCCATGTGAATCCGGTTTTCCGTAAGCTCGCGGACAAACTGCATAATAGCATACCCATGCCGCTCCTCCTTCAGAGCAAGCAGCGTGTAATAGGTAGTTTCTGTCATTGGAATGTATTTTTTAATGATCTGCTCCAATTTTCTTTCCCCTGTCCGTTTTCCTTTTGATATGTCGCCCCTTGATATGTCGAGCATCGACATATCGTCTAACGACATAATAGCATCCTGCTGTATGTTTGTCAACTATATATTTCCACTGAAAAAACATTGTCAAAATTCTATTTATATTCTATGATATGAGCCAAGGGACAAATTGTATCATGATTCCGGAACCGGGAGGAGTACTGCTTATGGACATAAAAATCGCAGTCATTGAGGACGATAAAAAACTAAACGAGGGCATCTGTCTTTCACTGAAGGAACCGGGGCGCACCTTTTTTCGTGCCGCACGCTTGCGCAGGCAAGACAGTGTCTGAAGGGAAACAGCCCGGATCTGATTCTTCTGGATGTCAATCTCCCGGATGGCAGCGGTATTGATTTTATCAGAGAAATCCGGGTCAAAAGCCAGACACCCATTATATTAATCACCGTAAACAATATGGAACTTGATATCGTTACCGGGCTGGAAGCCGGAGCAAACGATTATATTACAAAACCGTTCAGTCTGATGGTTCTGCGGGCGCGCGCCGCCGTGCAGCTGCGGGAGCGCACAAAAACAGACGGCAGGATTTTTATTGACGGATTTATATTTGACTTCGATAAAATGCTGTTTTCCAAAAACGGACAGCACATTGAACTGAGTAAAACAGAACAGCGGCTGCTGCGCATCCTTGTGGAAAATAAAGGCGCAACTATCAAGCGAAGCTATCTGATCGACACCGTCTGGCAGGGCGATACCGAATATGTAGACGGACACGCTCTGACTGTCACAATCAAACGGCTGCGTGATAAGCTGGAGGATGACAGTACAAATCCCGCTTACATCAAAACGGTCTACGGCATCGGCTATACATGGGCGGTCTGAGCAGCGCCTCGTCTGCAGAAAGGAACTATATCACATGCTGATTATCTTATCACTCATTATTATGTGCATTTTTACCGGAGCGCTCTGGTATGCATTTTTTACCCATCGTGATAAAAGACTTCTGAACCGTCTGCAGAAAATGGCAGACGATGCCGCCGCGGGCACTCTGCAGCGCAGTGAAATTTCCGAAACAAAATATTCCGCGCTGGAGAACAGTCTGAGAAAGGTTTTAAGTGACAGCCAGCTCTCTGCCGAAACCCGCCGCCAGCAAAAAAAGATTATTCAAACTCTTATCTCCGACATTGCTCATCAGACCCTTACGCCAATTTCCAATATAAAACTGTATGCCGAGCTTTTAAAAGAACAGACAGACGGACAGTCCGCAGAAATCGACACCATTTGCGAACAGACAGAAAAACTTGATTTTCTCATTCAGTCGCTGGTAAAATTATCACACATGGAAAACGGCATCATCTCTGTTCATCCGAAAGAAACGTCTATCGGACTGCTTTTTGATGCACTCTGCCAGGAGTTTCAGGCAAAAACGGAAGAAAAAGAGATTTCCCTTGAAATTATACCTTCCTCTCTTTCTGCGGTCTTTGATCTGAGATGGACACGCGAAGCGGTTGGAAACATTCTGGATAATGCCATAAAATATACAAAGCCAGGCGGATGGATCCGCGTTTCTTCCGAAAAATATTCTTTTTTTACCCGTCTTGATATCGCAGACAATGGCATTGGCATTGCCGAAGAAGAACTTCACCGCATTTTTTTGCGTTTTTACCGGAGCATTGATGTTGCAGACGAACCAGGCACCGGAATCGGGCTTTATCTTTCCAGAGAGATCCTGCGCATGCAGAAGGGTTACATAAAAGCAAGTTCCAAAAAGGGCGCCGGATCTGTGTTCTCTATATTTCTGCCAAATGTCTCATAACTGTAATCTTTACGAAACCCTCCGGAGATATTCCCATGCTAGTCTATATTCATAAAACAAAAGGAGGTTTTTATGAATATTTTAAAAACAACGCAGTTATCCAAAATTTACGGAAACGGCGAGACGGCTGTCCATGCACTGCAAAATGTAAATCTGACCGTAGATAAAGGTGAATTTGCGGCAATTGTCGGCACCTCCGGCAGCGGAAAATCCACACTGCTGCATATGATCGGCGGACTGGATGTTCCTACCTCCGGTAAGGTTTTTGTAGACGGACAGGAGCTTGGCGCCATGACTGATGAACAGCTCACCATTTTCCGCCGGCGCAACATTGGCTTTGTTTTCCAGATGTATAATCTGGTTCCTATGCTGAATGTCTGGGAAAATATCATTCTTCCGGTAAAACTGGACGGAAAACTGCTGGACAAAAACTATCTGCAAAAGATCATAGAAATTCTCGGGCTGAAACAAAAGCTCTCCTGTCTTCCAAATGCCCTCTCCGGCGGTCAGCAGCAGCGTGTTGCCATCGCCCGTGCCCTGGCGGCAAAGCCGGCTGTCCTGCTTGCGGACGAGCCGACAGGAAATCTCGACTCAAAAACAAGTCAAGATGTGCTTGGTCTTCTTAAAATTACCGGTGAGGAATTTTCCCAGACAATTGTTATGATCACCCACAATGAAGAAATTGCACAGCTCGCTGACCGCATCCTGCGCATCGAAGACGGTCATCTTATATCAGACAGCTCTTCCTGCCCCGGAAGCAGCAGCCGGCAGACAGGCAGCATCTACAGGGGGTGACGCACATGGTAAAAGTAGAAAACAAGGGCACCTTATGGCTTATCACGAAAAAATTTTTAAAAATTAACCGGGCAAGAAATGCCATTGCTATTCTGGCAATTATTTTAACATCCCTGCTGTTCACTACACTCTTTACCGGCACCTGCTCCATGTTCCTCACGCAGCTGGAAACAGACAAAAAGAAATATATCACAGATTCTCATGCCATAATCCAGCAGCTTTCCGAAGAAGAAGGACAGCGGGCAGAGACAGCGCTGAAAGATGCTTCATTTGTAGATAAATACGGCAAAGATCTTTTTCTTGGAATTTCTGAAGACGCAAGATTTCCCTATCTTGTTGAATTTCACGCAGGTGATGATAATAGCGCCCGAAATATCTCGGTGAAAAATGATATCCGTACCTATGGATTGCTGAAAAATATCGGCACAACCGGAAAACAGCTAAAGAAAATTGTGCGTATGCAGGCATTTATATTGTCCATAACCGGCATTCCTGTCGGACTTGTGACCGGTTATGCGGCCGGTGTCCTGCTTGTGCCTGTTCTGATTGCCTCACTGAACGAAAAAACGGAAACGGTGACAACTGCCCATCCCCTTATTTTCCTTTTTTCAGCGATATTTTCGCTTCTTACGGTCTATCTCTCTATTTTGCAGGCATGCCGTATTGTGGCAAAGGTCTCTCCTGTAGAAGCGCTAAGACTGGCAGAAAACACACAGACGCAAAAGAAAAGTAAAAAAAATTTTTCGGTCTCCTGCATGGGAATGGCGCTGCAGAACATGCGCAGCAGCTGGAAAAAGGGAATCATTGTGATGCTATCCATTGCCATTTCACTCACAATCCTGAATATTACCGGAATTCTTATCAGTCTCCAGGATTTTGAGGACATTCAGGATCTCTATCTCGCTGCAGATTTTCAGCTTGACAAAATAACCTCCACCCTGGATTTTGCGGATCTTAATGCTATTTCACCCGACATACACCAGGCACTGGATACCTGTCCCTGCGCAGAAGCAACCGGTTACACCTACTATTCCAGGGAACAGCTCTCTATGCCGGAGCAGCTTCGTGAAACATATGAGGGTATCACAAATAAATACCTCGATCAGTGGGGCTACGACTGGAACGATACCTGGCAGGAAATCCGGACCTCCAATCAGATTCCTGTTCTTTATATGGGAATTTCCAAAGCAATTTTTGATAAATTCAAATGGAGAGGGGAACCTGCTTCCTGGGAAGATTTTCAGAGCGGACAATATGTGATTACAAATTATCCTGACACATACTATACAAAAGAAACAGATTATTTTTATAAAAAGGGAGATTCTCTTACTATGACATATCAGAGCGGTGAAAATAAGACTTATGAAGTGCTGCAGGAAGCAACGCTTCCGACACTGCTTGGCTATCCGTATACTGATCTGATTTCCGTAGAGGTTTATGTGCCCGCTTCCGAATACATTGCCTGCACCGGAAATAACTATGCTATGCGCGCCGCTATAAACGCCATACCGGGGCAGGAAAAAAATGTTCAGCAATATATTGAAAATGTTATTCTGCCGGAAGACAACGCCTTTCAGTTCACTTCCGTTCTTGACTTAAAGAAGGATTTTGACCGGTATGTCAGCAAATATTACATTATCGGCGGTCTGCTCGCCCTCGTGCTCGCCTTCATCGGCATTATGAATTTTTACAACACCACCGCCACTTCCCTGATCAGCCGGAAAAAAGAACTGGCTCTTTTAGAAGCAGTCGGCATGACAAAAAGGCAGCTTCTGGGAATGCTTATTCTGGAAGGTATTTTTTACCTCGGCGGTGCTGTAATCACAGCGGGTTTCCTCACCCTTCTGTATAGCAGACGATTTACAGATAGATCGATTTCTTTCTATGCCTTCCTTCCCTTCTTGCTGATGATTCCGGTATTGCTCTTCACTGCATGGGCAATCCCAGAATCCCAGTTCCGGAAAATGCACCGTGAAAGCGTAGTGGAACGAATACGGCAGTAAACGGACATGTCTGCTGACGCAGACATCACCATTCATGAAAGTCAGATGCTCCGTGCTGTGCATTCTCCGCGCAATTTTAAAAAACTATGTACGATCTCATTCATCCATCCTTTTAAGCTCCGGCAGCACAATAAACAGCATGGTAATAAAGCAGGCCAGCCCTCCAACGATGTTGGACACAGGCTCAGCCATAAATACCCCTTCGGCCCCGAATCCACACACATAGGGGAACAGATACGTCAGCGGGATGACCATAACTACTTTTCTGAACAGGCTGAAAAACACTGCCTGTTTCTTTTTATTCAGCGCCTTAAACACGGTCTGCCCGCTGTACTGCAAAGCCTGGAAGATATACGCAAAGAAATACAGGTGCAGTGCAGGAATGGCATCCGAGAGCAGTGTCTTATCTGAACTGAATATGGAAATAAACATTTCCGGTCTCCAGAGGATCATGATCCATACAATAAAGGTATAAGGAACCGAGACAGCCATCATGATAGCAATGGCTTTGCGCACATTCCCGGCACGCCTGGCCCCGTAATTATAGCTGATAATAGGGGAGGTTCCTTCCACCACCGCCATGACCGGGGTGTCCAGAATCTGCCGCACAGAGGAGACGATTGTCATAATAGACACATAGATTTCCCCGCCGAAGGTCATCAGCACACTGTTGCAGGCAATCTGTACCAGAGAGTTCGTGCATTGCATGATAAAGGGAGCTGTCCCCAGACCCACAATGTCTCCGGTGAAAGGAAAATAATCCCGGAGCCGGGACATTTTCCGGAAATGAATCCTTTGTTCAAGCTTTCCGCCAAAGAGACATCGGGTCACCACGATTACAGAGCAGCCCTGGGATATCACTGTAGCCACTGCCGCTCCGCTGACTCCCATTTTCAGCACAAAGATAAAAAACGGATCCAGTATCAGATTGAGCACCGCCCCAACGACCACCGACAGCATGCCGATTCCCGGAAATCCCTGGGCATTAATAAAAGGATTCATGCCTGTCGTAACCATGGAGAACAGCGTACCCGTCAGATAGATACGCAGATAAACTACCGAATAACCGATAGCATTATCCGAAGCCCCGAACAGGCGAAGAAGCGGCTTTGCAAACACCTCTCCCACCGCCATGATAACGATCGCCGTCACCACAAGCAGCCGGAAAGACGTATTCATGATGGTTTCCGCCTTTTCCTTATTTCCTCTTCCCAGCTCCATGGAAAAGAGCGGGGAGCCTCCCATGCCAAACATATTCGTAAAACCGGTGATTAATATAATAACAGGAAAGCACAGACCTACCGCACCGAGGGCGCTTGTCCCTTCTCCGGGAATCCTTCCGATATATATTCTGTCCACAATGCTGTAAAGCAGGCTTAAGACCTGCGCAATCAGCATGGGAAACGCTGTCCGTGCAATATTGTGTGCTATCCTTCCGTTTTCAAAATCCACCTGCTTCATATGCTGCAAGCCTTCCTTTCGCTATTCCATGAGTTGCCCGGCAAATGAGCCCGACGCCGATTTTTTCGTGCTTCGCACTCTCTAATTTGTCCCCTGGCTCATTCTATAATGGGCAGGCGGGCATCATCCCTTAAATAGAGCGGTATCCGTCCAATGGGAGCCTCCGCCTTTATCTGCACACCTCCGGCGAAGCACTTGCCGTTCCAGGCATCCGACCAGGAAGAGCCTTCCGGCAAATATACCTGTCTCGCCCGGGCTCCTTCCTCGATGACGGGCGCCACCAGAATATCCGGACCAAACATATACTCATCACCAATATTATACACTTTTTTGTCCAAATAGAAATCATAAAATAGCGGTCTCATAACAGGAGTTCCATCGGCATGTGCCTTCTCCATCTGCTTCATGATATAAGGCTTCAGCCGTTCCCGGAGCATAATGTAGCTTTTCATAATCCCGTATGCCTCTTCCCCGAAGCTCCACAGTTCATTCTCTCCGCAGGTAGGCAAAAATGCATCATAATCCGTCTGTTTATTCACCGTGTCATAGGGCAGACGCTTTCCGTGAAGCCGGAAAATAGGACAAAATGTCCCGTACTCGAACCAGCGCAGAAGGAGCTCTACAAAGTGCGGATCCTTCGGATCTCCTCCAAAGAAGCCTCCGATATCCGTAGTCCACCATGGAATCCCGCTTATAGCTGTATGCAATCCTGCTTTGATCTGGCAGCGCAGGGAATCAAAATCCGATGGTATATCCCCGGACCAGAGTACAACACCCAGGCGCTGTGAGCCAAGCCATGCACAGCGCACCAGGTTCACGATCTCATTTTGCCCCTGCTTCTTCATCCCGTCGTAAAAGGCCTTTGCGTAATAGTAGGGATAGATGTTGCTGACCTCCAGACCGTTTCCCTCATAATAACGTACATTGTCAAAATTGTAGGGACGCATCTCAGGCTCCGCCTCATCCAGCCAGAACATTCTGATGCCCTTATCATAATAATTCTTTTTTGCACAGTTCCAGACAAAATCTCTGGCACCCGGATGAGTCGCGTCAAATATGCTCTCCGGTCCCATAATCATGAAGAAAGCAGAAACTCCCCGCTCTGCTTTAATGAGGTAGTTCTTCTTTTTCATGGTATTAAAGTTCTCACTTCTCGGATCCACAGTAGGCCAGACAGACACCATGGCGTGGACTCCCATTTCCTCCAGCTCGGCACACATCTTTTCCACATCCGGCCAGTATTTTTCATCAAATTTCCACTCTCCCTGCCTGGGCCAGTGGAAATAGTCGATAACCAGCACGCTCAGAGGGATTCCTCTGCGCTTGTACTCCCGGGCAACCTTAAGGGCATCCTCCTGGGTCTCGTAGCGCAGACGGCTCTGCCAGAAGCCTGCTGCCCACTCCGGGAGCATATCCGTCCGTCCGGTTATCTCTGTATAGCTTCTGTTGATTTCCTCCGGGCAATCTCCGGCGATAACAATATAGTCAATCTGCTTACATGCCTCACTGTGCCACACTGTATGATTGGCCGCCAGCTCCGCCCGTCCGATAGAAGGATTGTTCCAGATAAACCCATAGCCCTTACTGGACATATAATACGGAATCGTACACTTGGTATTCTTCTGGAACAGCTCGATCGTCGTTCCCTTTAAATCCATGCAGTCGTGAGCTTCCTGTCCCATGCCGTAAAAATGTTCTTCCGGGTCTGCCATAAAGAAAAGGTCGGTTTTAAAAGCGTCCGAAGAAATATGGTCGTAGACCCTGGCCCCTCTTATAGGCGCGGTGCCATACCTTTTATCCAGCCATTCCTCCTGAAGCAGAATTTCACCTCTGCTGTTTTTATAGATAACAGTCCCATCTCCCAAAAGCTCCGCCCTTAGCTTTCCATTAATAAGTACTGCACGGTCTTCCTCTACCGCGACCTTCGCATCATCCCCTGTTCCGGGATCCAGCAGAGTCCAGTTAAGCTCCGTATCAATATGAAGCGATGCACTGCTTCGGAAACGGATCCCGTTCTTTCCGTAGGGTTCCATATATACAAGCTCGCCTTCCGTTTCCCAGATGACTCTGTTTCCATCTAATATCCCTTCAAAGGAAGGAATCTTTCCATATCGTTTCATCGCAGCTCCTTTCCATAATCAGTACCAGGGGAACTGTGAAATTCTCAGATTCGTACAGCCAAAAGGTATCAGGCTGACATCCCCGGTATCTCCCACAATCTCCTGCTTATCCGGTATCTCAGTAGTATTGCCGTTCTCAAGCTTCCAGGAGGGTACCTTTTTCCCTTTCATGTGAATTCTGACCGGCGGTCTCTTTTTATTAAACGGCACTGCTTCCAGCTCCGACTCCTCCACTTTTATCTCATTCTGAAGAGAAAGAGCATAGTTCCAATCACTTTCTGCATATACACAATAGTCCTTCACGCCAGCCACCTCTTTTATGACTTCAAAGCGCTCCTTAATATCCAGACCATAGACCAGCGGTCCCCGTTCCACCGCCACACTGTCCTTATACCAATGGGAGAATACGACCTCCATGGGGAAGCGGATCCAAATCTCATCCCCCTCGCAGAATACCTTTGTGATAACAATCATACCATTTTCATCCTGTGCAATTTCCGCACCCGGGCATTTTACCTCCGGCTGCTTACACCAGACCGGGACTCTCACCTTCATGGTCAGTTTCTCTGGAGGAACACAGCCGAAACAATAGCGCAGGGTATCTTTGAACGGATATTCCGTTTTCAGAGACACGCACACTCTCCCGCCCCCTATTACTGTCTCCACACGGCTGGGCGCAAAAACCATAGAAACAAGGGTATCCTCTCCCTCCTTATACCACAAAGCATTTATCATTTTCGGCCAGCCTTGATGCATATTAGCCGTACAGCATCCAAAATTCGGTTCTAATCCGAATATGGAAGCATCATTCCGGTTGTTATACCAGGGTCGTTTCCGGATATCTGCCTGCACCTGATTGGCCTGCTGGAGATACTGATGCGCCATATAATCCTCCGTGATTGTAGCCGGAAGGGCATTGTATGCAAGTTTCTCCAGCTTATCCGCCAGAGCGGTATCCCCGAAAATCTCCAGCATAACGGAAAGGCTGAACATGTACTCCACCACAGAGCAGAGCTCTGCACCCTGTCTCGGATCAGGACCGGACAAATGCTCATCTCCATTGATGCATCCGGATGCAGTCCCATGATAATGCTCAAGTTGTTCAATCCCTCTCCTGGTAATATCCGCTCCATCAATATCTCCGAAGAAATACTGGTGCAGAGCCGGATGCTTCAGTCCCATAGTCACATTTACAATATGAGTAGCATGGAAAGGCACGATCTTGTCCAGCTCATTGTGATTGATATTTTCAATATTCTCCCATGTCATATAATAGGATGTCGGTCTTGGAAAAGGCAGAATATCCATAAACGAAATCCAGTCCAGAGAATGACCGTCTATCTCCCTTGCCATCTGTAGTATGGACTCATCTCCTGTCTTTTCATAGACCCATTTCATGCAGTACAACAGGTCCGGAACTCTTGCCCGGGACCAGTTCACAAGAGGACGGTTTTTAACCTCCCGCAGCACATAAGCAAAATAATTCTTCTCAAAAGGAAGAACGCGCTCGTCCCCGGTAATCTCGTAATATTGGATAAGCACCTTCAGCATGGCGTAGCGTGACCAGTAATCACTCCTGGTTGTGACCGGACCGAAATTTCCGTCCTCTGTCTGGCTGTTCAGAGTCCATTCTACAAAACGCATGCAGATGTCCCAGCGTTTCTCATCCTTCAGATAATAAGACAGGGGAATCAGACCGTCCAGATAATAAGGCGCCCGTTCCCAGCTCTCGCCGGTTCCTCCAAGCCATCCGGAATAGCTTCCCACACTGTCCCACATCTCGTAGAGTATTCCGCTCAGTCCGTTCATCTGTATCTCCAGCTGACGTTTCATCCAGCCCTCCGGCCGGACCTCTGTCAGATTTAATCTTGATAATTTCCTGCTGTCTATCCTCATATTTCCTCCATAATGAAAGATATCTGCTATGAACAGGCATCCGTCTCATTTCCTATGATAACTGAAAGAAGGTGGCTGATGCCCCCGGCGTTGTTAAAATTCTGCCCTCAAGAACTGCCTCCCTGTGATTAGAATAAATAAGCTTTGCAGCATCAAACTCCTCTGCAAGTTCACAGGTCACTGCCTCATCCCTTGGATTTATTACAACCAGAATCTTTTCTTCTTCACATTCACGCACATACACAAAGGGATAGCTGTTTCTCCTGGCATATACAAACTGTATCGGAGCTGCAGACTGCAAAGCCGGATGTTCCCGGCGGATCGCAATGAGACGCTGTACCTCCTTCCACAGAGAGCCTTCCGTATTCATCTGTGTCTCCACATCCGGACGATCCTTATCCGGATCCATAGGTGCATAGAGCTTATCCGGTCCCGCCGATGAAAATCCTCCATTCAGCCCTCTGCTCCACTGCATGGGAGTACGGCTCTGCGTGCGCTCTTCACTGCCCTCTACCGAATCCAGACCGGCCATATTTCTCATACCAATTTCATCGCC
This sequence comes from Lachnospiraceae bacterium UBA7225, assembly GCA_002473385.1. Lineage (GTDB taxonomy): Bacteria > Bacillota > Clostridia > Lachnospirales > Lachnospiraceae > Marvinbryantia. The sequence continues at coordinate 40,787 of DKTR01000092.1, forward strand.
ATAATAAATAAAGGGCGCTCCTGGCATGGATAAAATAAAAGCAAATGCAATTTTAATCTCTTCCATATCCAGTTCTTCTGTAATACGGCTAATATCGTGATTACCCGATGGCACACAGATAAGACCCTTCCCATTCGTTTCCTCATAGTCCTTCTGGAAGTTTTCCACGAACTGGAGTACATCCCCCTCTCCTTTTCTTGAGAAGTAGGGTTTTTCGGAGCGGAACAGCTCCCAGTAATGCTGTTTTCCTCTCTTTAACAGAAAATCCATATGGAAACCGCCCCGGATAGAATACATAGGATAACCCCACTCGGATATCATAGCCGCTTCGGGAAACTCTTCATCAAGAAAATCCCGGAAATTTCTCCAGAGTGCAACATTTCCCTCCTGGGTCGGGTCATTTTTGATAACCTCCCCGGCCATATCCACGCGGAAACCGTCGCAGCCCATCTGAAGCCAGAATCTCATAATATCCTTCAGAGCCTCTCTTGTAGCCACAGGTCCCGGAGCATCCATAGGAGACTGCCAGGTGGGATCGTCAATCCTGTAAAATCCATAGTTCAGCGCCGGCTGCGTAGAATAGAAATTAACTGCACAGCAGCCCGGTCTTTTGCCAAAGCCGATAATAAATCCCCGGATATTATAATTATTTTCTCCCGGCTGGTCGAACCTCGGTTTTATCTTCCGGTAGGGTGTCCAGATGTACCGCTCCGTATATTCATTTTTCATGCTGGAAGCGGACACCTTAAACCAGGGATGTTCGATAGAGGTATGCCCCGGCACCAGGTCCAGAATGATATGCATCCCTCTTTTGTGAACCTCCTCAAACAGTGTGGCAATATTTTCATTCGTCCCGTAACGGGGCGCCACCTTATAATAATCCCGGATATCATAGCCCGCATCATAAAACGGAGAATCAAAGCAGGGATTCATCCAGATGGCATTACATCCCAGCTCCTTAATATAATCCAGCTTCTGAATAATTCCGGGAATATCGCCAATCCCATCCCCGTTGCTGTCGCAGAAGCTCTGGGGATATATTTCATAAAATACAGCATCGTCTAACCATTGCGGCATCTTTATTCCTCCCGTATATTATTTTATTCCATTGGCAGACTGACGTGCAATAATTTCAAAAGCAGTGACAAATGCACTCTCGCTCACTTTGTTCGTTCCGGCAATATCATGAGCTGTTCCGTGCGCAGGGGTCCCTACCGGCATCGGGAACCCGGCCAGAATCGTCACTGCACGGGAAAACTCCTTCAGCTTTAACGCAATCTGTCCCTGATCATGATACATCGTAACGACCACATCCGCTTCTCCCTGGAAAGCGTGTACAAATATGGTATCCGGAGAATACATTCCCACAATCTGATAGCCCTCTTCTCTGGCTTTCTCCATGGCCGGTTTTATCATAGTCTGTTCCTCGTCTCCGCACAGACCGCCCTCACCACAATGAGGATTCAAAGCCGCCACCATAATTCTCGGGTTTTCAATTCCCGCAGCACGGCAGGATTTATCCGCCAGGCGGATGGTAGACATAATCTTTTCAAAGGTCAGATAATCTCCCAGCCGGGTCAGCGGAATATGGCTGGTCACACGGGTAGTCCAGAGCCCGTCTACCACGTTTAACTCACCAAATTCTCCGTCCAGAGGCAGATTCAGTTTTTCACAGTTCAATCTGAAAAGCTCCAGCTCACTTGCAACATCATTACCCGCACGGCGGATGGCTTCTTTATTAAACGGTGCAAAGCAGATTCCATCTATATAGCCTTTCATATAAAAGCCGCAGACCGTCTTAATATCAGCTGCCACGGCAGTGCCTGCCGCCAGACTCACCTTTCCATAGGGAGCCTTTGCCGGATCAATATTTCCGGTATCTACCATAACGAGAGCTTTTTTGCTTTCCCTGATATCCTCCGGGCTGACCAGCTCATAAGCAAGCTTTCTTCCCACTACCTGCTCTGCGCGTGCAAGCACTCTTACATCTCCAAGCAGAACCACCTTCGCCTCATCAAGAAGTGCGGTTCCCTCTGAAAATGCTTTTACAACAATCTCAGAACCAACGCCGGATGCATCTCCAAGCAATACACATACGACAGGTTTAAACATATTGATTGACACCTCCAAAATATACTCTGTTTTTAGAAAAAAGAGCGGCTGCTATTCTGACATAGCACAAAGCTCAGATCGGAACACAGCCACCCACGTACTTACAGCATATGTAATACTATAGAAACTACCTTACTCTTTTCCTGCAAGATAATCCGCTTCCGTATCAAACATGATCTGTCTGGTCGTCTCAAGATCATTGTAATACGGGCTCAGCAGATAGTTATTGAGGTAATCCTGCCATGCCTCGGTCTCGCATACCTGGGCAAATACATCACTCCAGTACTGCTGCGCTTCCTCGCTCATGGAACCCGGAGCAAGGATACCTCTCCACATGGGGCTCTGCACTACATTGTATCCCAGCTCTACCATAGTCGGAGCGCCGTCCAGAGGAGCCACGAAGCGTTCGTCAGACAGGGCTACAACCGGAATGATATCTCCGCTTTCCACATAAGAAATAGCCGCTGCCGGAGAACCCATAGCCAGATCGATGTGATTGCCCATTAACGCGGTAATGGATTCTGCAGAAGACTCATAGAACATATAATTGAACATATCCGTTTTCCCAATCTCTTCCGCAAACATATCAAATACAACCTTTTCATTACTCTTGGTTCCGCCTACATTGATCTTAGTTCCTGCTTCTATCGCTGCCATAATGTCTTCAAAGCTGGAATAGTTGCCGTCCGGGCTTGCGAAAATTAACTGTTTATCCGCTGCCATGGTGGCGATAGGCGCAAAATCCTCTACTGTAAGTCCGATATCGCTGTCCAGCATGGACTGCATATCGCCGGAGCTAAAGCACAGAAGGGTATGATCCGGATCCTTTGTATCATGGGTCTCGATTCTGACGATATTTCCGCCGCCGTCTGTATTATTGTTTACCACAAAATTTTTCGGAACCAGGTCCTCTTTTGTACAGATGTCCGTAATGGTACGGGTAATCAGGTCAGAGTTTCCGCCTGCCTTGGAGCTTACGTTAAATTGAATGGTTTTATCCGGAACAAAGGAGGACGTGCTCTCTGCCGCCTCTGCCGCCATTGCCCTTGTCAGCATAGTTCCCATTGCAAAAATTCCTGCCATCACTAAAGCTACCTGTTTCTTTTTCATTTTTCATACCTCCATTATTTTGATTTTTTATTTTTAAGCTGATTTTTCAGCTTTTTGAGCTTTTGATTTTCTATATGCTTTTTTTATAACCGGGCTGAACAGAAGTCCCACAAAAATCAGAAGGAAAATAAGGGACAGCGGCTTTGTCACGAAAATAGACAGGCTTCCGCCGGAAATATTCAGCGCTCTTCTTAAATTTACCTCGAAGGTAACAGACAAAATGCTTGCTAAAAGCATGGGCGATGCAGAGTATCCGTATCTCTGGAACACATATCCCAGGATGCCGCCGATAATCATGATCAGCACACCCCACATGGATGTGGTGGAAGCATAGGAACCCACAAAGCAGATCACCGTAATTGTCGGAATCAGGATCTTATTTGGAATGCAGATTACCTTCATGATGAAAGGAATCATCACCAACGCCAGTATCAAGGCAATAATATTAGACACATACAGGGATGAGATCAGGCTCCATGCAAAGTCCGGAGAGTCTGTAAACAGTCTCGGTCCAGGCTGCAGACCCCACATCATCAGACCGCCCAGCAGTACCGCCGTCGTTCCGCTTCCCGGTATACCAAGAGCCAGCAGAGGACCAAAGGCGCCTGCTGCCGCACCATTATTTGCCGCCTCAGATGCTGCGATACCTTCAATGGCTCCGGTACCCAGCTTCTCTTTATTCCTCTTAGACTTTTTCTGTATGGTATAGTTTACGATAGAAGCCATGGTAGCACCGGCACCCGGGATAAATCCGATTACAGAACCGAGCAGACCGCCGCGGATGGTAGGCTCCACCATACGGGACACGTCCTCCTTGTCCAGCCTGCAATCCTTAATACCAAGCTTTTTCACCACCAGATCATTTTCCCGTTCCTGCTGCCCTAACAGATTAAATACCTGCGCCATTCCAATAAATCCTACCACCAGCGGGATAAAATTGATGCCGCTTAAAAGATGTACCACACCAAAGGTATAGCGGGCCGCGCTGGTGTTGGTACTGATTCCGATGGTGGAGATCAAAATACCGATACAGGTGGCTGCCAGACCCTTCATCACGTCTCCCTCGATCAGCCAGCTGATGGAGCTCAGGGCCACCAGCATCAGCGTCGTCATTTCCGCCGGCCCAAACTTCAGACCAAACTGCGCAAGTGCCGGTCCGAAGAAAGTCAGAACGATCATACCCAGCAGACCGCCTGCAAAGGACGCTATATTTGATGTCATCAGCGCTTTTCCAGGCTTTCCCTTCCTCGCCAGAGGATATCCGTCAAGTGCAGTCATGATAGCCGGCGCGTCACCGGGCACATTAATCAGGATGGAGCTAAATGCTCCTCCGAACATATTTGCATAGTAGATGGCTCCCAGCATAATAATGGCCGTAGTCGGATTAAATGCATAGGTCAGCGGCAGCAGCAATGCCACGCCAACCAGCGAGCCAATACCAGGCATCGCTCCGACAATAATACCCAGAACCGCGCCAAAGGCTGCGGCACCAATATTCTGAAAGGTCAGAGCGGTCTGAAAGCCTGAGAATAAATAAGATAATGTTTCCACTTCGTAATTCCTCCTATCCTAACAGCATCTCAAACAGCAGTCCCTGCGGAAAACGGATCTGTAATCCGACTGCAAAGCCAAAATAAACGACCGCAAACAGAGCAACTGTCGCAATAATCGTTGTCTTCCAGTCAACTCTCGCGTACAGCTTCAGCCACAGAACATAAAAGATAAACAGCGCCGGCAGAAGCCCAATATACTCTGTAAAGAAATAAACGAGAGCCAGGGCTGCAACCAGATACAGTGCATTCTTCTCAAACGTCACCGGCTTTTCTTTAAAGCTGCTGATTATGTTGAAGATACTTGCAATCAGCAATACTGCCGCGATAATGAACGGAAACAGACCGTCTTTGGGACTTGTGGAAGCCGCATCCCACATCCCGTATTCAAAGAGACCTTTGTACATCCATACGACGGACAGGATAGCCGTCACCACCGGGAATATAAAATTCAGCTTAATTTTTCCTTTCATAAATTTTCTCCTCCTTTCTCTCTGATAATTGAATCAGTATTTCTTTATTACCAAATCCCCCGCTTTTGGAGATTGTGTATACCTCTTTTCCTCTTATGTAAAAGATGTTCATCGCAATACCCGGACTATATTCTCCAAGTACCCGGATTCTTTCACAACCGCTCAGACGAATAAATCCGCCCAGTGTATCCCCTCCTGTCAGAAACAGGATATGCTCCTTTAGTACATCCATACACTGTATTAGTATCCGGTTGACCGAATCCACAATCAGGCTTCCCAGCTGTTCTTTGGTAATGCCCATCTGCTCTGCTATTTCAGGGGAAAGATACTCCATATCTACAATCACAGATTTTCCTTCCAGGCAGGCTCTTCGTATCTTTGGAAGCTGCTCTTTTCCTGACATATCGCTTTGCTTCAGCGTAAACCGTTCATAGCCGTGCTCCTGCGCATAGTCCATCTGCTGTCTTGTAATGGGATTTGAACTGCCACACAGGGCAAATATCCGGCCGGTCTGCAAAAATTGCGGCTGTCCGCCTGCCGGAAGCAAAAGCTGTTCCGCAAGTTCATGCGCCAGACCGGCGCATCCTGCCAGAAGCCGGGGACTCTTTTTTTTCAGATACTGCTCCACGATCTGATGAAACTCTCCGGTGCTTTCTGCGTCAAAGACTGTGATCCGCTTTTCTTTATTTCCCGGTTCCCAGTCATCAATATTCTGTGCCAGCTTTACAGAAACCTGGGAGGTCTGTCCCAAAATACGGGGTATATAGGAATCCGTCACAGGATTCAGCTCATCCCTTCCGAATACACTCTCACTTATAGGAATACTGTCCGCATACTGGATGCCCCCTGCAGTAGTTCTTCCGGCATCAGGATATGCCGGAAAAAAATCAATTTCCTCATCTGCCGCATCCATAAGAGCCGTAAGCTCAGCGCCTGTATTTCCCCTCAGTGCGGAATCTGTTTTCTTAAACAGAATGCCTACTCCGGCTTCCACCGCAATCCGGGAAATCTCATATACCATTTTGTAGGCCTGCTCCTTTGAAGCATGCCTCGTACCTGTATTGAAAACGGCCACGACAGCTTCACTCTGCCTTAGCTCTTCCACAGTCGGCTTTCGGATCAAAGCTTCTGTACGGATTCCCCTCTGCGCGAACTGTGCACCGGTATCCAGCATTCCTGTTACATCATCTGCAATGATTAATACCTTAACCAACTTTGTGCTCCTTCATGCATAATTTATTGTTCTGTAACTAAAATAAACGATATAAAATTATTTTTCAACACTTTCTCCTCTTCTATATGTTTCAATTTTAAACATTATCTTATTTTTGTTAAATATATCCGAAATTCATGTGAGAT
>DKTR01000125.1:0-149 GCA_002473385.1 Lachnospiraceae bacterium UBA7225
TTGATTGCTACTTTTACTGCCATAATCGCAATTCCTCCTAAAAATATAAATAATATTTTTGTCTGCACAAATGCGCAGAATGTTACCGTTTCTCAGTTTGTTAAAGAAACGTCAACCTTAATGTCATTTTACCCAATTTGTCCCAAAAA
>DKTR01000125.1:437-20088 GCA_002473385.1 Lachnospiraceae bacterium UBA7225
ATTTTACCCAATTTGTCCCAAAAATTCAAGACATATTTTTTATAATCGCAAAAAATATGGTTTTCTTTCGCGAAAAACAGCGTAATAGCGGAAACCGCATTCCAGCAGCAGTTCGCGGATACACCCGAATTCCCCGGCAATCCACTCCGGTGCGTGTGCATCCGAACCAACCGTGACGATTTCCCCGCCCATCCGGCGATATGCTTTTATAATATCCATGCAGGGATTCGGATTACCAAGCCCCTGCCTGTAACCCGCAGAATTGATCTCAAGCCCGACACCGTGTCCGATGAGAGACTGCAGCGCCGCATCAAGAACATCCCGGTATTTTTCATAAGTATACTGCCTGTTTTTGTTCGGACCGTAGCGCACCACATAATCCAGATGTCCATAAGTATCCACATCAGAAAACGCAGACAGATTTTTCGGGATCGTCTCAAAATAGGTCCGGTATGCCTCTTCCTCCGTGCGTCCTTCGTAAAAATCCGCAAAATACGGATCTTTTCCCTCTACCGTATGAGAAGAGCCAATGACGAAGTCAAACTCCCATGTGCCGGAATATTCTCTCAAGAAACCGGCATGCTGTGCTTCCAGCCCAAGCTCAATGCCAAAGAGCAGTTCCATCTTCCCACGATATTTTTCCTTCAGCTCCAGAAAGCCTCTCCGGTATGCATCCGTGTCCACTTCGAACGAAACGCCGTTGTCCAGCATCCCATGATCCATATGCTCCGTAAAGCACATTGTCTGCAGCCCAAGCTGAAGTCCTCTTTCTATCATACGTTCCATCGGCGTATCAGAATCTGCGGAAAAGCTGCTGTGCAAATGGCAGTCTGTCAGAATACTCATAGAATTGTTCCTCCTCCAAGGACGTTTTCTCCGTCATAAAAGACTACAGCCTGTCCCGGTGTCATCGCCCTCTGCGGTTCATCAAAAAAGCATTCTACGATGTCTGTATCTGCCATGCGGATCGTCGCCGGCGCGCCTTTGTGATTATAGCGGATCTTCGCCGTTACACGCGTTTCTCCATTAATTCCGGGCACTGACATAAAATTCAGCTTATTTGCAGCCAGGTGACGTTTAAAAAGCATCTCATTTTCCCCGACCACCACCTCATTCGTCTCAGGACGGATATCCGTCACAAAAACACGGTGCCCCATCGGAAGATGCAGCCCGCGCCGCTGCCCGATAGTATAATGTGTAATCCCCCGGTGTCGTCCGAGAACGGAGCCGTCAGCCGTTATAAAATTACCGGCAGGCATTTTTTTGCCGGTATAAGCTTCAATAAAAGAGGCATAATCATCATCCGGCACGAAACAAATTTCCTGACTATCAGGCTTGTTTGCGACACGCAGCCCGATTTTTTCCGCAATAGCACGGATTTCATCCTTCGTGTACTCTCCCACCGGCATCAGCGTATGCGCGAGCTGCTCCTGCGTTAAGTTATAAAGCGCATACGTCTGGTCCTTTGCAGCGGTCGCTGAACGGCAAATCGTATACCTTCCGCCCGGAAGCTGCCGGATACGCGCATAATGCCCGGTAGCAATATAATCTGCACCAATAGAAAGGCTTCTCTGAAGGAGCGCTTCCCACTTCACATAGCGGTTGCAGGCGATGCAGGGATTGGGTGTCCGTCCGCACAGATATTCCTGCGCAAAGTAATCCATCACCTTTTCTTTAAATTCCGTCTTAAAATTCATCACATAGTACGGAATCCCCAGCGTCTGCGCAACGCGCCTCGCATCCTCCACGGCGCTCAGCCCGCAGCAGCCTCCGTTTTCTTCCTGCACCTGCGCTTCCTCATCCTGCCAGATCTGCATGGTCACGCCGACCACATCATAGCCCTGTTCCTTTAAAAGCCATGCTGCCACCGACGAGTCAACACCCCCCGACATTCCCACAACTACTTTTTTCTTCATCGTGTTATCCTGCCTGTCCAAATTTGCCTGCGTACAGGATGCCTGACGCATTAATATGCTTCCTCTTCTTCCTCTTCGCCCTCATGAATATCGGATTTCGGTTTCTGAAGCCCCTCTATTTTAATGCCGTGCTTCTCCGCATAATCCCAGAGCGCCGCATGAATCGCTTCCTCCGCAAGAAGGGAACAGTGTACCTTCACTGGCGGAAGCCCATCCAGAGCTTCCATCACTGCTTTGTTTGTCACCTGCAGAGCCTCCTGGATATTTTTGCCCTTCACAAGCTCGGTTGCCATGCTGCTGGTTGCCACAGCAGCGCCGCATCCGAACGTTTTAAACTTTACATCCTGAATAATACCGTTTTCGTCAATATCAAGATACATACGCATGATATCGCCGCATTTTGCATTGCCCACGGTTCCTACACCGCTGGCGTTTTCAATTTCTCCCATATTTCTGGGGTGCTGGAAATGATCCATTACTTTTTCACTGTACATTTTTCTTCCTCCTTCATCCACACTAAAACCTATTTTACTGCCTGTTTTTTCACAAAATCTTCGTAAAGCGGAGACATGCTGCGCAGTCTCTCTACTATATTCTTAATCGTATCTACTACAAAATCAATGTCCTCCAGCGTCGTCTCTTCGCTAAGGGTCAGGCGCAGCGATCCGTGCGCGATCTCATGCGGAAGCCCGATAGCGAGCAGCACATGCGACGGATCAAGACTTCCCGATGTACATGCGGAACCGCTGGAGCCGCAGATGCCCTCCATATCCAGCATGATCAGCATCGATTCTCCCTCAATAAACTGAAAACTGAAATTTGCATTGTTCGGAAGACGATCGATGCGATCCCCGTTCAGCCGTGTATAGGGAATTTCTTTCATTACACGATCGATCAGATGGTCACGCAGTGCGATTTCCTTTGCTGTACGCTCTTTCATTGTCTCTGCCGCGCGCCTGGCTGCAACGCCAAGTCCAACGATGCCCGGAATATTCTCAGTACCCGCGCGGCGCTTGCGCTCCTGCGCTCCGCCGTGGATAAAGGAACGGATCTTCACTCCCTTACGGATATAGAGGAAACCGATGCCCTTCGGACCATTTAACTTATGCCCGCTCGCGCTCAGCATATCAATATGATACTCGTCTACGTTGATTGGAAGCTGTCCAAACGCCTGCACCGCGTCTGTGTGGAACAAAATGCCATTTTCATGGGCAATCTCACCGATTTCCTTTATCGGCTGGATCGTACCAATTTCGTTGTTTGCAAACATGACAGAAATTAAAATCGTGGTTGGGCGGATAGCTTTTTTCAGCTCACTCAGCTTAATTTTTCCGTTTTCATCCACATCCACATAGGTAATCTCAAATCCGTTTTTCTCCAGATATTCGCAGGTGTGCAGAATCGCATGATGCTCAATCTTAGAAGTAATGATGTGATTGCCCTTTGCACGGTACGCTTCTGCCGTCGCCTTCAGCGCCCAGTTATCCGACTCCGAGCCGCCTGCCGTGAAATAAATTTCGTTTTCCTGCGCACCCAGAATATCTGCAATAGTCTCCCGCACCTCGTTCATTGCTTTTTTGCTGCTTCCGCCCAGTTCATAAATAGTAGACGCATTTCCGTAAAGCTCCGTAAAATATGGAAGCATGGCATCTACAACCTCCGGCGCTGTCTTTGTGGTCGCCGCATTGTCCAGATAAATGACTTTTTTCATATTCTCCACCTCAATTCTCACATTTTGCGGCAACATAGCCGCTTTTGCACTGTGCCTTTCTGCTCTCCCGGATCAGCTGATCCAGTCTTATTTCATCTACAGCCTCTGTTATACTTTCATTGATCCTCTGCCACACATATTTGGTTACACAAAAGTCTGCACCCTCGCACCCGGTCTCTTCCTTCAGTCCCGGACACTCCACAGCCTCCAGATTGCCCTCCAGCGCACGCAGGATATCTCCCACAGAAATCTCCTCCGCCGGTTTTGCAAGCCGGTAACCGCCCTGCGCACCGCGCTCGCTGACAATCAGACCGGCTTTGCGCAGCTTTCCGAAAAGCTGCTCCAGATAGCTTTCCGAAATTCCCTGCCTCGCTGCCACACTGCTAATAGGAACCGCCTCCTGCTCACAGTACAGAGCCAGGTCGATCAATGCGCGCAGCCCATATCTGCCCTTTGTGGAAAGTTTCACGCTGCCACCTTCAATCCTTTTATTTTTTAAACCCGACTAAATCACTCGGATTTATTCAAAAAGAATATAGCACTCATTTCCGGTTCTGTCAAGGCACATATTTGAATATATTGCAAAAAAGGTTACTCTTCATGGTGATTACTATGCTGCAGAAACATACTATTCTGAAGGGCGCTGCCCTGCTGACTGCCGCCGGAATTGCCGGGCGGATTATCGGCTTTTTTTATAGAATATTCCTCTCCCGCACAATCGGTGCAGAAGGACTGGGAATTTATCAGCTTATTTTTCCGCTCTATGCGCTGTCCTTTTCCCTGACAGTTTCCGGCATTCAGACTTCCATCTCACGGTTTGTCGCCGCAAAAACAGCCTCCGGCGACCGCGGCGGAGCACGCAGGATTTTCCACATCGGCATGATTCTTTCCATCTCGCTGTCCCTGGGAGTGTCCTTTCTGCTGCTCCGTTTTCATGCGCTGCTGGCGAAAGAATTTGTCAGGGAACCGCGCTGCTCTGAGCTGCTGCGGCTGCTTGCCTACGCCGTGCCCTTTGGCTCCCTCCACGCCTGTATTAACGGATATTATTATGGCCTGAAACAGGCAAAAATACCCGCCATAGCAGAAGTGCTGGAGCATCTGGTGCGTCTGGGCAGCGTCATGCTGCTCTGCAGTATCTGGACAGAAAAGGGCATTGCCATCACCCCCGCGATTGCTGTTTACAGCATTATCCTGGAGGAATTTTTTGCCGCGCTCTTTTCCGCAACAGCACTGACCATTCATTTTTCCGCCCAGCCGCCTCTGCCGCAGCCGGTGCACTCTATCATGCATTATACAGGTGAGCTTCTGATACTCTCAGTGCCGCTCACGCTGAACCGCGTGCTCGTCAATGTCCTACAGAGCATTGAAGCGCTGCTGATCCCGCTGCAGCTCCGTCTCTCCGGTCTGGAAGCTTCTGCCGCTCTGAGTGTTTATGGCGTGCTCACCGGCATGGCACTGCCGCTGATTATGTTCCCATCCGCACTGACCTCCTCACTCTGTACCATGCTGCTGCCGGTCATCTCGGAGGCGCAGGCTTCCGGAAAGCTCTCCGCCATTATAGCCGCTATCCGCAAGCTCTGTCTGTCCTGCCTTGCGTTAGGTATCTGCTGTTTTCTCGGTTTTTTCTTTCTGGGCAATTTTGCCGGAAACCTGCTTTTCCACAATGAACTCGCCGGTTCCTTCATCCGCGCACTCGCCTGGATCTGTCCGCTGATGTACCTGAATCCCGCTCTCTTTGCCATTCTGAACGGGCTTGGAAAAACCTCGCAGGTTCTCGTACATAACCTTACCGGCGTCACTATCCGCATTGCCTTCATCGTCTTTGCGATTCCCGCCTTCGGTATCAGCGGCTACTTCACCGGTATGCTCATCAACCAGCTCGTCACTTTCCTGCTGGCAGTACACAGTATCCGTAAAGCCCTGTCGCATACCGTGTAGCATGACAACTGTACGCCGAATCTCCTTATTACCAGCCATATAAAAAGCAGAGAGTCCTTCATCCACTGCGTGATACACTCTCTGCTTTCCTATTCCTATGACCTCATATTATCCAGCCTGCCGTTTTTATCCACATGACGGGAACCGACCCATTTATTTTTCGCCATATAACCGCTACTGTAAAAGTAATACCAGTTGTATTTCCCAAGGCTGTCTTTGATGCACACCCACTTTTTCTGGGCATAAGTGCCATCCGCCTGCATGTATTTTGTGCCTTTCTTCGTCTTCCGGAAGCCGTTCTTCACATCCTGCCGGTAGCCTGCCACCGCACTGCCGTCCCCGCCGTAATAGATGCCGTTGTGCCAGTCATTTGTGAGCATCCTGCCGTTACTCTGCAGATAATGCCCGTTTTTCGTCCGGTTCTTCAGCATCCGCCCGCTGCTGTCAAAATAATACCAGTACCAGACACCCTTGCAGGCTTTCGTGGTCAGCTTTTTCCAGCCTACCTGCATATATCCCTTTTCGTCGAAACAATATGTATACGTTTTTCCATTCTTTTTGATATTCTTAAACACCCAGCGCTTATATGCCGCAGCATTGTTCGTCGTCTTCGTCCCCTTTAAATAATGGGTTTTCGACGTATAATACCGGTAATAATAGCGATATGTTCCGTTTTCCTTTACTTTTACCTTACGAAAGCCCGCGTTGACTGTCATCGCCGGAAGCAGCGCCAACATGAAAAATAATACTACAAACACCCCTGTTTTTTTCCGTATTTTCATATAGTCACCCTTTCTTTAAAAATACCTTCCCCCATATGTACAGTATGGCACAGATTTCCACAATAAGCAAGGGAAACCTGTGCCATCTTTGTTTACATTTAAATCATGTTTTTAGCCCATCGTCAGAATGGATTTTACATGCGCGATCTCTTCGGCAGTTGCTTTTGCCGCCGGAACATAATACTGCTTGCTTCTTGCGATCTGGAAAATTTCCTCCTGGGACATCTCGCACTGATTGCGGATCTGTTTGAGCGTCTGTTTCAGCTCTTTGTTCTCCGTCTGCGGAATCATTTCCCCATAGCGTACTAATTCTCCGTTGATACCTGCAAGGGTATCCGATACCATTGTTTTCTCGTCCATGACTGCTTCCCTCCTACTGTAAAAATCCCATAAGCTGCTGCTTGGATTCCATCGCGCTCTGCGCAGATTTCTGGAAAAACTGCTTTACCGCCGGGTCCGTTGCCTGTGAGGCATATGCCGTCATCTTACAGTGTGTGGTAGAAAATCCGCCAATCAGATGGCGCAGATTCTGCAAATCAAGTTCAGATAATTCTGCCATAAAAAAGCCCTCCTTGTCAACATATCGTTACATTACCATTATGCCAGCAAGAAGGGTATTTTATTCGTTTTTTTGAAAATGAAAACCTACAGCCAGTTATACAGCTCCGCATACTGATCCGCCGATGTCTTCCAGGAAAAATCTGCAGCCATCGCACGGTCAATCAGCTTGTTCCACTCCCGTTTTTTATCTACGTAAACCGAGTGTGCGTAACGGATGGTGTTATACATTTCATGCGCATTGTAATTCCGGAAGCTGAAGCCGGTACCGGTGCCTTCATATTCGTTGTACGGCTCTACCGTATCCTTCAGACCTCCCGTCTCACGCACGATCGGCAGCGTGCCATAGCGCAGACTCATGAGCTGGCTCAGACCGCACGGCTCAAAGAGTGACGGCATAAGAAACGCGTCGCATGAAGCATAAACCTTGTGAGACATTGCCTCAGAATAATAAATATTTGCCGACACCTTGTCCGGATATTTCCACGCAAAATGCCGGAACATATTCTCATAGCGCTCCTCACCGGTGCCAAGCACAACAATCTGCCAATCCTGCTGGCACATCTCCTCCATCATATAATTGATAAGATCGAAACCTTTCTGATCGGTCAGACGGGAAACAATACCGATCATAAACGTCTTCTCGTTCTGGGCAAGCCCCAGCTCTTTCTGAAGGGCAATTTTATTTTTGATCTTTTCCTTGCGGAAATTACGCGCATTATAGTTTGCAGCAATCATTTTATCTGTTTCCGGATTATATTCTTCAAAGTCGATGCCATTTATAATACCACGCAGATCATGTGCACGCGCCTTCATCAGACCGTCCAGATTTTCCCCATAGAACGGTGTCTTGATTTCCTCCGCATATGTCGGACTCACCGTCGTGAGAGCGTCCGCGTATACCAGACCGCCCTTCAGATAGTTGGCATCTCCATATGCCTCCAGCTTATCCGGTGTGAAGTAGTAATCCGGCAGCCCGGTGATATTTTTTACCGTGTTCACATCCCACACACCCTGGAATTTCAGATTGTGGATCGTCATAATTGATTTCATGTTTGCAAAAAACGGACCTTCATGGAATTTATCCTTTAAAAATACCGGAATCAGACCTGTCTGCCAGTCGTGACAATGTACAATATCCGGCTGGAAGCCGATCACCGGAAGCGCCGACAGCGCCGCCTTCGAGAAAAATGCAAATTTTTCGATATCCTCATAAATATTGCCATACGGCTTCATCCCCGCAAAGTAGTATTCGTTATCGATGAAGTAAAACTGGATGCCGTCATACACGGTTTCCAGAATCCCCACATACTGGCTTCTCCAGCCAAGATCCATATAAAAATGAGACACATAATTCAGACGCTCTTTTAAATCCTCGCGCATACACAAGTATTTCGGAAGAATCACGCGCACATCAAACTCTTCCTTATTGAGATATTTCGGCAGAGATCCCACTACGTCTGCCAGTCCGCCGGTCTTAATAAACGGCACACCTTCTGATGCCACAAAAAGTACCTTCTTCATGAAAACCTCCCGTAAAAATATTGTAGTATTATAATAAGTATAACCCCATTCTCTCAAAAGAGCAACAAAAAAACCTTCAGCAGTAACAAAAAGACACCTAAAAAAGACGGCGTAATTTACACGCCGTCCGCAAAGCTTACCTCAATCATACAGATTTCTGATTTTGTCCCCACCCGCATAAATGGACCAAATACTCCAATGCCGGAGGTGACGATATTGTGCATATTTCCTTTTTTCAGATAGCCGCAGGAATTCTCCCACATGAGTCCGGTAATGATATTTGCCGGAAACACCTGCCCGTCGTGCGTATGCCCGCATAAATCAAGATCCACTCCGGCATCAGCAAGCTCCTGCAGCTGTCGCGGCTCGTGGTCGATCACCAGAATCGGTTTTGAGGTATCCATTCCTGCCGTAATTTCCGCAGGTGTTTTTCGCACTTCGATGCCGCGCCCCGGACGCTCATAATCCGGTCTTCCATACACATAAAACAGATTATCAACCAGCACACCCTCGTCCCGCAAAAGCTGAATACCCGCTTTTTCCAGCAGCTCGTCCATGCGCGGATCACTCTGCTTTTTCTCCTTTGAAGCGAAAGTGAAGCCTGCCAGAACCGGCTCCTGGATGTCATGGTTTCCATAGCACGCATAAATTCCATACCGGCTCTGAAGCCCCGATAAAATCCGCACCAGCTCTTCCGGATCCTCCAGCGCCTCATACTGATTGTCGAAAATATCTCCGGCGATTACCACCAGATCCGGTTCCTCTGCATTGATTTTTTCCACCATTGTTTTCATACTGCCATTGCTGATATTATATCCAAGATGCAGATCTGCCACCAGCGCAATGCGCAGCGGTCTCTCTAATTCTCCACAGGGCTTGTCAACCGTCACCGCATAGCGCGTCGTACGGATTACACGGGCATTTACCATCCCATACAGGCTCACGGAAATAACGATCACTGCACAGACCGCCCCGATGATCACGGAGCCGCGCCCGGAAAACAACACTTCCCTGTGCCTGAAGGATATCCGGTACAGGATAAAATGCAGGATCAGTGCCGCCCCGATAATCACTGTCATATAAAGCAGCACCCCGAGCCAGTAATTACTGATCAGCTTCATTACACGCTGCAGGCGTGAAGCCGGCAGAAAAAACGCGATCAGCAGACTGCACGCAAAAAACATATAAATCAGCACTACAATTGTCCGCGCTGTCACCGTCCGGAAAATCCCGTGGCATGCCTGCATCCAGCGCATAATCCATATAAGCTGGATAATATTCCACAGCACATACAGCGGTGACAAATAAACTGCTACCATGTCCCTGCCTCCATTCTCTTTTGTATCTTTATGCCTAGCGGTTCTTGTACTCGAGGCGCACCTTATCAGCAATCAGTGCGATAAACTCCGAGTTCGTCGGCTTGCCCTTTCCGCCGTTCACCGTGTATCCAAACAGCTCGTCGATCGTGTCCATCTTTCCGCGGCTCCACGCTACCTCTATAGCATGGCGGATGGCTCTCTCTACACGGCTCGGTGTCGTCTGATGCTTTTTAGCAATCATCGGATAGAGAATCTTGGTGATAGAATTCAGCATCTCCATATCATTCACCGACATGATAATGGCATCCCGCAGATACTGATAGCCCTTGATATGCGCCGGAACGCCGATCTCATGAATGATATTTGTCACGTCTGTCTCCAGATTGCGCTCCATATACTCACTCTTGCTCTCATAGGCGTTCACCTTGCGCACCTCCGCAAAATTGCGCTCACGCTCCTTGCGGACATGCTTGATCCGGTTAAGCACCATCTCATTGTCAAACGGCTTCAATATGTAATAA
This sequence comes from Lachnospiraceae bacterium UBA7225, assembly GCA_002473385.1. Classification (GTDB taxonomy): domain Bacteria; phylum Bacillota; class Clostridia; order Lachnospirales; family Lachnospiraceae; genus Marvinbryantia. Next base: position 10,707 of record DKTR01000125.1, read on the forward strand.
TCTGCACCAAGCTCGAAGGCATCCTCGGTGATCTTTTCCTGCCCGATTGCCGTGATTACAATGAATGCCGGACGCTTCTTGATCGCTGTATCCTGGTTAACCTTCTGCATAACACTCAGCCCATCCACCTTCGGCATAATAATATCCAGCAGCACAACATCCGGCTCCTTCTGTCTTATAATATTTACAAGGTCCTCGCCGTTCCCGGCTCTTCCCACTACTTCCAGATCCTTATCGCTGCTGACAATGCTGTCCAGCAGCTGCACCATCCTCTCGTTATCGTCTGCAATTGCAATATGTAATTTTTCCAACAGTTTGTCCTCCAATTATTTCCAGTCATTACAGCTATTATAGCTTTAGACAATTATCATAATCAAGAAGATTTCATCGTAAACATTCGACATATTTCGTCAACTGCTCACCCGGTTCGCAGTTGACTTCGCAGATCCATCTTAAATTCGCTTCGCGAATGGGATCTGCTCACTCTTGCTTCACATTCTCACGCCTCAGACAGCAGGTGTCTGAGGCTGAAGCATTCTCCATACTTCCTCCATCTATGGCTCACCACGTTCGCAGTTGACTTCCCAGATCCATCTTAAATTCGCTTCGCGAATGGGATCTGCTCACTCCACCACCGGATATAGCTCTCCGGTCTCGGTATCCATCACATAGCCGGTAATTGTCACATCCTTCGGAATCAATGGATGTTCCTGCAGTGTACGCACAGTATCCTCCACCGACTCACGGACGGTGTTAAAGCCGCACAGCCACTTTTCAAAGTCTACGCCGGCATATTTGAGCATTTCAATCTGCTCCATGGAAATGCCGCGCTGCTTCAGATGGCCAAGAATCAGTTCAGCATCAATATGCTGCACGCCGCAGTCAGTATGCCCGATCACCATAACCTCCTCTACACCAAGCTCAACAATCGCAACCAGCAGACTGCGTACCACACTTCCGAAGGGATGAGTGACAACCGCGCCTGCATTTTTGATGATCTTGGCATCGCCGTTTTTTATGCCAAGCGCAGCCGGCAGCAGTTCTGTCAGACGCGTGTCCATGCAGGACAGAATTGCCAGCTTTTTCTCCGGATATTTGCCTGCCCGGTATTTTTCATATTCTTTATTAGCTACAAATTGTCTGTTATACTCCAGAATTTCTTCTCTCATTATCGTCTTCCTTCCCTTTTTTATTATTCCGAAAAGCTCTTTCTCCCAAGACGGATATCCTCCATCAGGGCTGCCAGATCCTCCGGCAGCTTGTCAAACAGCTTTTCTCCTGTGTACTTCTGTCCGGTGAGATAATCTCTGCGGATCTCGCTGCATGCCGCGTCGATTTCCGCCAGAAGCCCTGCCGCCGACATTCTGGAAGCGCCTGCGCCCCAGATGATCATCTGCTCCAGAGCGTCTGATGTAGCCACCGTCACATGATGCTCCGGACTGATTTTATGTACTGCCTTCTCAATATACTGGTCCGCAGTCTCTGCCTCCCTGGTGTACACCACATAAATATTATGATACTTCTGTACGGATCCGGTACCTCCCTCCACTTTATAGGCGTCGAAAACCAGAATAACCGTATTCTTCCGGAATCCCTGGTAATTGCACAGAATATCCATCAGCCTGCCGCGCGCACTCTCAATGTTAATCCGCGCAAGCTCCCGCAGCTCCTCCCAGGCAAAGATGATATTGTAGCCGTCCACCAGCAGATATTCCTCCTTCAGGACCTCCCTGCGGGGCTTTTTCACATTTCCCGCTTGTGCCGCGGGTGCCGGAGCAAACCGGCTGCGTCCCCATCCACTTCGCGCCTCCTTTCCGGCGCCATAGGTTCTGGTGAAAATTTCTTCCAGTTCCTTGTCTGTGGTCCATCCGCCGGAGGCCATACTGCTGCTCACCCGCACCGGCGCGGTCTGCGGCTCCTGCAGTGCTTTAACGTCCTTCACCGGGAAACGGCTCTCCAGGTGCATGTGATCCCGCACGCTGTCCCACGGCACATAAAAACCTGCGCCATGCGCACAAAACACCGAACCAGAGGGATTCCTGACGTCTGTTTCCGGATCATATCCGGAGGCCGCAATAATCTCCTCCTGATTGTGGCACGGCTCATAGCCCTTCAGAGAACAGATCAGATGACCGCATCCCTTTGTGTATGCTGTCACTTCCCTCTGATAATCCCCTACGGATGCCGCCGGGACCGTACCCCGCAGCACAGAGAGCAGGCCCTCCTGCTCCGGCTGTGAAAAGATGCCATGCATTCTGGTGAGGTCTGCCATGGCACGTCCGATATTCTCCTGTGGCACCTCCAGCCGAAACTCATACACCGGCTCCAGAAGAATGCTTTCTGTGCTGCGCAGCCCCTGCCGCACGGCACGCCAGGTCGCCTCGCGGAAATCTCCGCCCTCCGTATGCTTCAGATGTGCCTTTCCGGCAATCACTGTAATTTTCATATCGGTGAGCGGCGCCCCGGTCAATACGCCCACATGCTGTTTCTCCGCCAAATTCGTCAGAATCAGCCGCTGCCAGTTTCTGTCCAGTTCATCCTCGCTCACCGCCGTATCAAACACCAGCCCGCTGCCGCGTGCACCCGGCTCCAGCAAAAGATGCACCTCCGCATAGTGGCGCAGCGGTTCAAAATGCCCGACACCCTCCACTGGCTCCGTGATGGTCTCCTTATACACAATGCTTCCTTTTCCAAAAGAAACCTCTGTCCCAAAGCGTTCTTTGATGATGCTCTGCAGAACCTCCATCTGCACCGCGCCCATCACCTGCGCATGGATTTCCCCGGCATCCTCCTCCCAGGAAATACGCAGCAGCGGATCCTCTTCCTCAAGCTGCCGGAGCTTTGCAAGCATTCCATGCACGTCACAGCCCTCCGGAAGCCGGATCCGGTAGCGCAGCACCGGCTCCAGCGACGGCTGTGCACCGTCCTCCTGCGCGCCAAGCCCCTTACCCGGAAGAATATCAGAAAGCCCGGTTACGGCGCAGATGCTTCCTGCCTGTACCTCCTGCACCACCTGGTAATTTGCCCCGGAATAAATGCGTATCTGATCGATTTTTCCAACGTCCAGTGCTGTTTTCACTTTCAGACTGCCGCCGGTAATCTTCAGATGCGTCAAACGGTTCCCCTGCACATCACGTGACACCTTGTATACCTGTGCGGCAAATTCTTCCGGGTACACGGGAACACTGGTGTATCTGGAAAGCACAGACAAAAATTCCTCCACTCCCAGATCTTTCAGCGCTGAGCCAAAGCAGCATGGAAAAACCCTGCGTTCCCTTATCAGACGTCGGATTTCATCGTCCGTCACAATTTCTGTCTGCAAATACTGCTCCAGTGTCTCCTCATCACACATCGCCAGGTTTTCATACAAATGCTCAGGCGGCACGCCAAAATCCAGACAATGCTCACTCAGCTGCTCCTGCAGCCGGGCAAGCACTGCTTCCCGCCCGGCGCCCTCCTGGTCCATTTTATTGACAAACAGAAACACAGGTATCCGGTAACGCTGCAGCAGTTTCCAGAGTGTCAGTACATGCCCCTGTATGCCGTCCGCCTGGCTGATCACCAGAATAGCGTAATCCAGTACCTGCAGTGTCCTCTCCATCTCCGCCGAAAAATCAACGTGCCCCGGCGTGTCCAGAATCGTCACTTCTTTATCGCCCAGAGAGAGCAAAGCCTGCTTGGAGAAAATCGTGATGCCGCGCGCCCGCTCCAGCTCGTAGTTATCCAAAAAAGCATTACCGTGATCCACTCTGCCCATAGTGCGGATACTGCCCTGCCGGTACAACATGCTCTCTGCCAGTGTCGTCTTTCCCGCATCCACATGGGCCAGAATACCAAGACAAATATGTTTTGATGGCATCTCTGCCATTTTTTCTTTTCCTTTACCGGATGTATTTTCCATGAAAATACCCCTTTCTGCAATCTATAATCATACATTTCTTATCATAGCATAGAAAGGGGAATTCGTCGATATATCTTCATTCTGTCAATATATTAATTTGTTTCCTTTTTCACATATAGAATAAATTTCATCATATTTTTCTTCAATCAGAGCATCCAGCTTTTCTGTCTGCTTTTCAAGCACCCTCCTATAGACAAAATAAGGGAGTATCCATCCGGTAAATCCCGGTATCGCAAGCAGTATGCATAAGATCACCTGTGGTGGCTGCGCTGTCACTGCAAAGGTAGCGCCCGCTATAAACGCGGTTCCCACAGCCCCTATAATCAGTGCATACATAGCCGCTCTGGATGTTTTTGATTTTTCCATCATTTCAATTTCATTCACACATGCCTCAAAATTTCTCTGCAGGCGGGTAAGCTCTGTTTTATTTATAATTTTCCGGTTTCGTTTCAGCCTAAGGACCGCTTTTTGCTGACGATACAGGTTGGAAACAGTTTCCATATTCTCATAAATATTTCCGTCCGGCTCCCATCCAAAATTCTCATATCCATCTATAAGAAAAGAAATTCTGCTCCCATCTGCGCATACCTCTTTATATTCATATGCCATGAACTCTTTTTTCCTATTCATCACATTATCCATTATGCTTCTCCTCCATTTTCGGTTTCGCCCTTTCCGTTCCTGTGTATTGTCAGCACCTGCAATGTCACAATAAAGGTACTCCCTTTTCCCTTCTCGCTGAAAACCTGAATGTCGCCATCTGATAATTCCAGTACCCGCTTTACTAATGCCAGCCCCAGCCCGTTTCCCTCCTTTGAATGGGAAGTATCTCCCTGATAAAACTTATCGAAAATATGCTTCACGCTGTCCGGTTCCATACCGCACCCCGTATCGGAAACAGTCACTTTTATATTTTTTTCATCAGATATTTGCTTTACCGTAATTGTACCGCCCGGCTCTGTAAATTTAACGGCGTTTGACAAAAGATTGTTCCATACAAGTTCCAGAAGACTTTTATCCGCATCCACCATCGCAGCATCTTCCATCTCTGTCTCCAGTTCAATTTCCTTTTCATCCCATGCATCCTCAAATTGAAGAATACACTCACATAACTGTCTGCAAACGTCGTAAGGTTCTATTTCCGGCACAATCCTCTGGTTTTCCAGTTTGTTTAATTTCAAAATATTGCTGATTAAGCCGGACAGGCGCATAGTGGCCTCCTCAATGTTTCCTGCATATTCTTTTCTCTGTTCTTCCGCAATATGTTTTGTCTGCAGCAGCTCCGCATAGTTTTTAATAATGGCGATTGGTGTTTTCATTTCGTGGGATACGTTGGACACAAAATCTGTTTTCAATGTTTCAATGCTTCCCAGTTCCTCCACCATTTTGTTAAAATCCATAATCATAACATCCAGGTAATCCCACTTTTCCGGGGTATGAATGGTAGGAACATAAACAGAAAAATCCCCGTTTGCCACACTGCTTGTGGCTTCTGCCAGCTTGTGCATCGGTTCCTCATAAACCGCGCGGATTTCTCTTCTGGTGAACAGCGTAAGGATTACTGCAACCATTCCCCAATATACCATCGGTACAATTATCTGTATCCACATATTCCATTCCATACGGTTTCCAAGGACAATCAGTCCCGTATGAATGCCGGACATTAAAAGAAGTACGCCGCAGAAAATTCCAAACAAAGACAATGGGAACCGGCTCTCCCTCACCTGTCCGTACTCCCTTTCACCTCTGCCCTTCATAACAGCACCGCCTTGTACCCGAGACTTCTCACCGTTACAATTTTAAATCCGTCACACGCTGATAATTTGTCCCGGAGTTTTGTCACATAAACATCAACAGCCCGCAGGCTGGCGTCGCTGTCCACACCCCAGAATTCATCCATAAGCTGCGCTCTGGAAAATGTCTTTTTCGGATAGGACAGCAATTTATAAATAAGATTAAATTCCCTGGTCGTAAGACTGATTTCCTCTCCGGCAATTTCTGCACTCATCCCATCCGCATCCAGCAGAAGATTTCCCACTGTAATTTTCCTTTCCATTTCTATATTCGCCCTGCGCAGAAGCGCCCGGACCCTGAGAAGCAGCTCAGCCAGTTCGATCGGTTTTACCATGTAATCGTCAATTCCCAATTGAAATCCTTTCTGCTTGGACGGCAGATCATCTTTGGCCGATATGAACAGAATGGGAATCGTCCAGTTTACCTGCCTGACTGTTGCTGCAAATTCAAAACCATCAATTCCCGGCATCATAATATCAGAAATAATCAGATTATAAAGATTATTATACATTTCTTCATAGGCATCATTGGCGTTCAGACACCCTTTCGTCTGGAAGCCACTGTCATTCAGATAAGTACACACGATCTGATTCAGCTTTTCATCATCTTCTACTACAAGTATTTTTATCATTCTCTATACCTCCCTGTACCATCTGATAATTTCCTTTTCATTCTGTCTGCCGAACGGATGCTGTAAATTCCTATGCACAGCACCAGCAGACATACCACAGAGCCTGTTATCCCATTCATAAATTTTGTAAAGGACTCCTGTTCCTCCCCAAACGCGGCAAACATTGCTGTCTGCAGTGACAGAACAGAAACACATACATCAATATAACCAATATCACGAATCGCCATTAAAAGCGGAGATTTATATTTCCATACCTTTATTAAATTTATCATAGAAATAATAGTTTTGTAAAAAGTGTAGGCAGCAACCGCATAAATCAAAAATCCCGGATAACGCTTTCCTTCCTCTGCCAGCAATCCCTCACTATGCTTTCCCTTTGACATTTTTCTGTTATATCTTAATGCCAGAAAACGCATCACACTTAGCAAAATATAATAAGCAGATAATGTACCATACCATGCAGAGCGGCTGTAAATTCCAATTGCTCCGTTAAAAAGGGCAAATATCACATTCATTGCCATTCCGGGGACCGCAAACATAACGGTACGATATCTGTAATCTCCTGCTATGCGGCGTGTAAAGGGGTTTGCCTCGATTCCCGTTCTGACCTTCTCCTTTACTCCATACCGTATATCTGTCACCAGATAATAACAGGCATTTTTATTTTGGAAATTTTCTTTAGCGGTATTTTCCATTTTAACAACCTTTTCCACCCCTTCAACTCCCGGTTTTACAGCCGTATTTTCCCAATGTCCGCATACAGTGATTTCGTTGAGATTCCCATTCCAGTATAATACAAAAAGTCAGTAATGAATATCCGGAATGTAAAAACCTACAGGACCTGCCACCGGCAGTTCCCTTCGGATGCATGGCAGCTCAAAAAAATGCAGCAGATTTTCCGCTGCATTTTCCCTTATTTTAATCCTTTGATAAATGGAATCAGGCAGAGAAGAATGACAATTCCGACAATGCCGACAAGAATACCTGCCAACATGTTGCTCCATACCATTGTAAGGCACATACCGACGCCCAACAGCAGTGCTCCGGCGATTCCGATCAAAAACGCTCCGATTGTTTTACCGGATACCCGGATCGGCGCCTTATGTTCCATTTTTCTCCAGACTATAACCATTATGAGCAGCACGAGCAGACCAATTACTCCCATGATTACCCCCGGCTTAAACGCATTCCATTCCGTAATCAGCGCCATACACATTCCCAGTGCAAATAAAATGCCTCCGATTGTCCCCAGAACCATAGATACAAATGTACTCTTCTTCATTATTTCAGTCCTGCCTTTCTTCCTGCATCTGAAGATGCCTGTCTCGCCTTCTGCTCCGCTGCCAGTCTGGCCTTCGCTTCTTCTACTGACTCGCCTTCTTTTGTCAGAAAATTATCAACAAATTTATCTGCTATTTTATTAAATCCGCTGACTGCGCCCTCCTCTATTTTCTTATAACCGCCTACTACGCCTTCTTCAATCTTTTTATACCCACCTGTAACCCCCTCCGCAATCTTTTCATTTGCTTCTGCTAATTTTGATTTTGCCATATCCTGCTTTCTCCTTCCTTTCATTGTTGATAGATATAATATACCAGCGGATTGTTTGGAGAATGTTTGACTTTTGTTTCTGTTTTATTAATTCGGAACTTTCAATCACAGTGCGTTCCGCCCACCGTAATCAATCCTTCTCTAATGACAACGCCCCCATTTCTGATGGTTTTCATGCATAAAAATACACAGGCAGCTTTTCTGGAATTCCTTCCTGCTGCCTGTGTATTCCTTCCACTATACATGCAGTGAATATTCAAATCTATGAAATTTCACTTTATGCATGCGCCTCATTGCTGCTGCCAACTCTTCCGAAAAAACTCAAAAGGTACAGCCCGCTCAAACCTACCAACGCATAAATCAGTCTGGAAATCCAGGTCATATCCCCGAAAATCCACCGCACCAGATCCAGCCGGAAAATTCCGATCAGTCCCCAGTTGATTGCTCCAATAACCGTAATTACCAGTGCTGTATAATCGAGTCCTCTGTTTGCCATAATAACACCTCCTGTCTGTTCTATAAACATTATACCTAAATTTTCCGTTTCTATACACAGCAAAGGGATAGCATTTCCAGCAAATTTATGATAAACTGTATAAAATCCTTTTTGTGCAAACAAATACATACAATATTCAGACAAGGAGATTTTTATGGAATTACAGGCAAATACTCCCGCAATCCAGCTTATGTGCTATTTCATTCTGCTTTTTATGGTGTCTTCAATAGCCGGCTGGATCATGGAAGTCACATTGAAATACATACAATTCCACCGTTTCATCAACCGCGGCTTTCTGATTGGTCCCTACTGCCCGATCTACGGAGCCGGTGCCGTACTGGTCACATCGGTTGTCCATTTCACAGCAGGCGACGACTGCAGCTATTTTGAGGCATTTCTGATCAGCTTCTTTTTCTGCAGCGCTCTGGAATACCTGGTAAGCTGGTACATGGAAAAGATGTTCCATGCCCGCTGGTGGGATTACAGCGAGCGTCCCATGAATCTGGAGGGACGCATCTGGATTGGAAACTGTGTTTTATTCGGTATCGGTGGTATGCTGATTGTGAAACTGGTTATCCCGGTACTGTTTGGGCTGTTCGCACGTATCCCGAAAACAAGGCTTTACATCATCTGCATCTGTTTTCTGATAATTCTGGCGACAGATTATATTTTCTCCCATATCGTCACCTCCATGGTGCGCCGTGTCGGTGAGGCAAGTCTTGGCGACAGCACTGAACAGATCAGCAGGGAAATTCGTCAGATTCTCTCCCAGAAATCACTGCTGCACAGACGTATCCTGGATGCCTATCCGCATATGCAGGCACGCACCGATGCCATCCAGGCACGCCTCGCCGAAGAAAGGCAGAAGCTCCGCCAGCGCATAAAGGAAGAAAGCAGACGATTCTACAACCACGAAAAATAATTACTAATTTTCTCTTGCAATTAAAAAAAATATGCGCTATACTGTCAGAGTACGAATCTTCTGTGCAGATATAGTTCATTGGTAGAA
>DKTR01000102.1:0-680 GCA_002473385.1 Lachnospiraceae bacterium UBA7225
AAAAAGATTCTTTTTTATTGTTTAGATGACAAATCGCTCCGGTTCGTTTATACTATATTTTATACGCAGTATAAAAACAGAAGATATGGAGAATTCTTTGATATGGAAATTATTCAGGCATTAGGACAGGGATTTATAGGTATCGTACTGGCGGTGTACGATTTTCTGTGGGGTGATCTGGTTACAATACCGCTTCCGGGCGGCGGCAGCGCGGGATTGTCGCTGCTGATTCTGATTCTTGTTCCTGTGGGTATTTATTTTACTTTCCGGACACGGTTCGTGCTTGTCCGTATGTTTCCGGAGATGCTGCACATTGCTGTAGAAAAGAAGCAGGAGACGAAAAAGAACAGTATTTCCGGATTGCAGGCGCTGATTGTATCGACGGCTACCCGGGTCGGCATGGGAAACCTGGTGGGTGTGGTGGCGGCAATCTCGGCGGGAGGCGCAGGAGCTGTGTTTTGGATGTGGGTGATGGCGCTGCTTGGTTCTTCAACGGCATTTGCAGAGGCGACACTTGCGCAGCTTTACCGCCAGAGCGATCCCCTTTATGGGGGTTACCGGGGAGGTCCGGCGTATTACATTCATGCCATGGTGATGCGTAAAAGAAAGCATAAAGGGGGCAAAAGCATTATTGCGGTGCTGTTTGCCATCTCCGGTCTGATCTGCTGGTGCGGCATCAG
>DKTR01000102.1:975-34538 GCA_002473385.1 Lachnospiraceae bacterium UBA7225
TGCTGGTGCGGCATCAGCCAGGTGATCAGTAATTCAGTCACTTCTGCGGTAGATAATGCATTTTCTGTTCCGCCGCTTTATACGACCATAGTGCTTGTGGCAGTGGCGGCGGTGATCGTTTTGCGCAAAAATGCTACTGTGAAGGTGCTGGATGTGATTGTGCCGGTTATGGCGGGATGCTATTTTCTGATGACGGTTTTTGTGATTGTCCGGAATATCGGTGCGCTCCCGGCTGTTTTTGAACGGATTTTTGCCGAGGCTTTCGGGCTGCGGCAGATAGCTGCAGGCGGTTTCGGGGCTGTGCTGATGAATGGCGTAAAGCGCGGACTTTTCTCCAACGAGGCAGGCTCCGGTTCTGCGCCCTGTGCTGCGGCAGCGGCGGATGTCACACATCCGGCAAAGGCCGGGCTTCTGCAGGCATTCGGTGTGTTCGTGGATACCATTGTAATATGCAGCTGTTCGGCGATGATCATGCTGCTGGCGCCCGCAAAGCAGATTGAGGGACTTGCGGGAATGGATCTGCTGCAGGAGGCGATGCGCTACCATTTCGGTGATTTCGGTGTGGTTTTTATCGCAGTCATCTTGCTGCTTTTCAGCTTTTCAACCTTTATCGGTATTTTATTTTATGCGAGATCCAATGTGGCATATCTGTTTGGCGACAACTGGCTGTCGCAGACGGTTTACAAGTGTATTGCACTCGTGATGCTTTTTATCGGCGGACTTGCTGCCTACACTTTTGTATGGGATCTCGGGGACGTTGGAATCGGTCTTATGACAATTTTTAATATGATTGCGCTGCTGCCGCTGTCAGGGGAGGCGGTTGCCGCGCTGAAGAATTATGAGAAGAGAAGATAGCTGTAAAAAACAGGGACAGAAATGATGGAAACGCACTAATAAAAAATCTTTTTTCAAGGGAAGTATCGTGGATAGGGAATATATTTTACTGAGTATTTATAAATTAACAAAGATTCTTTTTCGTTTCTTTGCCCCGGATGGCTGTTTGCTGGAATGTCCTTTTCCAGAGACAAAGGAAACGGATCCGCTTTGCAGTGACCAGGAGTTGTTTCAAAGATTAACAAATGAATTCCGGACGGAGCGGCAAAAGGGCTGTATCATGTTTGATGAAGGATTTTATTATGCAGCGGTGCGGGTAGAGGAAGGCTTTCTTGCCGCGGGTCCTGTAAGTGTTGAGAAAAAGAGCGAATACACCGTTCACCGGTATCTGGAGCGCTATCATCCGAAGAACGATACGTTTCCTGTATCAGTGTATCGGTTAAAAGATATGATAGAATTGTGTTCTTTTGTAACCAGCATATGGACAAATCGTACTGTAAAGAGAAACGATATTTTTTCAGAGGACTATATGACTCATGCGCTGGAAAAGGAAATGACAGGATATCATCTTGAAAATTCTGAAAATGACAACTTTCATTATTCTTATGCTATGGAACAGGAGATGCATTTTTATTTTGAACATGGCAGATATAAAGAATACATGCAGAAAGGAAAGGAAGAGAAGTTTAGTATAGATTCCATGGGGAAACTGGCGGATAAGAATGAGAAGCAGTATGAATATATGTGTGTATGTACCATTACGCTGTCCACAAGAAGCGCAATACGTGCAGGAGTTTTGGAAACGAGGGCATATGAAATTAGTGATATTGTACTGCAGCAATTGTCCCGGGCAAAAAATGTACTTGAGATGAGCCGGATACTGGAAAAAGGGATGGGCAAGCTGGATGAAGAGATTTGTGCAGCGCTGAATGACAGTAATACCAATATTTATGTGGAAAAGAGCAAGAATTATATCGCAAGACACATTTACGAGAAAATACAATTAGAGGATGTGGCGAAGGAGATTCCTCTCAATCCCAGTTATTTGTCCAGAGTCTTCAAACAGAATACAGGATTGAACATATCCCAATATATCCTGCAGGAGAAGATAGCAATTTCCTGCAATCTTCTGAAATATTCAGATGCATCTATCGCGAGGATTGCAGAGTATATGAACCTGCAGCCTCAGAGTTATTTTACAAAGGTATTTACGCAGGTGAAAGGGATTTCCCCTGGAAAATACAGGATAGAGCAGAAAAGGAAACTTAATGCATGGTAAAACGTCTGGAATAATCCAGGCGTTTTTTGATGCGTGCCTATTGGGAGATTTAGAAGGTGACCATAAAAAAGAAAAATACAAATATGGTAAAAGACAGATAAAAATAGTAAAGAGAATTAAATACAGTTTCAAGAAAAAGCCGTATAGTTATTTCATCAACCATAGATTAATAAAAACCAACAGTATAGAAAGGAGAAACCATGTTACAGACAGCGGCGATATTTCAAAACGGAATGATTCTTCAGAGGAAGAAGCCAGTTGCCATATGGGGAACAGCAGAGCCGGGAGCACAGGTGACGGCAGAGATTCAAGGCAGAAGTGTGAGTGGAAAGGCAGACGAGAACGGCACATGGAGCGTAACGCTTGCGCCGCTTACGGCCGCAGAATCTGAAACGCTGAGGATTACAGCGGTATGCGCAGAGGGAGAAAGCGGTGCAAAGGCAGAGAAGCTTTCTTATACAGATGTAGCAGTGGGGGAAGTATGGCTGGCCGGCGGGCAGTCCAATATGGAGTTTGCCATGCGTTATGAAAAGCATAAACAGGAGGCATTGGAGCATTGTGAGAATCCGCGCGTACGTTTTTATGATGTGCCGGAAGTATGCTATGACGGGCAGCTGGAGGAATTTGATTACAGCCGCATGGGAATCTGGCGCAAGGCGACAAAAGAAGATCTCGACTATTTCAGTGCGGCTGGATATTATTTCCAGAAGGAGCTGGAGCGTGTGCTGGATGTGCCGGTTGGAATCATCGGATGTAACTGGGGCGGTACGACAGCCAGTGTATGGATGAATCCACAGACGGTGGAGCAGGTCGGAGCGCCGTGGATGCGGCTGTATGAGCAGAGATGCGAAGGACGCGATATGACGGCCTATTGGGCGCAGCAGCATAACCATCCGATGAATGACCGCGGAAATCTTTTTGACCAGTTCAGTGAGATAGTTATGCCCAGAACATTAAGTGACGAAGAACTTAAGCAGTTATTTGCGAACATTCCGGATAATTTCGGGGAGATGATGGCAGAAATGATGCAGCCACAGACGATTCCGGGGTGTCTTTACGAACATATGCTGAAAACCGTTTCCCCATATGGAATCCGTGGATTCCTCTGGTATCAGGGCGAGAGTGATGACGATATACCGGGAATGAATGTGTTGTACAAGGATATGCTGACAGGGCTGATTGGAGACTGGAGAGCGTTGTGGCAGGAGAACCTTCCATTCTTGTTCGTGCAGCTGCCGGGATATGATAAGTGGCTTTTCAATACATGGGAAAACCACTATCCGGTCATCCGCAAATGCCAGGAGGAGGTGGCAAATACGGTGGAGGGAACGCATCTGTGTTCTATCTCTGATGCGGGTGAAGAACGCGACATTCATCCGAAGGACAAGAAGACCGTTGGTGAACGTTTGTCGCTGCTTGCACGCCATTATGTGTACGGTGAGGATATCCTCTGCGATGCACCGGTGGCAAAGACAGCGGTGAGAAACGGAAAGCAGATTACGGTTACATTTGCAAATGCGGGAAAGGGATTATATGTTTCCGGCGAAGAACTGTCTGCTTTGAAAGTTACGGCACAGGCCGATGAAACTGTATTTGAGACGGAAGAGGAAGATTTGACATTTATGGCAAAGGCAGAAGAAGAACGTCTTTTGATTACATTAGATGAGGATACGGACAAAAAGGTTAAAATCGCATTTGCCAGAACTGGCTGGTATCTGGTAAATCTGTATAACGAGGCGGGAATTCCGGCAATTCCGTTTGAATTTGAATGTTAAATACTGCAGGAGAAAGAAAAGATGAAAACAAAAGTAATTATGTTAAACGAGGAACGGAATGTGAGCCTGACGGCTTACATTCAGCAGGTAGGAGGAGAGTTCACCAATATTCCCAGGCGTCCGGCAGTGCTGATCCTGCCGGGCGGTGGTTATCAGATGTGTTCTGACCGGGAGGCGGACCCAATCGTGTTACCGTATTTGAAAGCAGGCTATCATGCCTTTATTTTGCGTTATTCTCTGCGCGAACATGCAGTGTGGCCGAACCCGCTGAATGACTATGACACGGCAATGGCGCTTATCCGCAGGAAGGCGGAAGAGTGGAATCTTTATGCGGACAAGATTGCGGTCATCGGTTTTTCGGCAGGAGGCCATCTGGCGGCAAGTGCGGCTACCATGTCGGAAAATCGCCCCAATGCGGCGATTCTGGGATATCCGGTTATTAATGAAGAGAATGCCCATATCTGGGAAAAAACAGCACCGGACATCGTGAGCGCGGTGGATAAAGATACTTGTCCTTGTTTCGTGTTTGCCACCAGAACAGATACGACAGTACCGGTGGAGAATTCTTTACAGTTTGTGACGGCTTTGGCGGCAAATAATATTTCGTTTGAAAGCCACATTTATGCATATGGTCCGCACGGCTTTTCTACGGCTGAGGATAGTGTACTGACACCGGGAACCCGGATTTGTAACCGTGCGCCGCACTGGGTAGCGGACAGTATCGAATGGCTGAAGGATATGTTTGGCACATTTGGAAACGGTGCGATGACAGAGCCGGCAATCGGCAGGTATGCGAACGGAAATAGTGCCGAATATCTGTCGGTGGACTGCACGATGGGTCATCTGATGAAAAATGAGCGGGCAGGAACAATGATTGGGGCAATGATGGCGCAGATGGGGCAGAAGGAAGAAGATAAGCAGGAAGAACAGAATGAAATGGCAGCGTCGATGTCACCGGAGGTCATGCAGGCGATGATGAACAATATGCTGCTGCGGGATATGCTGCAGCTCACTTTAGTGCCGGAAGAAACAATCGCGCAGATAAATGCGCAGCTGAATGCTATTCCCAATGTATAAAAACCTAAAAAACGGTTACATTTGCTGGAATCTATACAGGTGAAAGGAATTTTCCCTGGGAAATACAGAATGGAGCAAAAAAGATGGTAAAAAACAGATAAAAAAGGTAAAGGAAATTAAATACAGTTTCAAAAAAAAGCCGTATAGTTATTTCATCAACAGCAGAGTAATAAAAATCAATCGTAGAAAGGAGTATGTATGGACATTCAGGAAACAATTTCAAAAATGAGCCTGGAGGAAAAGGCGGCAATGTGTACAGGAGAGGATTTCTGGCACATAAAAGGATACGAGAAGTATGGTATCCCAAAGATGATGGTCAGTGACGGACCTCACGGACTTCGCAAGCAGGAAGGGGAGGCAGACCACCTGGGTATGAACGAGAGTATCAAAGCGGTATGTTTCCCGGCGGGCTGTGCGCTGGCTTCTTCTTTTGACAGGGAGCTGATGCACAGTGTGGGAGAAGCACTGGCGAATGAATGCCAGGCGGAAGATGTGGGCATCCTTCTCGGCCCCGCGGTGAATATTAAGCGTTCCCCTCTTTGCGGCCGGAACTTCGAATACCTTTCAGAGGATCCTTATGTGGCTTCCGAGATGGCATCGGGGTATGTGAACGGCGTCCAAAGCCAGGGCGTTGGTACCAGCCTGAAGCATTTCTGGGCGAATAATCAGGAGAAACGGAGGATGAACTGCAGCTCTGAGCTGGATGAAAGAACAGCCAGGGAACTCTATCTGAAGGTGTTTGAGCGGACTGTAAAGCTGTCCCAGCCATGGTCTGTCATGTGTTCTTATAACCAGATCAATGGAGTATATTCTGCAGAAAACCGGAAGTACCTGACGGATGTTCTGCGCGGGGAATGGGGGTTTGAAGGATTCGTTGTCAGTGACTGGGGCGCAGCCAATGACATCGTCGCGGACGTAGCGGCAGGCATGGATCTGGAAATGCCCAATACCGGCGGTGAAAGTAAGAATATGCTTGTGAATGCGGTAAAGGAAGGACGCCTGGATGAGAAGGTATTAGACACTGCGGTAGAGCGGATTCTGAAAATTGTAATGAAATATTAGGAAAACCGGAAAACGGATGCTGTATTTTCCAGAGAAAAGGATCATGAAACCGCACGCCAGGCGGCTGCAGAGAGCATGGTTTTATTGAAAAATAATGGGGCACTGCCGCTTTGCAGGGAAGAAGAGACCATATTCATCGGGGAATTTGCAGAACGGCCACGTTATCAGGGCGGCGGAAGTTCCCACATCAATGCGTCTAGAATCGAAAGCGCCCTGGAGATGGCCCCGGAGAATATAACATTTTACAGAGGATATCAGACAGAGGAAGACAGGGTGGACGCTGCTATGATGGAAGAGGCGGTTGAGGCTGCGAAGAAAGCGGACAAAGTCGTGGTGTTTGCCGGACTTCCGGATGCCTATGAGTCGGAGGGATATGACAGAATCCATATGAAACTTCCGGAAAATCAGAATCTTCTGATCCAGGAACTTGCCAAAGTAAATGGGAATGTCATTGTTGTGCTGCACAATGGTTCCCCGGTGGAAATGCCATGGGCGGAAGATGTAGCTGCAATCCTGGAAACCTACCTTGGCGGCGAGGCTGTCGGCGGAGCGGTCGTGCAGGTGCTTTACGGAGAGGTGAATCCCAGTGGTCATCTGGCAGAGACATTCCCGCTCAGGCTGCAGGATACGCCGTCATATCTCACATACGGAGGAGAACGTGGGATCGTGCCGTATCAGGAGGGCGTTTTTGTCGGATATCGATACTATGATTCGAAAGAAATGGATGTCTTATTCCCATTCGGCCATGGCCTTTCTTATACGGAATTTTCTTTTAGGAATCTGACTGTTGACAGAAAAGAGATCAAAGCCGGAGATACCGTTACTGTCAGCCTGGAAGTTACGAATACCGGCAGCCGGTCTGGAAAGGAAGTTGTCCAGTTATACATCGCGCATGAAAAAGGGGAAACGATACGTCCGGTACATGAACTGAAAAAATTCGAAAAAATTGCACTAAATCCGGGAGAAACAAAGAAGGTCAGTTTCGAATTGGGTGCAGAAGACTTTTCTTATTATGAAGAGCGGATCCAGGACTGGTATATAGAGCCGGGAGAGTATGTGATCGAAGTCGGAGATTCTTCCAGGAATCTGCCTCTCCGGGAAAAGGTTTCCATTGGAAATGATATCCCGCTTCCGATTCAGATTACATTGAATACACCGATGCAGGAGATCCTGCGGCTTCCGAAAGGACAGCAATTAATCGGCGGCATGATGGCCGGGATGACTAATTCCGAAGAAGCAGAGGACCAGATTGGAGAAGCGATGAGCCGGGAGATGATCGAGGCAATGATGACCGAGATCCCGCTTCGGACACTGGTGATGTTCAGCGGCGGACAGTTTACATATGCACAGGCTAATGCGCTGGTAGAAGTGCTGAATCAGTCGTTACAGGAATTATAAGAATAACAATAGAAGGAGAGAAAGATGGGTAAAGAGACGGGAAGGACAAATGCGAAAAAAGGGAAATTGATAGGATCATTGCTGTGGGCGCTGGGTTCGTCAGGACCTGCAGTGGCGTATCTTCTTACAGCCCAATTAACTTATGCTATGACAGAGAGCTTTGGAATCTCTGCACTATCTGCCGGGATGGTATTCCTGGTGAGCCGTATTTTCGACGGCTTTACGGATATTATTGCCGGAACGATAATTGACCGGACTCGTTCAAAACTTGGAAAAGGACGGGTGTGGGATCTATGTGCAATTCCGGCATGGATCTTTACAATCCTTTCCTTTAGTGTGCCGATAGGATGGTCGGAAATCGGAAAAATTGTATTTATATTTCTGATGTATAATATGTATGCTTCTGTATTTAATACTCTTATAGGATGTGCTGACACGATCCGACTTAAGAATACATTTGATGAAGATGCAAGAATCCATGCAGTTGCAGTAAATGGAATCCTGGGAACCATGATAAGTGCGGTTTCTTCTATTGCATTGCCAATATTAATCGGGATTTTCGGAAACCAGCCTCATGGATGGACCATTATCTCTACAATCTATGCGGTACCCTGTTGTATCCTGACCCTGCTTAGATTCTTCTTTTTGCCGGAAATCAGGAGTGTAGAGGAAAAAACGGATAAGGAAGAGAGAATTGGTTTTGTTGCTTCAATTAAGGCTGTTATAACCAATAAATATGTAGTAATCGTATTTTTAGTAGCATTCCTCCGTGCGCTGGTTGTGACAGCTACGGGAAGTGCAGGAACCTATTATTTTACCTATGTATATGGTGATGTGTCTGCAGCAGCCATCCCCGGAATGATTTCTATGTTTGTGTTCCTGGGGGCAGCGTTGTTGCCGAAGCTGGTAGAAAAGCTGGGAAATGCCAAAACAATTATCTATAGTCTGATTCTGACATCTGCCGCTTTACTGCTGAGGTATCTGATGCCGACGAATCTGACCTGGTATACCATCTGCTCAGCGGTATCCGGGCTCGCGTCACTGCCTGTGAGCTATCTTGGACCTATGATGCTGATTGATGCAATGGATTATAACCGCTGGAAAAAGGGAAGCACACCGGAAGGGGTATTTTCTGCGGCACGAAGTATTGCTGACAAGATTGGTCTTGGACTTGGATCGGCAGCTACGGGAATTATCCTCCAGCTGGGAGTTTTGCCGGAAGGTGGATATTCTGCATCTTCCATTAGTTTTCTAAACAATGGATTCCCGGCTGTCTGCTGGGTGATAGTTGTTGTGATTCTTCTATTCTATGATCTGGATAAGAAGATGCCGCGGATTAAGAAGGAACTTGCCGAAAAGGAGGCATAAAATGCATAAGAAACTGGAAAAAGTATTACATAATCAGGGTGATAACTATATCTTTCCATTCTTATGGCTCCATGGGGAGGACGAAAAGACCCTTCGAAAATATATGAAGGTCATCTGCGAAGCAAATATCAGGGCGGTTTGTGTGGAAAGCCGCCCGCATCCCGATTACTGCGGGCCCAGATGGTGGAAGGATATGGACATTCTGCTGGATGAGGCGCAAAAAAGGGGTATGAAGATCTGGATTCTGGATGATGCGCATTTTCCCACTGGCTATGCTAATGGTGCCGTAGAAAAGGAACCGGAAGAAAAGCACCGTCAGGTAATCTGCTGCAGAAAATGGGACTGTGACGGGCTGAAGGAGCTAAGGCTTGACCGGAAAGAAATCCTGTGTCCACCGCCATTTGAACCGACGGAGGTTGAGAAAATCGTGGCACAGATGAATGGGCAGGAATATGACCGGCATTACGATGACGACCAGTTTCTTGGAATCTTCGGAGTGAATCTGGAGGATCCTTCCGGTCAGATGGCGGATCTGACGGACAGAATCAGCGATCCTTTTGTATTTCGCGTTCCCGAAGGCCGGTGGAGGGTATATGCCCTGTATCTTACGAGGAATGCCGGCTTTCATCGGAACTATATCAATATGCTGGATAAGGATTCCTGCCGGATTCTGCTGGATGCAGTGTACGAGCCACATTATCAGCACTATGGGAAATATTTTGGAAGTACAATAGCCGGGTTCTTCTCCGATGAGCCGGAACTGGGAAATGGGCATCTGTATGATCCGGACGCAAAGCCTGGAGTGGCAGAGAATCTGCCCTGGAGCCGTGAACTGGGCGAATGCCTTGCGGCGGTCTGGGGTGAGGGCTTTCCTGCAAATCTGATTTATCTGTGGGAAAATGAAGGGACAGATTCCGTCAAGGCACAGGCCCGGTATGATTATATGGATCAGATGACAAGACTGGTAGAAAAGAATTTTTCTATACAGATCGGGGACTGGTGCCGCGCCCATCATGTCCAGTATATTGGGCACATAATCGAGGACAATAACCAGCATGCGAGGACCGGCTCCTCGCTGGGTCATTATTTCCGGGGACTTGCAGGGCAGGACATGGCAGGAATTGACGATATCGGAGGACAGGTACTCCCTCAGGGAGAGAATCTGGATTATAACAATGGTCCATTCTCTTTGCGGCAGGGAGAATTCTATCACTATATGCTGGGGACGCTGGCCAGTTCTCTTGCGTCAGTGGATCCGGTAAAGCAGGGAAGATCCGTGTGTGAGATATTCGGGAATTATGGATGGTCGGAAGGTGTCCGCCTGGAAAAATATCTGGTCGATCATTTCCTGTCGAGAGGCATCAATCATTTTGTCCCCCATGCTTTTTCGCCAAAGGAATATCCTGATCCGGACTGCCCGCCACATTTCTATGCAAATGGGAACAATCCGCAGTATCGTCATTTTGGCGCATTGATGGCTTATACGAACCGTGTGTGTGAATTGATCAGCGGCGGCAGGCATATGGCAGCGGCGGCGGTTCTCTACCACGCGGAAGGAGAATGGACGTCGGGAGAGAAGGCGATGCCCTCCCATCGTGTAGGACGTATCCTTTCCGAAGCGCAGATCGAATATGATTATATTCCATGTGATGTGTTTTCGGAGACGGAGAAATATCAGACGCGGTCAGAGAATGGCTGCCTGGTGGTAAATAGACAGAAATACAGTACGGTCATTGTACCGGCGTCGGATTATATTACCGTTTCCTGCGCAGAATGGCTTTGCAGGCTGCAGGCAAATGGTGCGGCAGTTTATTTTGCAGAGCGGCAGCCGGAAGGATGTGTCGGCGAAGATCCGGAAGCATTTTGCGACAGGCTGGAAAGGATACCGACGGTGCAGGTGAACTCGCTGGTATCGCAGATGACTGCGCAGGGACAGGTACCACAAAAAATAGATCCCGCAGATTCTTATATTCGTATATATAGTTACCAATATACGGACGGAACCCAAATCCTGCTTCTTGTGAATGAAGGCACGGAGATATATTCCGGTAAGGTGAAGTTTGGCGAGTGCAGGAGCAGATATCTGTACGACCCATGGAACAATCAGGTATTTCCTGTGGGAGTATCGGATTCTCCGGCAATCGTCCTGGAACCATTAAAAAGTATGGTGCTGGTGGAAGACCGGACGCTGGATCAGACAGAGGAGAAGATCGGGGAAGACTTCAGCAAAGAAATTTTGCCGTCCGGCAAAAAAGAAATAGCACCTGCGGCAAAATGGGTACGCAGTATCTGCAGAAGTATCGAATACCCTATGTTCAGGGAAATGAAAGAAATCTCTCTGCCAGATCATCTTGCAGAGGAGGAACCGGAATTTTCAGGGTTTGTACGCTATGAAAATAAACTGGTATGTGATCCGGAAAAAGAAATCTGTCTTGAGATTACAGATGCCCATGAAGGAGTAGAAGTATTTGTCAACGGAAAGAGTCTGGAAATCCAGATAGCGCCTCCATTCCGATATCGCCTGATGCCGCTGATACAGCCGGGAGAGAACCGGATTGCGATCGAGGTGGCGACGACCCTGGAACGGGAAATGTCCACAGTTCCAGATCCGTATGGACAAAGACCGGATCCACAGTCCCTGTCCGGGATTACGGGAGATATACATTTCTGGGTGGAAGAAGAGAACGAAATTATTAAGTGATTCAAAAGTACGTTGGTGTACAAAACAGTCAAATTCATTTTCTGGGAGATCCTGGTTTCAGACCGGAATTCTGCGGGCAATGGTGGAGGGAATTGATGTCCATTCTGCAGATTTCACAGGTTTCAGAAAGATCTGTCTGCCGGAATACTCAGGCATGACCTATCCTGTGTACAGACAGGATAGGTTTTTTTAGCCGTAAATCTAAGATGGAGATAGAAAAGAGTGTACGATTTAACTGATCTGGGAAGGGGAAAACAAGAAGGCTTGCAAAATATGCACTCTGAAAGCACAGAGTAGGAATGCTATATTGTTATTTCTGCCGAAAAATCATAAAATATGAAACAACAAATGTTTGCGCGGACATGTTTCAACAATCCCGGCGTCTGCAGCGTGCGGGAAGAAAACTTTATGGAGGTAAGAGAAAAATGAAACATTCCAGATTATGGACCGGACTGTCGTCACTGAGCAGCTTCTGTCTGGTATTGTCCCTGGTGGGGATGGACTGCATGATGGGATATGCGGGAACTGTGAATCAGGCGCTCGGTATCCAGACCAGTAAAATTGTTAATGAGGGAGAAGCGGGGGAGAATACCACCTATTATGAGAGCAGTTACGGGGAGCTGAATGCAGAAAATCTGCAGAAGCTGATTGAGGATACCTACGCGGAAGCTGTGCAGGAAGAGGCGGAAGGAGCGGTGCTCCTGAAAAATGAGAACCAGGCGCTGCCGCTGTCAGCAGAGGAAACCAGAGTGACACTGTTTGGACATGCAGTGGCACAGCCGCTGTACAAAAATGCATCAGCAGGGTCAAAGGGCTATCAGACAGAGCACAATATCGACCTGTATACAGCCCTGAGTAATGCAGGCTTTGCCGTTAATGATACACTGTATAACGCCTATGCTGCGAGTGAAACCACCCGCGGTACTGGCAGCTATGATTTCGTAACTCAGACCACCAGTGTGAAATCAATGGGAGAAGAAAATATTTCTTTTTACACGGCTGAATTAAAGGCATCCTGGCAGGATGATTATAATGATGCAGCGATTGTAATGTTTGCCCGTGAAGCAGGGGAAGGAATGGAGCTGGAGCTTACCGATTCCTATGAGGGAATCAGTCAGCTTGCACTGCATCAGGACGAAAAGGATCTGCTGCAGATGATAAAGGATTCCGGTAAATTTAAGAAAACGGTTGTACTGATCAACAGCGGCAATCCGATGGAACTGGAGTGGCTGGACGAATATGATGTAGATGCCTGCCTCTGGCTCGGCCAGCCGGGACAGAGAGGGTTTGAAGCTGTAGCAGGCATTTTGAACGGGACAGTAAATCCGTCCGGCCATCTGACAGATACCTATGCGGCAAATTCCCTGTCCGCGCCTTCCGTCGTAAACGGCAGCTTCAACAATCAGAACTGGACGAATCTGGAGGAAGTGCTGGCGGCAGTGGAAGATGCAGATGCCGGAGTATCCTGGTCAACTGTCCAGGCAGAAGGCATCTATGTAGGGTATAAATATTACGAGACGAGATATGAAGACGTTGTTCTGAAACAGGGCAATGCGGATGACGCGGCTGGTTCTTCCGATGGAAAAGCATGGAATTACGCAGCAGAAGTGACTTATCCGTTCGGTTATGGGCTGTCCTATACAGAATTTGAACAGACCCTGGACAATGTGGTTATTGAAGGAGATAAGATCACAGTTACAGTGACGGTAAAAAATACAGGCAGTGCTGCCGGAAAATCCGTGGTGCAGATTTATGCGCAGACACCTTACGGTGAATATGAAAAAGAGAATCTGGTAGAAAAATCCGCTATCCAGCTTCTGGATTTTGGAAAAACAGAGCTTCTGCGGCCGGGCGAAAGTCAGACGCTCACGATAGACTGCGACAAATATCTGCTGGCAAGCTATGACTACATAAACGCAAAAGGCTACATTATGAGCGAGGGTGATTATTATATTGCAATCGGAGAAAACGTACACGATGCCCTGAATAATGTGCTGGCGGCAAAGGGTGCAGAAGGAATGGCAGAAGCAGACGGCACGAAGGCTGAGGGCGATGCAGAGAAGACTTTTGTATGGCAGGAAGCATTCGATGCGGACACTTACCGGAATTCGCGTTACACGGGCGAAGAGGTGACGAATCAGTTTGCGGATGCGGATCTTAACTATTGGCAGGAGGGCGCAGTTACCTATCTCTCCAGAAATGACTGGGCAGCGACTTATCCGACGGCGGCTACACAGATTGAACTTTCGGAGGAAATGATAGAGGTACTGGCAGGCGATTACTATACGAAGCCGGAGGATGCTCCATCTGTGAGTGCATTCACGCAGGGAGATAATCAGGGAATTCCGCTGGCGGCAATGATCGGATTAGATTATGATGATGCGCAGTGGGAGACTTATCTGAACCAGTTTACGATTGAAGAACTGGCAGTGTCGCTTGCAGATAACTTTGGAACCGCGGAGATTACCAGCGTTGGCAAACCGGCGATCCTGGTGGGTGACGGTCCGGACGGCGTGGGCGGAAGCTTTAATGCGGAAAAGTATGGCGATGGCAGACAGGACTGCTGCTTCCCGGCTGAAATCGTGCTGGCATCGACCTTCAACAAGAACCTGATGAGGAACCGCGGTGATCTGATGGCAGAGGAGTGTCTGTATCTTGGCATGATGGAGGACTGGATGCCGGGAATCAACCTGCACCGTACACCATTTGGCGGGAGAAATTTTGAGTATTATTCTGAGGATGCTGTGATGAACTATCTCTGCGAGATTCCGGAAGTAGAGGCAATGGAGGCAAAAGGCGTGCATGCCGGAGCAAAGCACTGCACCGGAAACGATCAGGAAAATAACCGGGAAGGCATTTCCGTATTCTTTAACGAGCAGGCATTCCGTGAAGGTTCTCTGCGCGGCGTGGAAGGAGCATTGGCAGTGGCAGGCGGACAGGCCGTGATGCATGGCTTTAACCGTCTGGGAATGGTATGGTGCTCATCCAGTACGGCGCTTTGCACACAGGTGCTGGAGAACGAGTGGGGCTTTGTCGGGCAGCAGGAAACAGACGCTGTTGCAAATGCGGTTGGAACCTATAAAGGACATTTTATACCGGCGGTTGCGGCAGGGACCGATACTTTCTGTCTGGATTTTTCCGGTGACAGTTCCCGCGCGCTGGTACAGGCGGTTACCGGAAACGACGATGGCTATCTTCTGGGTGCGCTCAGAAAATCCATACATGATTATCTGTATATCGCAGCAAACAGCAACATTATGAACGGCTACAGCGTAAATTCCAGAGTAGTTTCCATCACTCCGTGGTGGCAGCCGCTGATGTACGGTCTGATTGCGGCATTTGCAGTGCTGGATGTTCTTTGCCTGGCGATGCTGCTGCGCAAAAGATTTGGAAAAAAAGAAAAAATTAATGTGGAGGGGCAGGAATGAGTAGTATAATGGCAAAAAAGGCGGCTGGGTTCTATCTGATTGTGATCGCGGCGGCAGCGGCGGTAATCTCACTGATCCGTTTCTGCACATGGGCGCCGGCGCATAACGCGATGGATGCGACGATTGTTCTGGCACTTGTGGCAGCAATCGTGATGAATCTGATTATGGTTGTGAAGGATGAAGATATTCTGGTGGTTTTCTCAGTGGTGTGCTATGCGTATGCGCTGTTCCGCCATCTGACGAATCAGGTGGGATCTTTTGTAGATGCTTTTCAGGGAATCAATATGTTCGGTGATGCCACGCAGGTAGGCACGATTGTATCGATTGCGGTTGTAATGGCAGCCAGTGCGGTCCTGGCGATTGCGGCAGGCTTTATGAGGCGCGAGAAGGAAGTATGAAAAAAGAGTCATTTAATGAAAACTGGATCTGCTACCAGACGGGAAAAAGAGAGGCGGCATTTGCCGTTTCTCTTCCCCACGATGCCATGCTGCTGGATGAAAGATGCCAGGGCAGCGCAGGCGGTGTGAATAACGGCTGGGTGGATGCAAAGGATTACACATACGAAAAAACATTTATCGTTCCGGACGACTGGCGGGAGCAGGAGATCCTATTTTACTTTGAGGGAGTCTACCACCGGGCAACGGTTTATTTAAATGGAGAGAAGCTCTGCTGTCACGAGTACGGATATACGGGCTTTTTTGTGAATGTGACTGGAAAGCTGCATATAGGCGCGCAAAATATGCTGACGGTGACGGCGGTGAACAGTGACCAGCCAAATTGCAGATGGTATTCCGGTACTGGAATTTATCGTCCCATCTGGCTGTACCGGCTGCCGAAGCGGCATGTCCGCCTGCAGGGAATAAAAATTACGACGCTGGATTACCGTATGCCGCGCATCCGCGTACAGGTGCAGACCACTGGCAGCGGCAGTGTAAAAATTGAGATTCTGAAAGCAGAAGCATCAAAAATGCTGACAGGGATCCCGGAAAGAACAGCCAAAGAGGCAGAGCTGCAGCAGGATGAGATTGGCAGAGGAGATTTTTCACAGGTTCTGTGGACGGCAGAAGGAGAGACGAACGGAACTTTTGAGCAGGAAATGGAGCTGACCGGTGCAAAATGCTGGGATACGGAGCATCCGCATCTGTATAACTGCCGTGTAACATTTGGGGGAGATGTGCAGGAGGAGCGCTTTGGAATCCGCATAGTAAAATGTGATGCTGCAAACGGCTTTACAATCAACGGTGAGCGTGTGATTCTGCGGGGAGCCTGCATTCACCATGACAATGGGGTACTGGGTGCCTGTGCTTATGATTTTGCAGAATACCGGAAAATCCGGCTGTTAAAGGGAAACGGCTACAATGCCGTGCGTTCGGCGCATAATCCCTGCTCGGAAGCGATACTGCGCGCCTGTGACGAGCTTGGAATGCTGATGATGGACGAATATACAGATATGTGGTATATTCATAAGACAAAGAATGATTATGCCGCGGAAGTGGAGACGCATTACAGGGAAGACCTGAAGGCGATAGTGGATAAGGATTACAACCATCCGTCCGTGGTGCTGTATTCGACCGGAAATGAGGTCTCGGAGACAGCGCAGAAGCGCGGAATAAAACTGTGCGGTGAGATGACAAAGCTGCTGTATGAGCTGGACGGCACGCGTCCTGTCACCTGCGGTGTCAATATTTTCTTCAATTTTTTAAGCTCTATGGGCTTTGGCGTTTACAGCGATAAGAAGGCGGAGCAGGAAGCAAAAAACACGAAGAAGAAAAAAGCGGTAGGCAGTGAATTTTTCAATAACCTTGCCGGGCTGATGGGCGCGGATTTCATGAAAACCGGAGCGACACTGTATCCCTGTGACGTTAAGACGCGGGATGCGTTTGCCGCTATGGACATTGCCGGGTATAACTACGGCATTAAGCGTTACAGACATGACCTGAAAAAATATCCGCAGCGTCTCATACTGGGCAGTGAGACCTTCTGTGAGGATGCCTATACTTTCTGGGAGC
Source organism: Lachnospiraceae bacterium UBA7225 (assembly GCA_002473385.1). Taxonomy (GTDB): domain Bacteria; phylum Bacillota; class Clostridia; order Lachnospirales; family Lachnospiraceae; genus Marvinbryantia. Next base: position 17,907 of record DKTR01000102.1, read on the forward strand.
TGGCCAAAAAGCATCCGCGCATTATCGGCGATTTCGTATGGTCCGGCATGGATTACCTGGGAGAGGTCGGTGTGGGAAGCTGGGAATACGAGGACTACGCACCGGATTTCTCGCATGGAGAAGGCTGGGTGGCGGCAGGCTCCGGCAGAATCGATCTGACCGGCAGACCGCTTGCGGAGATGACGTATACGAAGGTGGCGTTTGAGCTGGAGAAAATCGGTATTGGCGTGGTGCCGGTACCCTATGCGGGGCAGAAGCATTCTCCGTCAGCATGGAAAATGACAAATGCGGTTGAGAGCTGGTCGTGGCATGGCTGCGCAGGAAAAAGGACGCAGGTGGAGGTATATGCGAGGGCAGATCATGTGTCGCTGTTTGTGAACGGCGAATGTGTGGGCACAAAGAAGCCGCAGAATGACTGCCGCGTGGTATTTGAGACGGTTTACCGGGACGGGAGCGTGCGCGCGGCAGCTTATGACGCGGCCGGAAGCGTGATTGCAGAAAAGGAGCTGAAAACTGCCGGGAGGGAAACAATTCTGACGGTTAAACCGGAGTGTGCGCATGTAAATGCAGAGGATCTGTGCTATGTCCGCCTGCAGTTTACAGACCGTGAGGGCACGCTGAAACCGATGATACGCGGGGACATCACCGTGCAGGTGGAGGGCGGAAAGCTTCTGGGACTTGGCAGTGCCTGTCCGTATTACACGAAAAGCTATCTGGGAAATGTGACGGATACCTATTACGGAGAAGCGCTGGCGGTAATCAGACCCGGAGGGGATGGAAATGTCCGTGTGACCGCCATGAACGGACAGGTGAAGGGACATGCCGAAATTAAGGTGGTGTGTTCATGATGGCGGGCAGACACGCGAAATGGGCGGCGTTTTCCCAAAATCATCCGAAAGCGGCGAAATGGATTCAGCAGCTTGCATATTTTTATGTGTTCAGCCTGAGTGTTACGGTTTTTCAGTATCTGATGTTTACGTTTCTGCCTTATGCGTTTGGTATCGGACTGGCAGGGACAGAGTTTATGTGGCCGCAGATTCCGGTTCATATCGCGGGTTATAGCTATAAATGGAACATCCTGGGATATGATATCGCGCGCAATGCAGCGGGTGAAGTGGTGATCGGTGGCGGGCTTGGTTATTTTCTCAGTTATGAGACTGGCACCTTCCTGGCGCAGTGTATCAACTTCCCGCTTCAGAGAAACATCACATTTAAAAGTCATGGCAGAATTTCATGGCAGATCATGTGGTATTTCATTGCATGGGTGCTGATTTCCCTGTTTTGTAATGCAATCAACGGGCTTTGGATGCCGGTTGCCCAGCAGCATTTTTCAGCGGGCGTTTATAATATTCTGGTGGCGTTTATTACCGGCGGGGTTTCGATGGTGATTTATTTCTTCGTGTATAAAATCATTTTCCCGGAGGGAGAAGCCGGGAAACAATAAGAGAACCGGATGTGGGGAAGAAGCCGGGAAACAATAAGAGAACCGGGTGTGGGGAAGAAGCCGGGAAACAATAAGAGAATCAGGCTGACGGGGAAGCAGGAGAGATTATGATAAAGGTAGCGGTTGCAGACGATGAACAAAAAGAATTAGATACATTGTGTGATTTCTTCCGGAAACTGCAGGCGGAGATCTGTGAGGAAATTTCGGTTGTCACTTTCACCAGCGGGGAGAGTTTGCTGGAGGGGTATGATCATTCCTTCGATTTAATCTGTCTTGATATTGATATGGGCGGAAAAACCGGCATGGAAACTGCACGGGATATCCGCCGCAGGGACGGACAGGTAATCATACTGTTTATCACCAACATGGCGCAGATGGCGATTCAGGGCTATGAGGTCCGGGCGCTGGATTTCATTGTGAAGCCAGTCAGTTACTATTCCTTTTCCATGAAGCTGCGCAGCGCGGTCAATCTGATTAAGAAGCGCCAGAGGCGCAACATTTTGCTCCCGACGGCGGGCGGCATCCAGAAAATATCCACTGACCAGCTCTATTATGCAGAGGTGGACGGACATTATCTTTATTATCACACCACGCAGGGGGTGTTTAAACAGAAGGCATCCCTGAAGGAACTGGAGGATAAGCTGGCGGGGCTTTCGTTTAAGCGCTGCAATAACTGTTATCTTGTGAACCTGAAGTTTGTAGATTGTGTAAACAGGGACGATATCCAGATTGCAGGTGAGTGGCTGAAAATCAGCAGACCGCGGAAGCGGGAATTTTTGCAGGCGCTGGCAAACTATATGGGAGGAATTGATTTATGATGGAACAATGGGAAAAGATTTCCTATATAGTACAATTAATTGTGGCGTGTTCCCTGTTTATGGTCCACTGCAGAAAGCGTGCAGGTTTTGTGCCCCGGATGATCTTATGCTCCGGGGCATTTGTGCTGGTTTCCTGGTGGATAAACAGTATTCTGGAAAATCAGAAATTTTCCATCTGGATTGTGCTGTACTGGGCGGCTTTTCTGCTGGCGTGCGTGCTGCTGATGTATATTTGTCTGGAGGGAAGTGTACTGCAGGCGGCGTACTGTGCAATATGTGCCTGTGCTATGCAGCATGTGGCTTTTGATATGAATGAGATTTATCTTGAGCTTGGGGGCAGCAGCCCTTTCATGCAGGTGCTCATGTACGCAGCGGTTTATCTGTTGTTTTATCAGTTGTTTGCACGGAAAATGAATGGGCATGGGGACAGCCGTATCAGCCTGGAATCGCTGTTTCCGCTGGCGACCATCATTATCATTGTGTGGATTCTGAGTGTGATGGAGAACTCCGGTCTGGATTACTTCCAGGCGAAAGCCGGGAGCCGGATTTTTTACCGCATTATCGATGCACTGTGCTGTTTTTACGTACTCTGGGTACAGGCGAACCAGAGGGAAAAGCTGATCCTGAAGCAGGAACTGGATGGAATTAATACAGCGTGGATGCTGCAAAAAGAACAATATGTGATCAAACAGGAAATTATCGACAGCATTAACCGCAAATGTCACGATTTAAAGCATCAGCTCCGCGCGCTGCGCCAGATGACAGATGAAGAGGAAAAAGAGACCTATTTTAATGAAATGGAGCATGACATTATGATTTATGATACCGCTGTGAATACTGGAAATAGGGCGCTGGATGTTATTTTGATGGATAAAGGTCTGTTTTGCAAGAATCATGATATCCAGTGGACCTGTATGGCAGACGGTTCCCGCCTGGGCTTCATGAGGATTGAGGATATTTATGCTATTTTCGGCAATGCGCTGGACAATGCTATTACCGCGGTGACAGCAATTTCCGAGCCGCAGAAACGTGTGATTTCATTGAAAATGATCACACAGAATAATATTCTGGTAATCCAGGTGCAGAATTATTATGAGACATCGCTTCAATTCGAACAGGGGCTTCCGGTGACGACAAAGAGTGACCGGCAGGAGCATGGATACGGAATGAAGAGCATCCGCCATATTGCGGAAAAATACGGCGGAACCATCACGGTTGATGCAAAAGAACAGATTTTCACTCTGCAGATACTCATTCCGCTGGGACAGGGTATTTTTTGACATTCGGGTATTGTGAATGAAGTGAAATTTCAGTATAATAAAATAGAATTTTTGAGATATTTCCGGAATATGTCACACAAAAGAAATGTTGGGGGAGAAAAATGATTAAAATACTGATTGTGGAGGATGAGGAAGCCATCGCGCATCTGATTAAGATGAATCTGGTGAAGGCGGGCTACCAGTGTGAGCTCGCGTTCGATGGGGAGGAGGCGGCAGATAAGATCGCGGAAAAAAGCTATGATCTGATTCTGCTGGATATCATGCTGCCGAAGCTGAATGGCTATGAGGTGCTGGAGTATGCGAAATCGGTGGATATCCCGGTAATTTTTCTGACGGCGATGGGAGAGACGCAGCAGAAGGTGAAGGGGCTGCGGATGGGCGCGGAGGATTATATTGCAAAGCCCTTTGAGATTGCGGAACTGCTGGCGCGTGTGGAGACGGTGCTGCGCCGCTATAAAAAAACAGAGCAGCACCAGAAGCTGTACGATATTGAAATTGATACGCAGTCGCGAAGAGTGACGCGCGACGGCAGGGAAGTGGATCTGACGACGAAGGAGTATGAGCTGCTGCTGTTATTTGTGCGCAACAAGAACCGCGCATTGTACCGGGAGACTATCTACGAAAGCGTGTGGGGCGGCGAATACAGCGGTGCGGGCAGGACGGTCGATCTGCACGTGCAGCGTTTAAAGAAAAAACTTGGTCTGGAGGAGCACATCACCGCTATTTATAAGGTCGGTTACCGGCTGGAAGTCTGAAACGGAGCGGAAGATAACAGGGGGACGCATGAAACTATCCTGGAAACTATTTTTTTTAACAACGCCGATTTTTATATTGTTTTTGACGCTGACAGGCTCCTGGGTGATCCAGGAAAGCTTTCAGAGAAGTCTGCAGCAGGAAATCAGGCGCTGCATGGCGGAAAACCAGCTTTTTCAGAATTCCTATGAGCTTACCAGATATAATCTGTCGAAGGAGCAGCTCTCCAAGGTATCGGTGGGCTGGCTGGTGGAGAGTTTTCACCGCAATGATGGACAGAGCGGCAGCAATACGCGTGTTTATGATGAAAGCGGCAGTATTTTATATCAGGATACCGGTGTGCAGGTACCGAATAACATCCGGGAACAGCTTACGGTGGAAAACAATACCGGGTATGAGCTGGTGCAGTGGCATGAAAAAACATATCTGGTCGTTATGAGCGTGACCAGTTTTTCACAATATATAGAGACAACGGCGGATATTTCCGATCTCTTTGAAAGCCGTTCGGAAATGTATGCAAGATATCAGACAGGAATGCTGTTTGTCTGTATGGTGGCGGGTTGTCTGATTCTGATTGTTATTTTTGCTGTCATGAAAAATGTACAGAAGCTTTCTGCGGCAGTACGCAGCTTTGCCGGGGGACAGTATGGTGTGCGCGCAGAGGTAAACAGCCGTGATGAGATTGGTGCGCTGGCGGCAGATTTTAACTGGATGGCGGATGCCATGAGTGTCCAGATGGGAAAGCTGCAGAGTGAGGTGGAACGGCAGGAGGAATTTACTTCTGCATTTGCGCATGAGCTGAAAACGCCGCTCACCTCTATTATCGGCTATGCGGATACCCTGCGGCAGATGGAGCTTTCAAGAGAAGAGACAGATATGTGCGCGAATTATATTTATCATCAGGGAAAGCGTCTGCAGTCGCTTTCTTATAAGCTGCTGGAACTGATGATGGTTGGCAGGCAGGATTTTTTGCAAAAGGAGATATCTGCGCAGGAATTTCTGCAGGAAATCGGAGATACAGTCGCTCCGGCATTGAAGGAAAAAGGAATTATCCTGGATATCCAGGCGCAGAAGGGCGTGATTTATGGTGACCAGGATTTACTCTCTACGGTATTTATCAATTTTCTGGATAATGCCAGGAAGGCTTCGCAGAGCGGGCAGCATATCCGGTTGAACGGATATGTAAATGGTTCCGGCTACATCATTACCGTGGAGGATGAGGGGCGCGGGATACCGGAGGAATCATTAAACCGCATTACGGAGGCATTTTACATGGCGGATAAATCACGTGCGCGCAAAGAGGGCGGAGCAGGGCTTGGGCTGGCGCTTTGTCGGAAAATTCTGGAGGTCCACAAGGCGCTCTGGAAGATTGAAAGTGAGCAGGATAAGGGAACCAGGATTACAGTCTGTCTGAGAAACAGCCAGATGGAACGGAAAGAGAGGAGAGAGCGCAGGAGGAAAGATGTCGGATAAAAAGAAAACCAAAATGATTCTGGCATATGCGGCAGGCATTCTGATCCTGGCGCTGTGTATAGCTGCCGCCTGGTTTTTACCGGAGATATATGGCAAGTGGCAGGATCAGCGGCTGATCGGTCAGGTGCAGCTCTCTGACCGCGAGGAGATTGATTTTCTGGACGGTGATATACTGGATCAGATCGCCAGATGGCAGGAGCTGGAGGCATGCGCCGATTTTTTCTGGGAAAATGGCGAAGAATGGTACAGTGCTATCGAAACAGACTGGGACGGTTATATGGACGCATGTGAAGAGGAGGCAGAGACGTGGCGCGACAGCGGGCTGCTTCCATTACCGGAGAATAAGCTTGATTTCAGAGGAAAATCAACCTATTTTTATGAATGCCGCACGCTTCTGGCAGGGGAAAATACCATTCCGGTGGTAATTTTTTCTTTTTCACTGTCAAATGATTTTGCAGCGGATGAGGATGACGGCTGCGTTACGATTGTTCTGGATATCGAAACCAAAAAGGCATATTACATATCTGTTACCGGAATAGACGTGCGGGAGTATATGGCAGAGCAGCTTGGGTATCTTTCTTTGGAGGATATGAGCAGAAAACTGGTGGAGAGCGGCAGGAAGGTGAACAATGTCAGCCCGGATACGTCCGGGATGAATTTTGCCGCTGTCTGCGGTGCAGATGCTGCTTCCGTGACAGCATATCCCGGAAGCCTGGAGCTGGACGTGGAAGTGGGATATGATTCTTTCAAGGCGAAGGCACAGCGGCGCGTAATAGTAGGTGAAAATTATATGAATGCCATGGGAACGGGGCAGATGACCGGATACGGACTTGCAGTGATGTTTGGTCCGACCAGTAATCCGGAGGTTTTTGCGGAATGTTTATATCTGGAGGGCACAGACGATTATTGGCAATGGCGCAATGTTGACTGGCTGGATAGTACAGAGATATTCTGCGATGTACTGTATTCAGAGGAGGTATATTCCGATGAGGCAGATGCTAAGGAAGATGGGATAATTGTTTTTCAAGAAGAGACAGAGACATTTTTCAGGTCATCCTATCCGGACAGTCAGTCCCAGCCGTAGCGGAGCGAAGACACCATGGACATAAAATACATGCAAGCATGAAACGCATGACCTTTTGACCCTGGTATCATAATATGTGAAAAGATACAATTTTGATACAGTTTTGAAGAGATTTTGATGCATGCCGGAGTTATCCTTTCTGCAGAAACAGACAGAAAGGGAGTGGCAGGCATGATTACAACACATGATGTGGAACGTATTTTAAGAGAACAGGGACTTCTCTGCCGTGCGGATAAAAATGAAGAGGCGGCACCGGTCGGGTGGATTACGTGCGATTCCAGAGATGTGATTCCCGGCACACTCTTTATTTGCAAGGGGGCAGAATTTCTTCCGGAATATCTGTTGGAAGCGGTGGCCTATGGCTGCATTGCCTATGTGAGTGAGGAGCGCTGGGGAACGCCGAAAACAGTGAGAGGATTTGTTGTAAGAGATATCCGCCGGGCGATGGCGGTGGTCTCAGCAGCGTTTTTTAAATATGAGCCGGGCACCCTGAAGCTTACCGGTATTACCGGAACCAAGGGAAAGACGACAACAGCATGGTATTTAAGAGCCATGCTGGATGAGTGGCAGAGGGAAAAGGGCAAAAACAAAACGGGGCTGATTTCCAGCGTGGAAAACTTTGATGGAAACTGCCGGTCAGATGCGGTGATGACGACGCCGGAGGCACCGGTGCTTTACGAAATGATCGCGCGCGTAAAGGAAGCCGGGAGTGAATATATGACAATTGAAGCTTCCAGCCAGGCGCTCAGGTATCACCGGGTGGACGGACTGCGTTTCCAGGTGGGCATTTTTTTGAATATTTCGGAGGATCATATCAGCCCGGGGGAGCACCGGGATTTTGAAGATTATTTTGGGGCAAAGTTGTCGATCTTCCGGCAATGTGAGACTGCCTGCGTGAATCTGGACAGCGACCATGCGCATCGCATTTTGAAAGAAGCGAAAAAGGCGGAAAAGGTTGTTACATTCGGGCAGCATCATGAGGCACAGATTCGTTACCGGATTTTGCCCGAAAAGAATCAGAGACAGACCTTCGAAGTAACGTGTCCGCAGTTTACGGAGCAGTTTTCACTGAAAATGAAGGGGAGCTTTAATATAGAAAATGCCGTAGCTGCGATTGCCGCCGGTTTCGTTTACGGAGTGCCGGTACACTGTATGAAAAAAGCATTGGAAAATACAAGCGTTCCGGGAAGAATGGAGATTTTTGTGAGCAGGGATCAGCAGATTTGTGCGATTGTGGATTATGCACACAATCAACTGAGCTTTCAGAAGCTTTTTCAGACGGTGTTTCAGGAATACCGGAGCTTTCACAGGATCATCACAGTATTTGGCTGCCCGGGCGGGAAGGCACTTAACCGGAGGAGAGAACTGGGGGTGCTTGCAGGGATGTTTTCTGATTATGTTTATGTAACATCGGATGATCCGGGCATCGAGGACGAGAGAGAGATTGCGAGTGAAGTGGGCAGCTATGTGGAGATGGCAGGGGGAGCCTGCGATTGCATAGCAGACCGCAGGATTGCCATTCGCAGTGCACTGGAGCGTGCCGGTGCCGACACGGAAAAGACGCTGGTTCTCGTTCTGGGAAGAGGCAGCGAAAAATTCCAGAGAATCGGACGGCAGCTCTACGCATATCCTACTGACGCAAATATTGTACAGGAACTGATGGCAGCATCAGCGCATTGAAATGAAAAATTTAGCCTTTATTTCTTCTACCGGCATGTCACATCCTGTCCAGAGACGAAATGCTTCAGCACCTTGATAGAGTAACATATACAATCCGTTGCATGTACGGCAGCCGCGGCTCTGGGCGTCCTCCATCAGCTTTGTCCGGCGCGGGTTATAGATTACGTCAGAGACAAACAGATTCTCGTGAAGCATTGCAGGATCCGGAATTGGGCTGATGCCGGTATCCGGGGCCATGCCGACCGGTGTTGCGTTAGTCAGAAGATAGCTGTTTTCCAGTTCCTTTTTTAACATGCTGCTGTCGGCAATGTCAAACAGAGAAACACGGCAGTCTGTGCGGCTGTTTAAAGTATCTGCGAGTCTTTGTGCCCGTTCCCGGGAACGTCCCCTCCGGTTAAAAAGAGAAAGCTCCGATACGCCGTCGAGAGCAGCCTGTACGGCGATTGCGGTTGCAGCGCCGCCTCCGCCCAGGAGTACCATTTTTTTTCCGATGACATTTACAGAAGCGTCCTTCAGAGCCGCCATGTAGCCAATGCCGTCGGTGTTGTGTCCGGTCAGAATACCGTCATCAATAACGACGGTATTGACGGCTCCAATCATCTCCGCAGCGGGCGAGAGCCTGTCGGCAAGCTCGCACATGCGGATTTTTACCGGCATCGTGCAGTTAAAGCCGCGTGCGTTCAGAAATTTAAGTGATTTTATTGCTTCCTCCATATCTGTTTCCTTCGCTTCAAAGCAAAGATACGCATAGTCAAGACCAAGAAGCTGAAACGCTTCATTGTGCATCAGCGGGGATATGCTGTGTGCGACCGGGCTTCCCAAAAGTCCGGTCAGACGTGTGTGTCCGGTAATCATGATACAAATCTCCTGTCTGTCAATTTTAGATGTATTTTACCATATCCGTGTGTGAAATACCATATTGTTTTTACGGTATCCGGAATTGCCAGGCAGGCAGCTTCATGTTATAATTTGTCAGAGAACATAGGGAAAGGATCTGTCTGCCATGTCAAATATTGTAAAAATCCGAAATCTTATTCTGGGAGAAGGACTTCCGAAAATCTGTGTGCCGGTTATGGGGAAAGATCAGCGGGAAATTGTTTATTCTGCCCGCAGCGCCATGGAGCAGGAACCGGACATGATTGAATGGAGAGTGGATTTTCTGCAGCGTATAGAGGATACAGAAGCTTTATGTGATGTTTTAAAGGAACTGAGGGGCTGTCTGGGAGATACGCCGCTTCTGGCGACCTTCCGCACAAAGCGGGAGGGGGGAGAGCAGGAGCTGTCTTATGATGCATATATACATATGTATCGGGCGATTCTGGAAAGCGGCATGGCAGATGCCATTGACCTGGAGCTTTACTTTGACAGTGCGGCAGTGTCTGCACTTATTGATGCAGCACATGCCTGTGGGAAAAAAGTAATTTTATCGAATCACGATTTTCAGAAAACACCGCCGAAGAATGAACTGGTACGCCGCCTGGAAAAAATGCAGGAACTGGGGGGTGACATTGCCAAAGTAGCGGTGATGCCGCAGAATAATATGGACGTTCTTAAACTGCTGGAAGCAACAGATGAAGCACACCGGAAGCTGCAGGGCCCGGTCGTCACTATGTCTATGGGAGCAATTGGTGCGGTAAGCCGCCTGCTCGGAGAGACATTTGGCTCTGCGCTTACATTTGGTATGGCAGGACAGGCTTCCGCGCCGGGACAGATACCGGTGGAGGATTTGCGCAGTATACTGCAAAAGCTGCATTGCTATAGTACCAGATAACAGGCATGTCACAATCTGTCGAGGAAATTTGTGCTTTTGCGTGGCTGTTTTGACAAATAATATGCCTCTCTTCACGTATACTAGGGGTACGTGAAGGGAGGCTTTTTGTTGTACTATGAGATTTATCTGGACGTTTACTTTCTGGAAAATCTAATGCTGAATTTTTTGATTCTGCAATTTGCAGGAATCATACAAAAAGAAACCTTTCCGATAACAAGAAAGCTTCTGGCAAGCATGACCGGAGCCTTTGGGGCGTGCATGATCGTCGTGCTTCCCATACATAAAAGCAGAATATTATCTGTGGCATGCAGCATAATATTTTGCTTTCTTACGGCGTATGCGGCGGGAAAAAAGCGTGGAAGCAGGAGCTGGCGGCAGACGGGCTGTGCGTTCTGCATTCTGTCTCTGCTTCTGGGAAGTATCTGGCAGATTTTTGTAACATATCTGAAGCTGCCATTCTGGCTTGCAGCAGCAGCAGGATATGCTGCAGCCAGGCTGATATGGAAATGCTGGCAGCGGGAAAAATTCAGTACAAAGTACATTTATGATGTCACACTTCAAAAAGGGACAGACAGGATTTTTCTGAAGGGACTTCTGGACAGCGGCAATCAGCTGACGGAGCCGGTCACGGACAGACCGGTTCACATTGTAGATTACGATGAAATCTGCAGACTATTAAGCGAAGCGGAAATACAGGAGCTGGATAGTTTTCTGAACATGGAAATCAGCGGGAGGATGCAGGGGAACTTTTTATATATCCCTTATCATTCCGTTGGGGAAAGCAGGGGCGTACTGCCGGCCATGACACTGGACAGTATGGAAATAAAGCATGGGGAGAGTGCACGGAATACAAAAAAGGTACTGGTTGCCGTCAGCAGAGAGGCAGTCAGCAGCGGAGGAAAATATCAGATGATATTGCACCCTCGTATTTTAGAGTAAGCAGGAGGAATGTATAACATGATGATTAAGGTGGCTGTGCCAGACAAATTTCAGCTGCGGATGATTCCGAGTGTATCGGATATGCTGCGGAAGCGCACGAATGATATTCACTATATTGGAGGCAGCGAAGTGCTTCCTTCTCCGCTGGAGCCAGGCAGAGAGGCAAAAGCGATTGAACAGCTGGGAAGCAAGGAATCGGGGGAAGCAAAGTCACTTCTGATTGAGCACAATCTGAGACTGGTTGTGTACATAGCAAAAAAGTTTGACAATACCGGAGTTGGCGTAGAGGATCTGATTTCAATTGGGACGATCGGGCTGATTAAAGCAATCAATACGTTTAATCCGGGAAAAAATATTAAGCTTGCAACATATGCATCACGTTGTATTGAAAATGAAATTTTAATGTATCTGAGGCGAACAAGCAAGACGAAGATGGAGGTATCTTTTGATGAGCCGCTAAATGTGGACTGGGACGGAAATGAACTGTTGCTTTCGGATATTCTCGGAACAGATGAAGATGTGATCTACCGTGATATGGAAACCGAGGTGGAGTACACGCTGCTGATGCATGCGATAGATAAACTCTCTGATCGTGAGCGAATGATTATTCAGCTTCGTTTCGGGCTTGGAAGAAACGACGGGGAGGAAAAGACACAAAAAGAAGTGGCGGATATGCTGGGCATCTCACAATCTTATATATCACGTCTTGAAAAAAAGATCATTGGACGGCTGAAAAAAGAAATTGCCAGGGCACAGTGAAAGAATCTCCTGAATGCTGCTTATAAGAATTTCCTAAATGTTGCTTTTTGAATGTTGCTTTTTAATTGACATTTTTCCAGGCAGGCGTAAAATAGAAATGAAACATGGGAGAAAAAATGGGCGGGGCGGATGCAGCGGGTGCCGGGATTACAACGGTCAGATCGAATTAGCTTCGGGCTCGAAATGACCTTGAAGAGGAAAAGAAGATGGAACAAAAAAAGACATTTCGTCCGGTACCCGGACTTAGCCGGGAGGATGAAGAAAAACAGCTTTCGGAGATCCTGTCAATAGCACAGAACAATCTGCAGCGGACGGAGGGACGAATCCGGGAATTGTCAGAGGAAATATACGACCTGATGGAGACTTATGGTCCGAAGGACAAAGAGGGACTCTCGCTTCTGCATAATACGCAGTCACAGTTCAGGGAAAATCAGCGCGATCTGATGCGCTGCCAGAAGGCGCGGAAAAAGCCGTATTTTGGGCGGATCGATTTTCGTGATCCTCATTTTCCGCAGGCAGAATCATATTATGTAGGGCGGGTTGGAATTTCGAAAAACGGTGCGGAGCCGGTAGTAATAGACTGGCGTGCTCCGGTGGCATCGGTATACTATGAAAATGCGCTTGGCAGATGCAGGTATATCGTAAAGAATGAGGGTGCCTATGAGATAGATCTGCAGCGTAAACGTACTTATGAAATTGCAGATGACAGGCTGAAGGATTTTTTTGATTCGGATGTGGTGGCAAATGATGAGCTGCTGACGAAATACCTTGCGAAAAGCAAGAAAGCAGTATTGGGAGAAATTATTGCGACAATACAGAAGGAGCAGAATGCGATTATCCGCAAATCTCCAAAAACCAATCTGATTGTACAGGGTGTGGCAGGCTCAGGAAAAACGACAGTGGCGATGCACAGGATATCTTATATCCTGTATAACTATGAAGAGGAATTCCGTCCGGAGGATTTTTATATCATTGGGAGCAACCGGATTTTGCTGAATTACATTACCAGCGTTCTGCCGGATCTGGATGTCTACGGGGTGTCTCAGATGACCATGGAGCAGCTGTTTGTCCGTCTGCTTTATGAGGACTGGGATCCGAAGCTCTATCATATTTGTTCAATTAATAAAAAGAATCATAATGCCTGTATCAAAGGAAGCTATGGCTGGTTTCATGATCTGGAAGCCTTCTGTCAGGAATATGAAAAGCGCATGATTCCCAGAGAAGATGTATGGCTGGAAAAAGGAAATGCGGTGCTTTTACTGGGGGCATCCGCTATCGAAGCCTATCTGGCACAAAATCCGCAGGTTTCTGTACAGGGCAAGATTAATATGTTAAATGAGATACTTCTTTCAAAGCTGGAAAATGAACTGACCGGGAAATATGTCTCTTATACCGGGGCGGAGAAAAGAGAGCTGAAGAGAAAATATCGCTGGCATTTTGGAAAGGACACCTGGAAAGGGTCAATCTTCACGGTTTACCAGGAATTTCTGCAGGCACAGCGGGAAGCGGGCAGAGAGATTCCGTGTGTAACAGATTATTTTGATGTATATGATCTGGCAGCGCTTGCTTACCTGTATAAGCGTATTAAGGAAACAGATGGCATACGCGAGGCAAGTCATATAATCATTGATGAGGCACAGGATTTTGGCATGATGGCGTATGGGGCGCTGGCATACTGTCTGCGCGGATGTACCTATACGATAATGGGAGATGTCTCACAAAATATCCATTTTGGATATGGATTGAATGACTGGAAGGATCTGCAGGAGCTGATATTGACTGGAACGTTTGACAGCTTCGGGCTGCTTAAGAGGAGCTACCGGAATACAGTAGAAATTTCAGATTTTGCCACAGAAATTCTGCGGCATGGGAGTTTTCCGATTTATCCGGTTGATCCGATCAGGCGGCATGAGAATCCGGTATATGTGGAAGCATGTACAGATGAAAATAGTATGATACAGAAAGCAGCGGATATCATTTCAGAATGGCAGCAGGCAGGGCGTGAGACGATTGCAGTAATTTGCCGCGATGAAGCTGAGAGTTCGGCAGTAAGTGATATGCTGGGCAAAAAGCTTCTGCTTGCGGATTGCAATCCGGAAACGGCGGAATTTGGGAGCGGAGTGATGGTGCTTCCTGTGGAATATACAAAAGGACTGGAGTTTGACGCGGTTTTGCTGTATCATCCGTCTGCCGGGCATTATCCGGCAGAGGACGCTTATGTAAAGCTTTTGTATGTGGCGGCAACCCGTGCGCTGCATGAGCTGGCTGTTCTGCATATGGGAGATTTGACGGATCTGATTGGTAAGCCGGTATCTGAGGAAAAACGGATGCGTTCCCTGGAAAATGAAGTGCCAAAGGAGGCGCGGCGCTTTGCGGATGTGCAGATTACAGCGCGGGAACAGGTGCTATTGGATGTAAAGCAGGGGGACAAGGAGCGCGCAATGCGCGGTTATATCGGACCAAAGGCAATTAAAGTGCAGCCGCTGAAGCAAAGTAATGAAAATGCAGAAGGAGACCGTCCGGCAGCCGACACTGTATTGAAGCGGAGATCAGGCACAGAACAGGCTTTAGAGAGCCACAGTCCGGAAGAAATCAACATGTCACCGTACCGTTTTGGGGACATCCCGGATAACAGCATTCTCCGTCCGAGGGGGCACAGCCGTATTGACTGCTCTGTACGTATGGTCCGCAAGACAAAGCAACATATTGATATGATCAGCAGCTACGGGATCCTGCGTCTGACGGTTTTGGGTGACGCAATGCTGCGCATACAGTTCCGGCGGGGGCAGACGGCGGAATTTGAGAAGGGACCGTGGGACTACAGAACGACAAAGCCGGCAGCATGGACGGCGAAGGAGGGCAGAAATCTGGTTGAAATTGCAACGGGCAGACTGGTTGTGCGGATTGACAAAAAGATGGGAGCCTTGCAGTTTTTTGACAGGAAGGGAAAACTGCTTCTGGCAGAAAAAGCGCAGCTTCCGCGGCAGATGGAAACAGCGGCGGGATGTCAGAACTGGGTTTATTTTGACTGGCAAAAAAGTGAAAAGCTTCTGGCGAAGGGGATGCTGGCGGACCAGACAGAGCGCATGAGCATGAAGGCAAGATATATCAGTTTTGGCGGAAAGAAGCTGCGTATGCCGCTGTTGTATTCCCCGCAGGGTTATGGTATCGGTGTGGCATCGAAAGGAACCGTACTTTGCTGTGCAATTCCCATGTATGGACCGTACCTGTATACGGAGGGTGAAAAGCAGATTGACTATTATTTTTTCTATGGAGAAAGCTATGGGGAAGTATTAGGGCTGTATAATCTGCTTTAGCGTTCTGATAACGGATAGCAGGAAAATTTTTGTGAAAAAATGCCTTTGAAAAAATGGCGCAAAAAGGGTATAATAAAAAAGAACGTGTAGCAGAACTGCGTAAATCCAGTTCCCGGCTGCACGTTTTTTGTATCAAAAAATGCTGGTACGGATTATGAGGTATTCTGTAAAATGTGAAGCGGAGGTTTCGGGATTTATAGAGATGTCACAGAAAACGTCCGGCACCGGCGGTATCAGAGTGCGGTTGGCAGCAGGAGGGAATTATGTTTGAAGTAAATAATTATGTTGTAAAGTATAATTCGGGCGTTTGTAAGGTGGAGGATGTCCTAAATGGAGAAAAAGCAGATTTTAAAGATCACAAATTGTATTATCTGCTTGTTCCGCTCGCAGAGAAAAGTGCCAGAATTTATATTCCGCTTGAGCGGGGAGAAAAGGTGCTGCGCAGGGTACTCACATACGAAGAGGCGACAGAGCTGATCACACGGATTCCATCTATTGACATGGAATTTTCACAAAATGATAAGATGCGGGAGCAGGAATACAAAGAGGCGCTGCAGAGCCTGGACTGTGAGCGCATGGTACAGATTATCAAGGATATTTACGGACGCAAAAAACGACGTGAAATCCATGGAAAGAAAACCACAGCGATCGATGAAAAATATTTCCGGCAGGCAGAACATGCCTTATATATGGAACTGGCGTTTTCACTTGGATGTCAGGAAGAAGAGATTCCACGGATGATAGCAGAGAAAATTGAAAAAGGTGTTGGATGACGGCATAGCCCTGGGCTATGCCGTTTCTCTGTGCCAATGTTCTAAAGATATTTCTGTACAAATGCTTACAATAATGTAAGTTGCTTTTTAAAAGGTGCAAACTATAATGAGGTTAAGGTCAAAAGCATTACTTATGTCCATTTGTCCCCCCTGGCTCATATAATTGGGATATAGCTGCAAACAAGGAATCATCAGGGGAACATAATGGATGAGAGACTTAGGGAGGAATATTGATGAGTGAGAGATATATCTGCCGGAAACCGCTCCGGGCAATCATACTTGCTGCTGGAGGAACCCTGACAATGGTTTTGCTGGTGCCTGCCGGAATTTTGTTTCTGGGGATTTCCTTTATCTGGAAAATGACAGATTATCTGTTGAAAAAGGTGGACGAAGTATGAGAAAAAACATCGCATAAGAACCAGGCGTATTACGCAGGAAGCAGCGGAAGAAATAAATAATTCTGAAATATATAAACAAAACAGATAGAAAAACTGAAAGTATTATAAAATTGCGCACAAAGCATTTATTGTCTATTGCTTTT
>DKTR01000036.1 GCA_002473385.1 Lachnospiraceae bacterium UBA7225
TATTAAAAATAATGAGGAGGAAAAGAAGAAATGAAATTTAAAATAGCATTTATTGGAGCGGGAAGCCTTGTATTTGCGCGTACTCTGTTTACAGATATCATGTCTGTTCCGGAATTTTCGGACATTGAGGTATCATTTACAGATATTAATGCAGAAAATCTGGAACGTACACGGGAGCTCTGCCAGCGGGATCTGGACGCAAATCACATTCCGGTAAGGATTGAGGCGACAACTGACCGGCGGGAGGCATTCCGTAATGCGCGTTACATTGTAAACTGCGTCCGGGTCGGCGGTCTGGAAGGATTTGAGAAGGATGTGGAAATTCCTTTAAAGTATGGTGTAGACCAGTGCGTCGGAGATACACTCTGTACCGGAGGTATCATGTATGGCCAGCGTGTTATCGCTGCAATGCTGGACTTCTGCAAGGATATCAGAGAGGTAGCGGAACCGGGAGCAATCATGCTGAATTATTCGAATCCGAATGCAATGGCAACCTGGGCCTGCAATAAATACGGAGGGGTAAGGACGATCGGGCTTTGTCATGGGGAAATTCATGGAGAAATCCAGATCGCGGAGGTTCTTGGGATTCCAAGGGAAGAGCTTGATATTACCTGTGCGGGCATTAATCATCAAACATGGTATATTGCGGTAAAGCATAATGGAGAGGATATGCTTTCGAAGCTTCTTCCGGGCTTTGAGGCGCATGAGATATACAGTAAGCAGGAAAAAGTGCGTATAGATATATTGAAACGCTTCGGATATTACTCAACAGAGTCTAATGGGCATCTTTCTGAATATGTAGCGTGGTACCGGAAACGTCCGGATGAGATTAAAGACTGGATTAATCTTGATAAATGGATTCACGGAGAGACGGGAGGATATTTGCGCGTGACCCGTGAGGAGCGCAACTGGTTTGATACAGAATATCCCAAAATTCTGCAGGAGCCGCCCAGAAAACTGGATGGATCAGAACGGGGAAAAGAGCACTGCTCTTATATTATTGAGGCGCTGGAGACCGGAAGAAAGTATCGCGGACATTTTAACGTTATGAATGAGGGCTGCATTACAAATCTTCCATATGAATCTGTGGTGGAAGTGCCCTGCTATGTGGATAAAAATGGCATCAGCGTTCCCAAAGTGGGTGATCTTCCGCTTGGCTGCGCGGCAGTCTGCTCACAGTCTATCTGGGTACAGAAGCTGGCAGTTGAAGCCGCGGTAGCCGGGGATGCAGAGCTTTTAAAACAGGCGGCATTGATGGATCCTCTCACAGGAGCAGTGTGCAATCCGCCGGAAGTGTGGCAGATGATCGATGAAATGCTTGTCGCCGAGGAGGAATGGCTCCCGCAGTACAAAGAGGCAATCGCAAAAGCGAAAGAGAATCTGGCAAAGGGCGATCTGATACCGACAAAGGATTATCACGGCGCAGTCAGATTACGTGAAAAAACTCCGGAGGAAGTTGAAGCGGAGAAAGAATCCCGTAAAATCACTGCGTGAGTTCCAATTATCAGTTTGCTGATTGAAGGTAAAATGAATATTTGAGCAATAGCCCGTTAACCCCGCAGCTGTGGAAAGTTGTGGAAGTTTTCGGGCTTTTCTGTTTACCATATATTTTTCTTTCTATATCGTAGTATGAATCTGTACTGGACGGATAAATCTGTCTAGTTGGTTCGCTATATACAATATGGGACAAACATAAAAATATTTTATATTATATTGACGGAATAAAAATAATGTGATATGATAAAGACACATTTCAGAAAGTCTGGCATCTCGCCAAAATTTCAGTAATGAATACAAAAAGGAATGCCATAGAGGGGTGGCAGCCGGACAGACCGGAGGCATATGACAAAATGGAGATCTGTATTGTGACCCTCAATGAAAATGCGGCGGCAGACAGTGCGTTCCTGCAGATGCTGAATCTGATGTGTAATCTTTCCGAATACGTATATGAAAAAGGCGAAAAGAGTGGCTTGAAGCGTGGAATAAAACGAGGGGTGCGGCGCGGTTTGAAACGTGGAAGAAAAGTGGGCAGAGAAGAAGGCAGGGAAGAGATAAAAAGAGATGTTGTGAAGGCAATGATAGAGGAAGGCTATCCCGAAGCTTCAATTTTGAGGATCGCCCGCGTGACGCCGGAGGAATATAAAAAATGGGCAGCAGAAAAACCGGATTGATATTTACCGGTATATGAAAATCTGTCTTGACGGAATACCTGCTTTTGTGCTAGATTTGTTATTAGTAAAACGCAAAGACGAAGAGAGTACATGTATCTGCTGTATTACAGAGAAATTCCAGGTGTACCGCATCCGGCAGGCTTCCGGACGGTACCGGTGCTGAGAGGAATATGCAGGGGTAGATGGAAGATGGCTTCTGAGTGGTGCACCGAACTGTGAAATAATTGGAATGAAATACCCCGCCAGGTGTTCACAGCAAGGCTGCGACAGGAACCGCCTGTTATAGCGGCAGGGTGTGATATGCACCTGTTGAGGTCCGTACTGTGAGGTGCGGATAAAGTGAAGTGGTAACACGGGTAAGCAGCCCGTCTTCTCGGAATAGGGAAGACGGGTTTTTTTTCACGGAAAGGAGATAGTATGGAAAAGAAAAAGTTTTATATGACCACGGCGATTGCCTATACTTCGGGTAAACCGCACATCGGGAACACTTACGAGATTATTCTGGCGGACGCTATCGCACGCTTTAAGAGGGCGCAGGGATATGATGTATTCTTCCAGACAGGAACGGATGAGCATGGTCAGAAGATTGAGCTGAAGGCGGCCGAGGCGGGGGTTACGCCGAAAGAGTATGTAGACAAGGTGGCAGGCGAGGTAAAGCGGATCTGGGATCTGGTGAATGCGTCCTACGATAAATTTATCCGCACTACGGACGAGGATCATGAAAAGCAGGTACAGAAGATTTTTAAGAAATTATATGAGCAGGGCGATATTTACAAGGGCTCCTATGAGGGGATGTATTGTACGCCGTGCGAATCCTTCTGGACAGAGTCCCAGCTTGTAGACGGCAAATGTCCGGACTGCGGCCGGGAGGTGAAGCCTGCGAAGGAGGAGGCATATTTCTTCAGAATGAGCAAATATGCAGACCGCCTGATCGAGCATATCAACACACATCCGGAGTTTATCCAGCCTGTGTCCAGAAAAAATGAAATGATGAACAATTTCCTGCTTCCGGGACTGCAGGATCTCTGTGTTTCCAGAACTTCCTTCAAATGGGGGATTCCGGTAGATTTTGATGATAAGCATGTGGTATATGTGTGGCTGGATGCGCTCACCAATTATATCACGGGCATTGGCTATGACTGCGATGGGGAGAGCACGGAGCAGTTCAAAAAGGACTGGCCGGCAGATCTGCATCTGATTGGTAAGGATATCATCCGTTTCCATACCATTTACTGGCCTATTTTCCTGATGGCGCTTGATCTTCCGCTGCCGAAGCAGGTGTTCGGGCATCCGTGGCTTCTGCAGGGCGACGGCAAGATGAGCAAATCCAAAGGAAATGTGCTGTATGCCGATGAGCTGGTGGATTTCTTTGGTGTGGATGCGGTGCGCTACTTTGTGCTTCATGAAATGCCGTTTGATAATGATGGTGTCATCACCTGGGAGCTGCTTGTGGAGCGTCTGAATTCCGATCTGGCGAATACGCTCGGCAATCTGGTAAACCGTACGATTTCCATGTCTAATAAGTATTTTGGCGGCGTGGTTGCCGACAAGGGCGCGGCGGAGCCGGTGGATGAGGAATTAAAGGCGGCTGCACTGGAAACGCCGGAAAAAGTAGCGGAAAAGATGGAAAAGCTGCGTGTGGCAGATGCAATCAGTGATATTTTTGCTCTTTTCAAACGCTGCAACAAATATATCGATGAGACGATGCCATGGGCACTTGCAAAAGACGAGACAAAGCAGGATCGTCTGGCGACTGTGCTTTATAATCTGGTAGAAAGCATTTCCATCGGAGCGGAGCTTTTGGAGCCGTTTATGCCGGAAACCGCGGGAAAGGTGCTTGCGCAGCTTAACGCAGAGAAGAGAGGCATGGAGGCGATGAAGCAGTACGGTCTTTATAAATCCGGAACGAAGGTGACGGAGAAGCCGGAAATTCTGTTCGCGCGCCTGGATATCCGGGAAGTGATGAAAAAGGTAGAGGAGCTTCATCCGCCGGTTGCTGAGGAAGCAGCAGAGCCGGTGAAGGAAGAGACGGTAATCGACATTGAGCCGAAGGAGGAGATCACCTTTGAGGAATTCGGCAAAATGCAGTTCCAGGTGGGTGAAATTATTGCCTGCGAGGAAGTGAAAAAGTCAAAGAAGCTCCTGTGCAGCCAGGTAAAGATCGGCAGCCAGGTAAAGCAGATCGTATCCGGAATCAAGGCGCACTACAGTGCAAAGGAGATGGTCGGCAAAAAGGTAATGGTACTGGTAAACTTAAAGCCAGCCAGGCTGGCAGGCGTTCTCTCAGAGGGAATGCTGCTCTGCGCGGAGGATGAAAACGGAGAGCTGGCGCTGATGGTACCGGAAAAAGAAATGCCGTCGGGCGCGGAAATCTGCTAAAAAGTAAAAAATAAAATTATAAAAACACCGGAGGGACTGCAGAAAACGCAGTTTTTCCGGTGTTTTTTCTAAGAGGAATTCTGCGGATTTGCCGCAAAAAAAACAGTACGCTGCAATGTACGGGCTATCCTACGGCGTCACCTTTGGTGTGGTGGATTCACGGATAATCAGTTCCGACTGCAGATTAATATGCTGGATGCTGGAGCCGGGATTCTGGATGCGGTCAATAAGCAGTTCGCTGGCAGTATACCCCATCTGATGCTTTGGTGTGTTAATGGTGGTAATCTGAGGGGAGGATATGGTAGCATAGTCTACATTGTCATATCCGATCACCATCAGATCCTCCGGTACGCGCAGGCGCAGGCGGCGTGCTGCATTGATGATGGCGCAGGCGTAAAGATCTGAAATTGCCAGAAAGGCATCGGGACGGTATGTCTGGGAGAACAATTGGGTGGCAGAGGAAAATGCCATGTTATAGTCGATTTCCGGGAGATTGATAATCCAGCGCTGTGTTGGACGAATGCCTGCCGTCTGGAGCGCTTTCAGATAACCCTCCTGGCGGACGGCGTTATCCTGGTATTTGAGGGAACCGGACATAAATGCGATTTTTTTCCTTCCCTGTGAAACCAGATGATTGACTGCAGCGGCAGCCATTTCAAAATCATCCAGGCTGACAGAAGAAATGGTTTTGCTTTCCAGATCGTAGTCGCAGCACTGCACAACCGGCACCAGACTGCATAAGGCACGCATAAGCTGTGCGTTGACATGGTTCAGACAGATGATACCGGAAATTTTGGCGCTTTTGATCAGATGCTCAAAGGCCGGGAATGTATTACTGTTGATGTGCTCCTGGAGAATCATCATGGTATATCCATGCTGGATGGCAGACGCTTTTGCTCCTTTGATGATTTCGTTAAAGAAGGAATTGAAATCGAAAGGCAGTACAAAGAGAAGCAGCTTCCCGGAAGAGGGTGTCTGTACGATATAGTCTCCGGGATTGATGCCCTGTGCACGGAGCGCCTGACAGACTTTTTCAACAAGATGGGGCTTTACAGTGCTCTGATCGTTCATCACACGGGACACAGTAGCAGTAGAGACACCGGCGGTCTTAGCTATTTCGGAAAAAGAGAAGGGATATTGTCTGCGCATACGGGAAACCTCCGAATAAAAAATAGGTGTTTTTGCATGTTACATTATTAATATAGCATATTTCAGGCAAATTACAAGGATTTGCTGTATTATTTCTGAAATAAAAATTGAAAAACGACAAGATGCACAAAAATAGGAGAAACAAATAAGAAT
>DKTR01000023.1:0-15218 GCA_002473385.1 Lachnospiraceae bacterium UBA7225
TTTTTCAACTTTGCCTCATTTTTCAGAATATCTTCCATGGTCCGCTGCAAAAGGCTTTCCGGAATTTCCCCGTAATGACAAACTTTGTCAAAAAACCTCTCGAATTCATCCACACTGGAAAAGCCTGCCGTCTCCAGTACATATCTGCTGTCTGCTTCGTCCGCCTCACGCAGATAACCGCCCAGAAAATAACCGACGGCAACACCATGCGGCAAATTCAGCTCACAGGTCAGCGGATAGCTGAGACCATGCGGCAGGGATGTGCCGGTATGACAGATTGCCATTCCCGCCATCATGGATGCATTTAAAAGATTACGGTAATCCTCTTTTTCCGGCTCACGATTCCCGGCCAGAACATCTCTGGTCTTTTTCCACATCTGCAGTCCGGCTGCCACACACATACGGCTATAAGCCGTCGCATTGCTGTTAATATAGCTTTCTGCCAGATGCGCAAAAGCATCCACTGCCGTATTGCAAAGCACCGTTTTGGGTGCCGCTTCCAGATACTTTGCATCCAATAGCGCCAGTGCCGGAAAAATTCTGTGCGGTATGGAGCCCTTTGTCCCCTTATCGCGGCGCGTCAGCACAGAAACAGCCGTCACCTCAGAACCGGTACCGCAGGTCGACGGAACTGCCACAACCGGAAGCGATGCAGAATCTTCCCCTTTTTCGTACAGATATGAAGCATCCTTTTCCCCATGCCGCATCATCAGCGCTGCCGCTTTTGCTGCATCCATCGCAGAACCGCCGCCGATGCCGATAACAAAATCCGCCTGTCCGGACAATCCTGTTTCCCGCGCTCTCATTACTGTTTCCACCGAAGGATTTTCCTCCACTTCATCAAACAATATCCAGGAAATCCCCTCTGCCTCCAGCGCCGTACAGACATCCGCCAGCGCACCGTTTTTCTTTGCAGAATGCTTTCCGGTCATGATCAGCGCTTTTTTTCCGCATTGCGCCAGCTCTTTTTTGTGATTTATAACACAATTTTCCTCTTCGTAAACCTTCACCGGCATGTAAAATTGCATCTCATACACTCCTCTCCTCCTGCCTGTCCGGCAACCGGTAAAAAAACGGCGAAGCCCTTGCCCCGCCGTTCTGCATTTATACGATTTCCTATTTTCCAACGCTTTCAAGGTAAGCATTCAGTCTTGCCACCAGCAGATCTGTCGGAATTCCATGAACCATCGCGGCTTCCTCAAGGGATTCCATCTGTGATGACGGGCATCCTACGCAGTGCATACCGCTTCCCATCAATACTGCCGCCATATTCGGATCTAACTGAAGAATTTCTCCAATCAGCATTTCTTTCGTAACGTTTGCCATGATCGTGACCTCCTATTGTTCATTATCAATTACTGATAACTCATTATAAGGCGAAACTTATGGAACGTCAAGCAAAAAACAATTGCTCAGACGGTCATATCCCGGGAGTTTGACAGTTTCATCATTTCCAGGTCATCACCCGGCGGAAACCTTTAAAATCTTCCCGCACTCAGCCACTCATCCAGATAATCGTGCAGCGTTTTCATGGTATCTCCAAACTGCCCTTCGTATTTTTCCAGATGTTTTGCAGGTGTAAATTTATGGGTGGCACCTTCTACAAATGCAATGGTTTTATCCTCACTGGCTGCCATATTGTAGATGGTTTCCGATGCCAGGAACTCCCACCCGGCTGTCATACCCATGACAAGCAGCGGAGCTTTTACATGCGCCACATTGCCCGGCGGGCAATTATAGGTAGAATCCCATTCTACTCCCCATATATGATCCTCGTCAAACCCATAATCATCCGACGTGCGCACGGCGTAGGAATTCAGATAGGTTTTTACAGAGAGAAATCTCGCCCCATCCCAGAAGGAATGTGTAAGGGAAGTGGGATTCTCCGGTCCTCTGAGGCTGTGAATAATCTCCTCCGTCCTGCTGCCATCCGGATGAAGCAGCAGATACGGCTTCTGCGTATGGGACATCAGGCGGATATCCTGCGCATACAGCTTGTTATTAAAAAACACCTGTGCGCTTCCAGGAATAACCAGCGGCTCATCATCCGTATAATTCCCCTCTCCGGCTTCAATCTTCATCAGACGGCTCAGAGCGTATTCCAGAATATAAATATTCCGCAGGCTCTGCGCCTTCTGAAAATCTTTGATAAATTTATCTGAATAAGTGGAACCCTTTGCATCAAAACCATTCGCGGGATTGAACAAATTAAGCTCTTCATTAATCAACATACCACTGTGTTCATCTTCTACCGCCGGATCAAGACTGAGAAGCTGCATGACTGCATTCCCCCAGTTCGAATCCAGCAGCATCAGACCGTCCGCAGGCGGCAGATCTTCACTATCTGGATATGGGAATATTTTTTCCGGTCCCTGAAATACCTGCGGTCCATTTTCCGCTACAGCCTGGTATGCTGACATCAATGTTCCGCCGCCGCTGTGTCCCATCAGAACAATTTTTTCCACCTGGGGCAGCGAACGCAGATATTCCACCGCAGCTTTCACACTTTTGGTTTTCTCTATCTGGCTGAAGATAATCCCTTCTTTATTCATAACATTCGCATTAAGAACAGTATATCCTCTCTTTGCCAGTTCGGGACCTGTCGGCCAAAGCAAATAATCTTCATCAGAATGCATAACCAGTACTGCAATTCTCTGCTTTTCATTTTTCTGCACCGGCTCATATAACACTCCCGGAGAACGTTTTGCAACGTTCACAAACGATGTCTTAATTGCTCCCATATTAGCCTCCTTGTATTAATCCTCATCAATAGGCAGGTTGCTGTATGCCTCATATAAATCGGGCAAAACCTCATACAAATGCTGCCGTTCGATGGTATTATGCGTCAGAACATTCTTCAGATACGTATTATCCACTGGTGTATTTTCATCGCGGATAATCTTTCCGTCCTTTGCATAAAAGCCCATCCACTCACAATTGATGCTCTCTCTGCCGCCAAGCGGACAGGGGCGGCTGAAGCGAAGTACCAGATGATGTCCCGGGTGTCCTTCAAACTCTTCCCAGCATGCATCTGCCCGGCAGTCAGCCTCCAGCAGTTTCTGATAACGCTCCTCAGAAAGTCCGTAATCCCGCAGATCAATGTTGTGGGATATCGCCGGAATTCCTTTGCCCGGATCTCCTGTCTCACCCAGATCCAGCGTTTCCAGAGACCATACGCCATCCTTATCGTTTTCTCCATTTACAAATCTGTGATCCCAGTGATCCAGAGGATTCCAGATCTTATAGCGAAGGTTTCCCTGCCCCTCCACCATACTCTTTGAATGCTGGTTGTACCATTTTCCATACCAGCGTCTCCATTTTCCCTGCCAGGTCACCGGAGATACAGAATACTCAATATAAAAGCCATATCCCTCCGGCATCATCGTATATCCGTAACACACCTTCGGATATCCCGTTACCTGCAGGTAATCCAGCCAGTGTTCAATCGGTATCGCATCTTTTACGTCCATTGGACCTGCATCCAGAATCTGCTGCTGCAGAGGATTGGGCGGATAGAGCTTATAGTCCGTATAAAACCGGGAAGCCGGCATTGCTTTTTCCTCTTTCGTCAGCTCGGGCACTTTATAGTACGGCATTCCGTCATTATATATTAAGCCCATAACTTTTCCTCCTTTTTCTATGTACTGCTGCGTTCACTGCAGCATTCTCAAATTCATCCGAAATCTGCTAACCTGTATTTAGCCTACAATAAGACCTCCGTTAATATCGATTCTTGCACCGTTTACAAAGCTTGCCTCCTCGCTCGCAAGGAAGCAGAAGGCACCGACAAGATCCTGCGGAACCATCATGCGGCCCACCGGAATCTGTGAAAGCATTTTTGCACGTTCTTCATCGCTCAGCGTCATCTCCTCCGGAACGTCCTGTTCACAGTGACCGATCAGAATACAATTGGAGGTAATTCCTTTAGGACCGAGCTCTCTTGCCATCTCATATGTCAGCGCCTCCAGTCCCCCGCGGGCTGCCGCAAAGGACGGATCAAGGAAATAACCGCCGTTTCTTGCATCCCAGGTTGTAATATTGATAATCCTGGGTGCCTTGCTCTGAAGCAGATACGGCATCGCATTCTTTGCGTTCACAAACGCAGATTCCACAACCTCCATGGAATGACGCCAGATAGTCTTATCCGTATGCTCAAAATCATAACGGATATGACCGCCCTTTGCATTTACTACCACGTCTACACTGCCGAAACGCTCATATACATACTGAATCATATCTTTCATATGCTCGCGCGTCTCATAAATTTCCGGTGCCGCTTCCATATTTTCTTCCCATCTTGCTTTCGGATTCTGCGCAATTCCGATCACATGATCGTGATACTTTGGATTGATTTTTTCTTTAATCGCTTTCTGTGCCTTGCTGTGCAGTCCGCTCAGCATAGCAACATTCATGCCGCGTTCAAGAGCTGCGTTTACAATTGCAGATCCATTATTTCCTGCGCCGCCGGTGATGACCATTGTTCTTCCTTCTAATGTAAACATTCTCTCACTCCTGTTCTATTTTTGTTCATTTACTTTTAGCTTCTCACCAAAACACATAGCGGATATTTAGTCTGCATCCATCGGCTGATCATGATACTCTGCATATAGATCCGGCAGGAAGGTATACAAATGCTCCCACTCGATCAGTGTATGGATCACGACCTTCTTCAGATAAGCCTCATCGCATTTCGTGCTGTAGTCTCTTACCAGCTTTCCATTCACCGGTCTCCAGCCGATCCACTCGCGGCTTCTGGTCTCGATGCCGCCCTGCGGACACGGACGGGAATAGGCAAGGCAGAGATGTGTGCCCGGCTCGTCAAAGGTCTCATAGGAGCCCTTTCCCGTAAGCTGGCATCCCGCGTCCTTCAGCTCCTGCAGACGTTCATCAGTCAGCCCGAAATCCTTCAAATCAAACTGATGACGGATCGTATCATACATGCGGTCACCAGCGCCCAGATCAAGGCTTTCTGTGGTATGAATACCATCGGAGCCATTCTCCCAGTTCACATAATAATGGTCAAAATGATCTGCGTAATTCCAGATCTTATATCTCAGATTTCCATGCCCCGGTACCATACTCTTCGACTTCAGATTTCTCCAATTGCGGTACCATCTCTCCATCTCCGCCGTGATATGCGGCGGTCTCACCCGGTAAGTTGCCACATAACCGGATCCATCTTCAAACATGCAGTAGCCAAGCTCCACCTTATCATAGCCATAGGGCTTTAAAAGATCCATAAAATTTTCCGGGCGGATGGCATCCTCCACCTTCATCGGCTTCTGGATGATCTGCATCTCCACCGGAGACGGCATATGCAGCGGATAATTATAAAAATACTTTGCCAGCGGCATCTGCTCCTCTTCCGGGAATAATTTCTGACGGACCTTTACAATATTGTCATCATTCGTATTGAGAATTTCCTTATCAACTTCAATAAACATAAATGCTCTCCCTTCCTTTTATCTTGCTTTCTTTCTGTGCGCATTCGTGTGCATATCTGTGTTCAGTCTGCCTTCCTGTGCCAGACGGATTACCTTCTGCCCATAAAAGAACAGCGGAATGATTACTACTGCACTCAGCAGATCTGCCAGAGCCTGCGTTGCAGCCACACCGTTTACACCCCAGATCCTGGGCGCAATCAGAAGAACCGGATAGAAGCAGTAGCCCTGTCTCGCAAAATTTGCCAGCAGCGCCAGCTTTGCATTTCCAATTCCGGCAAAAAACATGTTTACCTGGGAGCTGAGTGCATGCATAATAAGACCGACGCACTGCAGTCTCACACAGAGAAGCCCGAGCTCCATAACACCTACATCCGCCTGACTGTTGAAAATACGGATCAGCGGAGATGCAAATATGAAAATGATAATTCCCATAACGATAGAACCGCCTACCGCCATAGCACAGCCATATGTATAGCTATCCTTCACACGTTTCCACACTTTTGCTCCCCAGTTGAACCCGACAACCGGCTGATAACCCTGTCCGAATCCAAGAATAAATGCAAACGGGAATTCCATGATACGGTTTGCCACGGAAAGCGCTGCCAGGGATGCTGTTGAATAACTTCCCGCCACACGGTTAATTGTAATAGATGCCACTACGGTCAGTACAGAACGGAAGAAGGAGCTGGAACCAATCGCAATAACTTCCTTTACGTCGCCCCAGGCCAGCGCAAATTTGCGGATAGAAATTTCCACAATTGTTGTCTTTTTTACATACGGCCAGCATAAAATTACAAAACTGATGCATTTAGAAATTGCTGTTGCCATGGATGCTCCCGCTACTCCAAGACCAAATTTGTAAATAAACAGCGGATCCAGGAAGCAGTTCAGAATACCGCCGAATCCAATGCCGATCATGGAATAGGTAGCACTTCCCTCGCTTCGCAGACACATATTTAAAATAAAGCTGCCGATCATAAACGGCGCCGCATACAGCACATAGGTACCGTACTGCATGGAATATTCTGCACATTCCTCTGTCGCACCCAGCCAGTAGACAATATCACCGAGCATCAGCTTACCAAATATCATAAAGATAATACCCAGACCAAGACCGGTAAAAATCGACGTCGAGAGCACCTTGTTTGCATGCTCCTCCTGCTTTGCTCCGAGGAGTCTGGCAATATAGCTGCAGGCACCCGCTCCGATCAGAGATCCGATTACCGTAATCATTCGCTCCAGGGAGCTGTTTACACCTACTGCTGCCGTTGCATTGGTACCAAGCGTACTTACAAAATACGTATCTACCAGATTATAAATTGTTGTAATCAACTGTGCGGTGATCGTCGGTACCGCCATCTTTGGCAACAGCGTCATGATGTTTTCATTTAACATCATCTGCTTTTTTTCTTCTTTTATATTGTTTCTCATCAAATATTCCTCTCTATCCTAAAAATTTCTGTTTTTCATAAGGCAAAGCCCGATAAAAGAATGTAATCAAAAAAGAACATACACCCGAAAAGAAGTAAAACAGCGGTACTGTCATCACACCTATAGAAAGTCCATTCCGGATTATAATAACAACACAGGACACCGCCGCACAGAGCAAAAGAACCGCATTTGCGCATGGTGCAAGTCTCAGAATCATATTCATCTGATCAAAATTCTGAGCCGTGATCTTATCCTTTGAAAAGATAAACTGTATCACACCAAACCATTCGAACAAAAACAGCGCCAGCGAAAAACCGGAAAACAGTGTCGCAGGAGAGTGATAATTCAGCTCACACTTCTGCAGCGCCGCCAGACCGAAGAAAACGGTGGCCAGCAGACACATTGCGCCAAAAATTCGTTTATAACGCTGTTTTTCCTCCTTTTCCAGCTTGTATGCATACCACTCTCCCACGTATTTATACCGGATGCGAAATCCCCGTTTATTGCTGCATGGTTCCTCATATGCCACATAATTTTCTTCAAAAGAATCCCGGAATGTCTTCATTCAAAACCCCTTCTCTATAACTGATTAATCTCTTTTGCCTTGTTACATACTACAACGTGTCCCGGACGGACCTCCTGGCTCTTTACGCCCTGTCTGCAGCCTTCATCTGCATACGGGCAGCGCGATGCAAAACGGCATCCCGGACCCGGATTGATCGGAGACTTGATCTCCCCCTTCAGAATAATGCGCTCCCTGCGGTTGTGGATATCCGTCGTCGGAATTGCGGAGAGCAGTGCCTTCGTATACGGATGCAGCGGATATGCAAACAGCTCTTTTCTGTCACACACCTCCACCATCTGTCCGAGGTACATCACACAGATCTGATTGGATATATGCTTTACAACAGACATATCGTGTGTGATAAACAGGTATGTAAGCCCAAGATCACGCTGCAGGTCCATCAGAAGATTTAAAATCTGCGCCTGGATCGACACGTCCAGCGCGGAAACCGGCTCGTCACAGACGATGAATTTGGGATTCAGCGCCAGTGCTCTCGCAATTCCGACCCTCTGGCGGCGTCCTCCGTCCAGCTCATGTGGATAAGACATCCGCAGGCGTTTCTCAATTCCAACGGTATCCATCAGCTCACGCGTCCGGTTTTTTATTTCCTCCTGGCTAAAGCTCCCGTCCAGCTTCAGCGGCTCCATAATAATATCAGATACCGTCTGGCGCGGGTCCAGGGAAGAATACGGATCCTGGAAAATCATCTGGACATCCTTGCGGAATTTTACCATCTCTTTTTTATTCAGCTTTGTGACGTCCTGTCCGCGAAACAGGATTTTTCCATCGGTACTTTCATTTAAATGAATCAGAGTTCTCCCAAGCGTTGACTTCCCGCAGCCGGATTCTCCTACGAGACCTACGGTCTCACCCTCTTCAATTTTGAAAGTGATATCATCAACAGCATGAACCATTCCCGCACCGCTCTTAAAATATTTTTTTAAGTTCTGTGTTTCCACTAATGCTGCCATAGATCACTCCTCCTCATTTGCTTTCCAACATCTGACCATATGGCCCGGTGTCATTTCAATCATATGATTATTAAACTTTTTGCACTTTCCGCAGGCATACGGGCATCTCTCCATAAAATCACAATGCTCGCGGATCACAGACGGGTCTGGCGGCAGCCCTTCAATCGGGGACAGCCGTTCTACATCCTTGTCCAGATCGGGAAGTGCACCGAACAATCCGCAGGTATACGGATGCGTCGGATGATCGTAAATATCCTGAAGCGTACCCTGTTCAATAATTCTGCCTGCATAGATAACTGCCACTTTGTCACAGACCTCAGCCACAACGCCCAGATCGTGAGTAATCAGAATCATAGCGGTGCCCAGTTTGTTCCGCAGGTCCCTGATCAGGTCAAGTACCTGTGCCTGAATTGTCACATCCAGCGCGGTAGTCGGCTCATCTGCCAGCAGAAGCTGCGGAGAGCACGCAAGGGCAAGTGCAATTACTACACGCTGTTTCATCCCGCCGGAAAACTGATGCGGATATTCCTCCGCCCGGTCAGCACCGATGCCGACCATCTCCAGCATCTCGATTGCCCGCTTGTTTGCCTCTGCCTTAGAACAGTTCTGATGCTGCCTATATCCCTCTGCGATCTGTGAAACGACCGTCTTTACCGGGTTGAGCGCAGTCATGGGATCCTGGAAAATCATAGAGATCGATTTTCCTCTCAGCGCCTGCAGCTCCTTGTCATTCATATCAAGAATCTGCCTTCCCTCAAACCAGATATCGCCCTCTACGCTCTCCACGGAACTTTCCGGCAGAATACGCAGAATCGATTTTGCGATAGTGGTTTTTCCGGCTCCCGTCTCGCCTACCAGACCAAGTGTCTCTCCCGCTTTTAACTCCAGCGAAACATCGTTAACCGCATGGATAATCGAATTTCCCGAATGATATTTCACCGTAAGATGACGGATTCCAAAAAAATTCTCTCTTGTCTTTGCCATTTCTTATCCCTCCATCAATCCTTAAGATTCGGGTCCAGTGCGTCGCGGAAAGCGTCACCCAGCAGGTTAAAGCTCAATACGGTAAGCACAATGAAAATACCCGGAATAATTACCATATATGGGAAATCACGAATGTAGTTGCGTGTTGATGCCAGCATCTGCCCCCATTCCGGCTTCGGCTCCTGTACGCCAAGACCAAGGAAACTGAGGGAAGAGGATGCCAGACCGTTTCTGCTGATACTCATGGCAATCTCGACGATGATCGGGGAGATTGCATTCGGAATAATATGCCGGGCGATAATTTTCCAGGTTGGACAGTTGATCGTCGTAGCAGATTCAATATACTCCATATTGCGGATGCGCAGAATGTTTGCTCTCATCAGCCGGGCAAATCCGGGAATTCCTGTGATACCAAGTGCAAGAATACATTTGTCTACGCCGGTTCCGAATACCGCACAGAATGCCATTGCCAGCACCAGTGACGGAAATGCCTGGAACAGATCCAGGAATCGCATCAGACAGGAGTCGACCGCACCGCCGAAATATCCGGCAACCGCTCCCATGATGATCCCAAGGATTGCAGAGAGCACGGTAGACAAAATACCAATGACGAGCGTATATCTCGCACCGTACAGAACTCTGGAGAGAATATCACGTCCCAGATCATCCGTTCCGAATAAGTGTTTGAAAGACGGCCATGCTTTCATTGCCGCAAAATCTGTTGCTGAATATTCATATCTGCAAATATACGGAGACAATAAGGAAAGACCGATAATCAAAACAATGAATATCATTCCAAATTGTGCCCCCCTGTTATGGGAGATACTTGCCCATACATATTTTGCCGAACCTGGTTTAATACTGGCATCAATGTGGTGGCGCCTCTTCGCCTTTTTCCCTTTGCCATGCCCGTCATGTCCGCCTTCGCCATGATGTCCGGTTGTTTTGTTTTTTAATTCCTCCGCCATTATTTCACCTTCTTTTTATTTGAGGATACATACTGTGCCTTGATGCGCGGATCTACAAAGGCATACAGCAGGTCAGTAAGTAACATAACCAGCGCGAATGTAAACGCGATAAATATAATTCCACCGGTACATGCATTGTAATCCCGGTTATTAATGCTGTTTACCAGATATTGTCCAATACCGGGGACAGAGAAAACTACCTCGATAATGGTTGCGCCGCCCAGCATAGAACCAAATCTCATACCAATTACAGTAAGAATCGGAATCAGAGCATTCGGGAGTGCATGTCCATAGATAACCTCTCTTTCCGGAAGTCCTTTCGATCTTGCGGTGGTTACGTAATCGGACTGTACTACCTCAAGCATGCTGGCACGTACCTGTCTGGTAAAGCCGGCAAGACCGCCAAGGGAGTTTGCTATGGTCGGCAGAACGAAGTAAATCAGCGACTTTGCCCCGGACGACGGGAACCATTTCAGCTTCAGCGAGAAAAGCAAAACCAGCATGAGAGCCGTCCAGAAGCTTGGCATACAGTCAAACAGCAATGTTACAAACAGCGAAACTCTGTCACCAGCGGAGTTTGCGTGTACCGCCGTATAAATGCCCAGCGGCAGGCCCACCACAACGGTCAGTACAATACTGAATATTGCTATCTTGGCAGTGTGCGGGAAACGTTTCATCAGTTCCCACTTAATATCTGTGCCATCAATCAGAGACTTTCCAAAATCAAACTTTGTAAAAATATTCGTTATGTATTCACCCAGCCTGACCACAAACGGTCTGTCAAGTCCAAGTGCTACACGTTTCGCCTCAATCTCCGCCTCCGTATGTACACCCGAACCCAGCGCAAGCTGTGCAGGATCACCCGGAACGAAGTTCATTAATGTAAACATAATAATACCGACTGCAAGCAACGTCGGGATCATTATCAACAGTCGCTTTACAACATATCGTATCATGAACTCATTTCCTTTCGTTTATCGGGAATGGAAAAGCAGCACTGCACTATGTGAATTTATATCAATAATACAGTGCTGCCTTTATCATTCACTTCATTTTCAAGTTACCGTTTCCGGATATTTCCAGACCAATCAGCCTTCTACAGATGTGTAATCCTCTGTAAATGTCATGGCATTCAGTAACGGATTCAGCTTCTGGAGAGAGATATCCGTAACGCCGGCTGTAGTAACAATAGATCTTACCTCAGTATAGCATCCAACGATGTAAGCCTGTTCTTTCACATACTCATGGAAAGCTGTCAGATTTTCTTCGCTTCTGTCTGCGATTGCCGCTGCCAGCAGCTCCTGAAGCTTCTCATCCTGTACGAAGCACTGGTTATTGTCGCCGCCAAACAGATCGTTCCAGAATGTGGTTGTGAAATCTGCTACAGAGTTAGAGTACTCGCACATATCCCATGCTGTCGGATCATTCTGGACAGCCTGTCTTGCTGCACGGTCCTGGCTGTCAATGGTCATGTTGAGGTTTGCTTCTGAGAACATAGCCTGCAGTGCAACATACGGCTGCTGCGGAGCCTGGGAGCTGTTCAGGAAGCTGAATTCAAGCGGGTTGCTCTCGTCATAGCCTGCTGCTGCCAGATATTCTTTTGCTGCTTCAACATCATAAGTAAAATATTCTTCCTCATCCCATGCATCTACGTAGTCCGGTCCAAGATTCGGAGCTACGTCATGGCTCAGAACAACTTCACCTGCGGAGAGTGACATGTTGTATGCATCAAATGCGTGAGCAACACCCTGACGGGCATTTACATCTGCAAATTTGCTTCCCTCGCTGCAGTTGAAGATCAGGTACTGTGTCATACCGTTCAGATACTTGGTTACGTTGTAGTCCTCGTTATCCTCGAAACGTCCTACTTCGTCAGAAGAAATCTCGGCCATATCGATCTCGCCGTTTTCAAGAGCGATGGATCTGGAAGAAGCCTCTGTGATACAGCGAAGTTCAATTTCTTTTACGTTCTCAAACTCAGCATCACATCTGCCTTCGGTCTTCCAGTAGTCTTCCTTTGCCTGCAGGGTTACGCCGGAACCGGTAACCATATCCGTAACCGTATAGGCACCTGTGGTAGCCGGGTTGGAGTTGACTTCATCTTCGGAAGCGCCTGTATACCATGCTTCGTTTGCGATAGAACAATTGCACAGAACTGCTTCGATCGCGCCCTCACTGCTGTCCTTGAGATTGATGGTCAGTGTGTAATCGCCGGTAGCTTCTGCACTGCCATAATACAGAGAAATCTCAGATACAAATCCCAGTTCTGCCAGTTTGTTATAGCTGAATACTACATCAGATGCCTTAATTGCATTGCCCTGGCTGTCAACGATATTGTCGAAGATTTCGACTTCATAAGTCGCATCATCTACTTTTGTAACAGACTTGGCAGCGTTCATCTGAAGCTCGCCATTTTCAAGCATTGCCCCGATAAAGGGACGGTAGCAGAGGTGTGCCCATATTGTGCACTCTGTCCAGTCACGTACTGCGGAATCACTTCCCCACGGTCCGATTGTAAAGGAGTCATCATCTACTGCTACGACAACCTTGCCGGCCTGTGCTGCAGCTTCTACCGGTACTGCTGAATCGATCTGTACCTCAGATGCGAATGCGGTAGCGCATGTACCGAATGCCATTGCTGATGCCATAAGTAACGCCATAATAGTTTTTCTTTTCATCGTTTGTGAACCTCCGTTTTTATTTGGTTTTTGTTTGGTGACTACATTGTACAAAATAACGGACGTTTAATCAATTCCGTTTGATTTTCGACAATTTCCAAAACGGAAATTGTACACTTTTCCTTTTATAAATCCATGTTTTTCCATCATTTTTTACAAGAACGCAAAACAGACCACGTCCCGCCAGGACGTGGTCTGAAAAATGCAGATTATAAATCTGTTACCTGCTGCCAGATCCAGCAGATTATCCTTCGTAAGCAAAGTCAGGATCCAGTAATTCATCGTTAGAAGCAGAATAGATAACTTCAACAGCAAATTCACCGTTCTCATCAAAATCCGGACCGCTTACAAGATACCAGTATTCGCCGTCAAAGAAGGGGATGCAACCCAGCTCCCACAGTTCAGCGCCTGCAGAATATTTGTAGACACCTTCTTCATCGGTCTGGAAATCATTGACATACTTGCCGACCAGAGAAGTATAACCGTCATTCATCGTGCTGCCCATGTAGTCCTCAGTTGCGGAGTCGATCTGCTTACCATAAGTTTCCAGAGCATATTCCCCGATCTTCTTGCTGGTTGTCGGTCCCGGACAGCCTTTATGGTTCTTAGCTTTATAATTAGCCAGTACCTGCCCGTCCATTCTCTTCCAGATAGTAGCTCCGACCGTATCATAGCCGGTTTTCTGGGTGCCAATATTGATTGCTCCGGCAACACCTGCATCGTTCCATACTGCTACCCACTCTTTCAACAGGTCAAAAGCAGTCTGATCCATCTCGTAGGGATCAAAATCTTTCAGTGCAGACAGACTGTTTTCCAGCCCTTCCGTATCTACTTTTGCAACAAGCTGTGCCTGCCATTCATCAAAAGCAGCTTTTGCAAGTTCTGCGATCTGCTCTGCATTATCAGCATACCACGCCGGCTCGTCACCCAGAACAGTAACCTCCAGATCAGCGCTGTCAGCAGTAAAATAGTTTTCTGCATTCAGATTGATCTGTACAACATTTTCTGCCTCCAGCCCGTTCAACGCAAGCAGTGCATTACAATAGTCAATTCCAAGCTGCCAGTAAACATTAAGCTCTTCGTCTACCACGACTGCAAATGCATCACCTGTATTGCTGATAACTGCAGAGCCAAGCTGTGTTGCCGCGCCTTTTAAATCATCCTTTGCGACGCCGCTTTCTGTCAGCTCATTGATTTCTTTTGCGGAATACAGACTATTTCCGGAAAACAGGAATCCTGCTTTCAAAAGCTCTGCTCCCTCTGCGAACGGATAGCCTTCCTTATTTCCAAAGTAGCCCTCCCATTTATCTACATTGAATGCGCTTCCGATATAAGCAGCGATCAGGTCTACCTGGGAATGTCCCGCAAGGTTTTCTCCGCCCTGTGTCCATACCTGATTGTAGATGTAGTTCCATGCATCAGTCTCTATCGACATCCCAATCGCAGACTGAACGGTTGTCGGAACAGCGTTACGCGCATAGCATGTCATCCAATGACCATCAACTTCCGCCCATTCATCCAGATATGCCTGGATCTCTTCTGTGACATCCTCTTCTGTTACATCAAAGCTCAGCGGCGTTACAAAATCAAGCAGTACATCTACATTGATAAGCGCATACGCCTCTTCCTTCCATGCCTCCCATGCAGCGGTGACAGCCGCGGTAGATTCATCTGTATACCATTCCGGCAATTCCTCTGCGATTACATAAATCGTCCAGTCACGTTCTTCCGGATACAGATAAGGATAATCATTCTCATCCACAGCCTCGGGCAGGACTTCAATCCGGACGTAATCAAGACCTTCTGCAGCAGCCTCAGCGGCATAGGTAGCAGTCGTGGAAACGCCCAGTTTCCAGTGAACCTCATTATTCTCGTCAATTACACAGGCAAAGTCAACCCCGTTCTTCAGAGTATCATCCATAACAACCGGCAGTGCTGCATTCTCTTCCGCAGCATTCTCTTCTGCCATTACACTGTAGCTGCACAGCATTGAAACAGCCGCCGCGAGGGACAGATTCAATGCAATAAAATTGGTACTCCTTTTCTTCATCTTTTGCTCCTTTCCATTTTGCATCGTTTGTGAGTTTCAACTAAATTATACAAAATTTTTCCATCTAAGCAATTCCATTTTCCCTTCTCTTTTTTCCAAATCGGAAATATTTATCGTCATTTTTTAG
>DKTR01000023.1:15453-25971 GCA_002473385.1 Lachnospiraceae bacterium UBA7225
ATTTATCGTCATTTTTTATAATAATATCGAATGTGCGTTCATTTATTCATCACATTACACATATTTCAGTTAATCCAGTCATCAGCAATCATATATTTTTCCAGCAAGGACTCCAGTTCTTCTGCCTGCAGCGGTGTCGGAACGGAGTATTCTTTATTTGTCTCTATTTTTTTCGCCAGCTCACGGTATTCGTGCGCCTGTCCGCATGCCGGATCATATTCAATAACCGTCATTCTTTTACATTCTGCACGCTGTACTATATTATTCCTCGGCAGGAAATATAAAAGCTGCGTATTCAGCTTCTTTGCAAACTCACTGACAAGCTCCCGCTCGTTATCCACCAGTCGGGAATTGCAGATCAGACCACCCAGCTTTGTTTTGCCGGAAGCAGCATACCGCTGGATCCCCTTACAAATATTATTTGCCGCATACAACGACATCATCTCTCCCGAGCAGACGATATAAATTTCCTGTGCCTTTCCTTCACGGATCGGCATTGCAAATCCTCCGCAGACTACATCTCCAAGAACATCGTAAAAAACATAATCCAGCTCTTCCTCATAAGCTCCGAGACTCTCCAGCATGTTGATTGCTGTAACAATACCCCGTCCGGCACAGCCCACGCCCGGTTCTGGTCCCCCGGATTCCACCGCTCTGATTCCCCGGAATCCTGTGCTGATCAGATCCCCTCTTTCGATATCCTCCTCTTCCTTTATGCGCATAGTATCCAGGACAGTTGCCTTTGCCAGACCTCCCAGAATCAGCCTTGTGGAATCCGCTTTCGGATCACATCCGATCAGCATCAGCTTTTTTCCGCGTTCTGCCAGCGCTGCCGCCAGATTCTGTGTTGTCGTGGATTTTCCAATTCCGCCCTTTCCATAAATCGCAATCTGTCTCATATTGTACTTCCCCTTTCCTGCTGCTTTCTCCTGCTTCCTGCCGGACGTTTCCCGTTTCCGGCAGGTTATCCTCCGGTCAGTGCCTTAACTGCCCATCCAGCCATCTGTTGAGATTTTCTCCGAAAAACAATGGGAGCGGCTGATGTTCGCCGTAAAGCTGGAAGGCTTTATGCGGAAGGTCGATCCACCTGCTGCCTTCCGGTGCAAAACAGCGAAGCAGCGGATCCGCAATAATCATGTGGAAGCTGCCTTCTTTCAAAAGCTTTTCTGCCTCCTGTTCACTGCGTATCCTCCTATCTCCCGGCTGTGCCAGCGATTTCTCCAGAGTATAAAACGTGCATACCTGGATATTTTCCATTCCAGCGTCCCTGATCAGCGTCTCCCGGATGGCATTTCCCATAAGCTGCTCGCAGATGATCAGTACCTCCGGCGTCATGTTTTCCGCCTGCGTGCTGTGCTGCGGCTGTGTATGATTCCGGATGGCATTTAGTACATTTTCGGTCCAGCTCTTTCCGAAGGGAGCAGCCGCGAGATAAGGTATTCCGTATTCACTCTTCAGGTACTTCGCCGCAGCCAGACCGGAAACTGTCACTGCGAGATTTACGGATGCCTCTGCTGCTTTTGCAATATTTTCCGCCTTCTCAGCCCCGCCCAGGTCTGCGATTACCGGAATTCCTTTTTCTTCTATCCACCTGCGCAGGGAACCTGCATTTTCCTCCTGCCAGTCCAGAGTGGTCGCGCCAAGAATATTGATGCTATTTGGTGTGGTGTTCCCCGGCTCTGTAAGGAGCTTCGCCAGCGCCAGCAGCGTTTCCGATATTCCGGCATCGTATGTTTTATGACCCGACAGCTTTATGGCAGCCGTTTTTATGCCGCTATCCTGTGCAATATATTCTGCAATTTCTTCCAGATCTGTTCCAATCATCGCAGAACAGGGTCCTGCGCTCAACAAAACAAATGCCGGCATAAAATCTCTCCGGTAATCCTGAAACGTATCCAGTACTTTCTGTCTCGTTCCGGATACCACGTCTTCCGAACTGATTTCCGTATGTACAACACGCATTCCGGATCCATCCGCTCCACGGTGCCTGCGGCGCTCTGCACTTGTCCTGTATTCTGAGCAGTCGTCAATGATTCCCATTCCGTCTGTTTTATTCATTACTTCAATAAATCCAAAATTATCTGCCATAGGCGGGGGTAGTTTTTTCCATAGTTTTGCCATCTGATACGACTCCTTTCTATTGCATCGCGTCCGGATCATAGCCTGTAAGATGGCATCCCTTATGGAACCGCACTTCTATAC
Organism: Lachnospiraceae bacterium UBA7225; assembly: GCA_002473385.1. GTDB lineage: Bacteria > Bacillota > Clostridia > Lachnospirales > Lachnospiraceae > Marvinbryantia. Next base: position 17,656 of record DKTR01000023.1, read on the forward strand.
CCAGCTCCCGCGACAAATTCTGTGTAAGTGTCTCATAGTCCGTAGATAAAAGCTCTATCTGACAGCCGCCAAATAACACCAGATGCTCCGGCTGCTTCTCAGCAGCAATTTCTCTGGCTGCTTCCGCAATCTGCTCCAGATATCCGCCTGTAATCCAGTCAACCTCTTCAAGCACCAGAAAGGTCAGCTTTCCCTCCCGCTGCAGTTCCAGCTTTACCGTTCCTTTATGCCGGCTGCAGGAGCGCGCGCCAATAAAAAGCAGATGTGTTCCCGGCTTTTCTGCCAGTGCCCGGTAGCCTTTCCGCTCCGAACGTCCTCCACGGTGTCCGTGTTCTCTTTCCTTCGGGTTTTCTCCTCCCCGGTGCCCGTGTCCTCTTCCTTCCAAATCTTCTCCTCCTCATACTGTCAAAGAGCCGCCCGCTGTTATAAGCCAGGCAGCTCTTCTCTCTATTTCTTTATCATTCTGTAGCCTGATGCCGGAGCCGAAAGCTTCCGGCATTATTACTTTGTCTGTGAGAACATCTGTAATGGTTCTTTTATTCTCCCAGCAGCTCCTCCTCCGGGATTTCAAAAACAATATCTGCATCCATGCCAGAGCACAGGTACCAGTTTGTTCCGTCCGTACACGGGACCAGATTTCTGATAATCAGCTCTGCAGCGGCTTCATACGGATATTCCTCTGTGTCTCCCGTATAACCTGTCCATTCCCACTTATCTGCTCCATCAAAGAATTTTCCGGTCAACGCTTCCATCGCGTCAGACACCGAATTTGCCAGCGTATCATTTACGGAGCTAATATAATCATTTTTGTCTGTGATTCCAAGCCTGCCCCAGTAGCCGTTTGAAACAACAGCGCCCGGACAATCAGAATGTTGTACTCTCCATGCAGACAGAAAATACTCATCCGCCTGATCCCAGACGCAGCTTCCCACGTTGCTATGACCGGAAGCTTTGATAACAGTTGTCGGATCCAGCTGCTGATCCTTCAGACTGTTCCACACAAGCGCCCACTCTTTGAGAAGCGCAGCATCCTCCTCCGTATAGGAAGCAACATTCTGTGTTTCTTCCGTAAATACAGCGGAAGCCTCTTCAAACCGGAACGAATCCAGAACATCTGCTTTCCATTCCTCACACGCAGTCATAACCGCTTCCTGCATTGTCTCATCAAACCATTCCGGTATCTCCGCGTCAAGAACAGTCAGTGTCCATACCGTTGTGCTGTCAAAATACGGGAAATACTTCGTTACTTCCGGATTGTTTCCATCCGGCAGTGTCAATTTTGCGTTTTCATAGTCCAGTACCGGCTCTACCCGCACATCCACAAACGCACCGTCCGCAGCCAGACCATATTCCCTGCGGATACTGTCCACATTATCAAGCCCTCTGCCCCAGTACAGACTGCCATCCTCACCCGCCACACAGGCAAAGGCTTTGTTTGCCGAAACCTCCTCATCCGGGATTTCCGCATAAATCTCACCGCCATCTGCCGAGTGCAGTCTCCACAGCTTATTACTGTCCTGACTGACGCTCAGTCCATGACTCCACAGATAATACGCACATTCATAAGGATACCCTTCTGTGTCGCCTGCATAATAGTTCCAGTTTTTGATATCAGCAAAATGTCCAGCAACCGAACCATAGAAATCTTTCTGGACTGAGCCCACATTACTGAGCCCCATATCACGGATCAATTTCCCGAGGTTTGCCGCATGTTCCGCTTCATTACCGACGCTGTTATTCATGTAATTCCAGATATCTGCCGCAATCGCCGGTCCATATGCAGCAGCCAGAGTATCATTTACGCTGGTTTTCAAGAATGTGCAGAGTGAATCCTCCAGCACCACATACTCTCTGAATGCTGCCAGTTCCTCATCCGTAGGCTCATATCCTTCACCAGGTGCCGCCGCCACGGTATCAGCGGCTGTCATTTCGCGGAACGCTTCATAATCGAATGTCGCGTAAACCGTTTTCTTCCACTCTTCAAGCGCTTCCATAACAGAGGCTTTCATATCCTCTGTCAGCCATTCAGGAGCTTTCTCTTCATAAACGAGCAGTTTCCAGTCCTTTTCGGGATACAGATACGGATATGCTTCTCCATTGTCGGGAACAACCTCCACTCTCACATAACCGGCGGCTTCCTCAACTTTGCTGACAGCAAACAGCCTGTCAAAGTTATCCACTGACGCATCCCAGTGAAGCGCTCCATCCTCTGTCACGATGCAGATGAAGCCCTGCTCGTCAGCAGCCAGGTTTGCCATTCCCTCTTCGGCTTCCAGAGGTTCTGTCTCTTCCTGCTTACCCCCGGGTCCGTTCGGATCGGGTCCATCCGGCTCTCCCAGCCCCTCCGGGCGGTCGTCATGAATCTCCTCGCCTTCCATACCCTCCGGACGGTCATCATGAATTTCTTCTGCCGCTACCACCCCGTCCAGTCCCGCATTTCCACATACCGAAATTCCAAGAACCGTACAAAAAACCAATGATGACAAATACTTTCTTTTCATACTATTTTACTTCCTTTCCTCCCTGTTAATTGCTGTTGCCTGTTGGCAAAACTTCATAATGGACTTTTCCGGCTGATACCCGGCAATTTTTGTTTACTGGTTGTGCGTATTGTAACAATTTCATTCAAAATTAATCAATTCGATTGTTTATTTTCGAATTTCCATTTTGGAAACAGCTCCACGCAAAGAAAAAGATGCACAACTCCCGTTTTCCGGATTCTGTGCATCTTTTTCTATTTTGACAAAAGCCTGTATTTTACTCGCTGATTTTCTCTATCACGAAGTGAAGAAACTCCGTCGCTGCCGGACAGGAAAACTTTCTTCTATATAAAAGATAGATATGGGAGTGCACGGTAGGATAAATATCAACAACCGCACAGAGATTTCTGACATCCGAAGGAATATGAAGCCTGTTTAAAACTGCTATGCCGGTGCCGCCCAGCACATAGCGGACCATCGTAGAAGTAAACTGGGATTCCGCTACAATATCAGGCTTATAATTTTTGCTCTCACATAATTCCATAAATTTCTGCGTTTCTTCATGGGGAATGCTGGTAACACTGGCATGCAGAATAAATTTTTCATCCGCCAGCTCCTCCAGCGTAACATTTTGTCTTTTTGCAAATTTATGGTTCAGCGGGAGAACCACCGCCAGATGGTCTGTCTTATAAACCATTTTATTAAAATCATGGTCTACCGCCTCATTTTCACCCAGAAAAGCAAAATCACATTTTTTATTTTTCAGCAGCGCTAATGGCTGATAGGTCTCGATGGCACGCATATTCTTTTCAGGATACAATTTTGAAAATTCCGTGATAAGATCAATCAGACCATACTGTCCCAACACCGGTGCATAAGCAACCGCAAATACGTTCTGTTCATCATCTGTCAGCTCCTGCAGAGCGACAAGCGCCTCGTCATTGATCTGAACAATATGCTTCGCATATGGATACAGTGTTTTACTGTACTCGTTCATTTTAATCATCCTCGTAGACCGGTCGAACAGCAAAACCCCCAGTTCTGACTCAAGCTTCTGTATATGCTTCGTAAGCGCCGATTGAGAAATATTCATGTTATACGCTGTTTCCTGAAAACTGCTGGTTTCCACCAAAGAGACAAATTCCGCCAAAATGCTGATGTCCATTTAATTCCCTCCGCTTTATTTCAGACAATCTGTTCTTCGTCAAATATTATAGCATTTATATTTCTAATTGTCCAGTTTTTGGTTATTTTCCCTGACGACAGCCATAAAAAATCCGGAATGAATTTGCAAAGCAGAATTTCATTCCGGATTTTCGTAATATGGTTATTTCATAACCCGTTCCATTCAAGAAAGTCCTAAAGAAAGAACAGTGTTATTTTGACTGTGCAAACAGCCATTCTTTTACGCAGGGCAGGCTATAACCGAGACGCCAGGTCATTCTGTGAGATCCCTTCAGCGCATTTCCTTCGGCATCCATACTTCCGGTGCCGGTCTGAATCACCAGGTTGTAAATATTTGCATCCTGCGCAAACAGACTGCCAAGTTCTGCTTCCAGGGTTTCCTGATCGGCAATGCCATTAATGCTTGCTTTGGCAACAACGCCGCCTTCGCTTTCCCACATTGCCACATCTTCTGCCTGCAGCCAGGAATAGCCGTCGTCTTCAGAATATAAGAACAGAATATTTTTGTCCTTAAGATCCTTGATTTCTTCCGGTACCCACTGTCCGGCCATGAGATATGCTGCTGCAAACAGATCAGGGTCTTTTTCCATCATAAGCATAGAGGTCATGCAGCCCAGGGACTGACCTGTTGTGTAAATTCTGTTGCTGTCGATAGGGTATTCGTCCTTCAGAGAGCGAACCAGATTCATCGTTGCAAGCACAGTTTCCTCCATGTATTCCCAGTAATCATTGATGAAAATTTCATCATAGGCAATGGTAACTACGAAACAGGGGTTTTCTTCCTGCCATTCGTCAGCGATCCAGCAGGTGGCGCCGTTTCCCTGCTGAACGGCATACTTTGTTCCTTTGCCCGCCACACTGGCATCTGCAATAAAAAGAACCAGCGGATAAGCTTCTCCGGATTCCTCATAGCCTTCCGGCTTGAAAATGTCATAATGGAGGGTGCTGTGGGTTTCCAGATCACTGAAATAATGGTCTGTTTCAAACTTATCCAGTTCCGGGGTTTTAATGGCCGGATTTTTTCCAATTCCGCCAGGGCCGGCCGAAGTGGAGTATTCTTTATCGCTAGCGGCAATTGTGGTTCCGTCAAGTTTACAGATATCCTGCTTCTGAACTACAGTGGCTTTTTCAATAACAGCGTCTGTATTTTCGATCATACGGCCATCACTTACTTCAGAGTCTTTTACCAGAGGACTTCTGATTTCAAGATCCAGTATAACATAATTTCCTTCCACATTTTCCGCCGTTTCTGCCGGCTCGCTGTTGGTGTGAACCGCCGTAACCGTTCTGTCTTTTACTTCAAAGCTTTCTGTAGTAAGGCTGTCCGGGTCAATGGCAGCATCAAATTCAAGGGCGATATGAGAGATTTTCTGCCCGTCACCATAAATGTGGCTGATGGTGATAACGTTCTGGATTCCTTCAGCAGCTTCCTGCTTTTTTGCATTAGCGGGAACATGCTCCGGGGCATTGGCTGCCTTTTCATACCATTCCTCTGCCAGCTCCTGGCTTTGTTCAACGCCATTTCCTTCTTCATAGAGATGACCGATTCCGCGCATGCAGTCCACACCAAGAGAATCTCCGCATGCAGCGCCAAGCTGATACCATTCCATTGCCTTCTCATAATCAACATCTACACCGATGCCATATTCGTAGCACTTACCTACATAATACTGGCTGGTGGTATCTCCGCTTTCTGCTGCAATCTGGTAATACTGGGGAACTTTTTCATAATTTACGCCGACACCGCGTCCATTTTCATACATCATGGCAACATAGCGGCCTGCCTTTACGTTGGAACCGTTTTCCACGATTTCAGTAAACATATCCATTGCTTTCTGGTAATCTTCTGAGACACCGATTCCGTAATAATATGCCTGTGCTACGCAAAGCGGAGCCTGGTCACTTCCGAGTTCATAAGCTTCCATAAGATATTCCGTTGCTTTATTAATAGTATCTTTGTACTGCTCATACATAGCATCGCCCGGATCAGGCTCTTCTGTTTCCGGCTCTCCGTTTTCCTCTGCCTGGGCGACTTCCAGAGCGTGAGGAGGCATGTGCTCGGGTGCATTATCTGCTTTTGCATCCCATTCCTCTGCCAGCTCCTGGCTCTGCTCCACACCTTTGCCGTCTCTGTACAAACCGGCAATGGCACGCATGGCATCTGTGCCAAGAGAATCCTCACAGGAGGCTCCCTGCTGATACCATTCCATTGCTTTTGCATAATCCACATCAACGCCAATGCCATATTCATAGCATCTGCCGATATAATACTGACTGGTGATGTCACCACGCTCGGCAGCAAGCTGATAATATTCTGCCACTTTTGCATAGTCAACACCGACGCCACGTCCATTTTCATACATCATGGCAATGTAGCGCGGAGCTTTTTCACTGCCGTTTTCCGTCAGCTCGAGAAACATATTTAACGCTTTTTCATAATCTTCCGTAACGCCGATTCCCCAGTTATAGGATTGTGCAAGTGTCAGCGGCGCTCTGGAGCATCCAAGGTTTGCGGCTTCCTCAAGGTAAGAAAAGGCTTCTCTTAAGGTATCTTTGTAAAGATCAAAAACGGCTTTTGCATCTTGTTCTGCCCCCTGCTGATCCTGCACCTCTGTTTTCTGCTCTTCGGCGTAAGCTGTAAAATAGCTGCCGGAGAAAGCCATTATGGCAGCAAGACCTGCCACGGCTAGTGAGTAATTTTTCCTTTTCATTCAGAACCTCCTTAAAAATATTTTTACAAATTTCCTAAAAAACAGGCGCCCTTTGGGAAATTATAATAACAAATAACGGAATATTCAATTCCATTTTATGTTTGTCAATTTCCAAAGTGGAAATGTTCAACAAAAAGAATGGGGAATGAAAAGGAGCCCATATCCATCAAAAAAGAGGCGGGAAAACGATAATCATACGCCTTCCGCCTCTTTTCTTTATTTATATGTCAAAAAATGGTATTTCGTCAATATTTTTATTCTACATCCTGCAGCGCTGCAAAATCTTCCTCGCCGGTGCGGATCTTCACAACCTTATCCACATTGTATACGAAGATCTTGCCATCTCCGATGTGTCCAGTGTAGAGAGCCTTCTTTGCCGATTCGATGACAGATTCCACAGAAATCCGGCTGACTACAACCTCCAGCTTTACCTTCGGAAGCAGGGTGGCATCCATTTCAACACCACGATACATCTCGCCTGCACCCTTCTGAATGCCGCAGCCCATCACCTGGGTAACAGTCATACCGGTTACACCGAGATCGTTCATTGCCTTCTTTACCTTCTCATAACGCGAAAGCTTGGAGATGATCACCACCTTGTAAATACCGGTAGGTTCTACGTCCGGCACCTTTGCAACCTGGATGGCTGCTGCCTTCTGCGCAGGAGAAGCTGCCTCGTAATCCGGAGTTCCAAGGTTTGTATTTTCGTTCACTTCCATTGTCATGGTATTGGAAATATCCATGATAGAAAAACCTGCATATGCAGACGGGAGACCATGCTCGCAGGCATCCAGTCCGACAATCTCCTCTTCTTCTGTGACACGGAGTCCAAAGATTGCCTTAATCACAAGAAACGTAATGGTAATCGTCACCGCGGTCCATGCAGCCGTGGTGAGCATTCCGACGAACTGAATGCCAAGCTGGTCAAAACCGCCGCCATAGAACAAGCCTTTCCCTGCAATCTGGTTTGCACCGTATGTAACGCCGTCGCCGATTCCCCTTGCAAACGCCGGAGCTGTATCAGTTGCAAACAGACCAACCGCAATTGTTCCCCAGATACCATTCAGACAGTGTACCGCAACTGCGCCCACCGGATCGTCTACACGAAGCACATTATCAAGAAGCCATACACCAAATACTACCAGCACGCCGGAAACTGCACCGATGATGATCGCACCAGTTGCATCACACACATCACACGGAGCAGTGATTGCCACCAGCCCGGCAAGGGATGCATTCAGACACATGGAAACATCCGGTTTACCGTATCTGATCCAGGTAAATACCATACATACAACGGTTGCAACAGACGGAGCGATCGTTGTTGTGACAAAGATTGCACCAAGCTCATCTACAGAGGTAGCAGCCGCGCCGTTGAATCCATACCAGCCAAGCCACAGAATAAATACACCCAGGCAGCCAAGCGGAAGATTATGCCCCGGAAAAGCATTTACCTTTGTAATCTTTCCGGCTTTATCTTTTGTAAATTTTCCGATACGCGGTCCGAGGATTGCAGCGCCGATCAGCGCGCTGATACCGCCTACCATATGAATACAGTTGGAACCTGCAAAATCGTGGAAGCCCATCTGCGCAAGCCAGCCGCCGCCCCAGGTCCAGTGTGCCTCGATCGGGTAGATAACAGCAGAAATCACTGCGGAATAGACACAGTAGGAGAGGAATTTCGTTCTCTCTGCCATCGCACCTGATACAATCGTTGCAGTTGTCGCACAGAATACCAGGTTGAACACAAAATTGGACCAGTCAAAATTTGCATAATCAGTAAAAATATCAAATCCTGGTTTTCCGATCAGCCCCACAAGGTCCTCTCCCAGAAACAGACCGAAGCCGATCAAAATGAACATCACCGTACCGATACAGAAGTCCATCAGGTTCTTCATCAAAATGTTACCGGTGTTTTTTGCTCTGGTAAAGCCTGCCTC
>DKTR01000023.1:26272-26516 GCA_002473385.1 Lachnospiraceae bacterium UBA7225
CCTGCCTGCATCCAGAACACCAGAGCTGCGCCGATCAGGAACCAGACGGCAAATACTTCGCCGCTTACAGCATTCATAATTTCATCCATCATAATTTCTCCTCCTCTTTCCCCAATGAAAAAGAGAGATAACCGCCGCTCCTCATCGGCAATTATCTCCCTTGATAATTAGGTAATTTATATGAACATAAAAAGCGTTCCTGTTTTCACAGGAACGCCTTTGTTCTTACGAAATCTATTATAAG
>DKTR01000023.1:26807-27629 GCA_002473385.1 Lachnospiraceae bacterium UBA7225
CGTTTTTCTCGATTTGTCAAATGCATTTTATAGATATTTTATATTTATACTTCGAATAACAGATTTGCTTTATACTTCAAACAGCAGGTCGCCATATGACGGCATCGGCCATTCTTCTTTGTCCACGATCATTTCTAACTGATCTACCGGCACACGCAGCTCCTCCATTGCCTTTGATACCGCCTCGTAATAATAGACCGCCTGCTCCTGTCCCGCCTGCATTTTTGCCGCCCGGTCTGTCACCTCTTCCAGCTTTGTAAGAGATGTTTTTGCAGCAGCAAGCAGACGGCTGGACTGGCGCAGCATCTCCAGAGGCACATGAACCTCCACGCCTGCCTCTTTCATAGTATTTACCGTGTCGGAAAGATTACGATTAAAGCGCAGCACCGCCGGAATGATATGTTTGCTTGCAATATCGATCATTGCGCGTGCCTCGATATTCAATGCCTTCGCGTAACCCTCGTACTGGATTTCCGCACGGGAACGAAGCTCCGCTTCCGTAAACACCCCGAATTTTCCAAACAGGGCGATTGCCTTATCTGTGACAAGCGCCGGAATCGCCTCTACCATCGACTTAATATTCGGCAGTCCGCGCCTTTTTGCCTCCTCCACCCACTCCTGGGAGTAGCCGTTGCCGTTAAACACGATCCGCTGATGCTCGCTCGCATACTGCTTGATAAGATCATGGACAGCCATAGATACGTCCTCTGCCGCCTCCAGCACATCGCAGGCATCGGAGAAAGACTCCGCGACGATTGTGTTAATTACCACGTTGCACTCCGCAACAGAATCTCTGGAGCCGACCATACGGAACTCAAATTT
>DKTR01000023.1:27951-31111 GCA_002473385.1 Lachnospiraceae bacterium UBA7225
CATACGGAACTCAAATTTATTTCCGGTGAAAGCAAATGGCGACGTGCGGTTGCGGTCCGTCGCATCCTTCGCAAAATCCGGCAGTGTTTTTACTCCGGTGTGAAGCGTGCCGCCCTTAATGCTGTGCGTTGCCTCGCCTGTACTGATTAACTGCGCCAGAACATCCTCCAGCTGCTCGCCCAGGAATACGGAAATAATGGCAGGCGGCGCTTCATTGGCTCCCAGACGATGATCATTTCCCACATCAGCCGCTGATTCACGCAGTAAATCTGCATGACGGTCCACCGCACGCAGGATGCAGGTAAGAATCAGAAGGAACTGAATATTCTCGTGCGGCGTCTTGCCCGGATCAAGCAGATTGATGCCGTCATCCGTCGTCAGCGACCAGTTGTTATGCTTGCCGGAGCCATTCACACCGGCAAACGGCTTTTCATGGAGCAGACACTGCAGCCCATGCTCCTCCGCCACACGTTTTAAAGTTTCCATGATAATCTGGTTGTGGTCTGCCGCTACATTGCATTCTACATAGATAGGCGCAAGCTCGTGCTGCGCGGGTGCCACCTCATTGTGCTGCGTTTTTGCGGAAACACCCAGCTTCCAGAGTTCTTCATTAACATCATGCATAAACGATGCGATCCGCGGGCGGATAACGCCGAAATAGTGATCATCAAGCTCCTGCCCCTTCGGCGGCATTGCGCCAAACAGCGTGCGCCCGGTAAAAATGAGATCCTTGCGCTTTAAATATTTCTCACGGTCTACAATAAAATATTCCTGCTCCACGCCGACTGATGGCTTTACTTTTCTGGATGTGGTATTGCCCAACAGACGGAGCAGACGCAGGGTCTGTGTCTGGATGGCTTCCATTGAACGCAGCAGCGGCGTTTTCTGATCCAGCGCCTCGCCCGTATAAGAACAGAATGCCGTCGGAATACAGAGGATCGCTCCTGCCTCATCGTGCCGTACAAACGCCGGTGACGTACAGTCCCATGCAGTGTAGCCGCGTGCTTCAAAGGTTGCACGCAGACCGCCGGAGGGAAAAGAAGAGGCATCCGGCTCTCCCTTTATCAGCTCTTTTCCGGAAAACTCCATCTGCACAGACCCATCCGCCAGCGGTGCCGTAATAAATGCGTCATGTTTCTCCGCTGTAAATCCTGTAAGCGGCTGAAACCAGTGTGTATAATGTGTAGCGCCCTTTTCGATCGCCCACTCCATCATAGCTCCTGCCACCACCTCGGCGATCATCGGATCAAGCTCTTTTCCGTCGTCAATTGTCTTATGCAGCTCCCGGTAAACCTTTTTCGGCAGCTTCTCCTGCATTACCCTGTCATTAAACACATTTTCGCCGAACAGCTCGGCTGCACTCACATATTCGCTCATATATCCTCCACTCTCCAACAAACTACATCAAATAATAGCTCATTTACAGAAAAAATGCAACATAGAATTCTTTTCCGAACTATTTAAAAGAGCTGCCGCTTTCGCGACAGCTCCATAGGCTTTCTTTATCTATTAATCCAGATAGCTCTTTGCAGATACCGGTGTACGGTAGTTTACATCAGATACGATAATGCCGTCTGTAGAGTTACTTGCGTGTACGACCTGTCCGTTACCAATATACATGGAAACATGACCGATACCATAGTCGCCGTCACCTGCATAGAATAACAGGTCGCCCGGCTGAATATTGCTAAGATCTACAGAAGTACCACCCTGTGACTGCTGTCCGGCAGTACGGTTTACATCAACGCCATTGTCGTGCAGTACAGACTGTGTAAATCCGGAACAGTCAGCACCGTTTGTAAGGCTTGTTCCTCCCCATACATACGGATTTCCAACAAACTGGAGTGCATAATCAACGACCTGCTGTCTCAGTGAAGAGGTGCCGTCTGTTGTTACCTGTGAAGCGTCCAGACCTGCATCGCTGATTACCTGCTGTGCTGCCGCATCCGCTTCTACCTGTGCCTGATAAGCTGCATCTGCTGCTGCCTGTGCATCAGCTGCCGCCTGATTCGCCTGTTCCTGTGCTGCCGCTGCGGCATCTTCGTCACCGGACCAGTATGCCTCATCGGCTGCTGCCTGCGCATCTGCCGCTAACTGATCGTAATACGCCTGATTCTCCGCTGCCTGATCGGCTGCTGCCTGCGCATCATCTGCGTACTGTCCCTGGCTCTCCAGATAATCGATCCATGCCTGATTCTGTGCTTCCCACTCTGCCTGCTGCTGTGCAAGATATGCTTCATATTCTGCTTCCTGCTGAGCAACATAGGCTGCGTAAGCCGCTTCCTGCTCCGCAACATAGGCCTCCCATGCTGCATTTTCCGCTTCAATTCTCGCTGCTTCCTCCTCAACAGATTCTGCCTGCGGCAGGTAAGTAGCATAGCTTACATAATCTGCACTTACGTAACCCGTGCCGTTCTCAGTGGAAACCTTTGCCCATCCGCCAAGGTCTTCTTCCAGATATACGATCTGGTTTGCAGTAACCATATCAATCACTTCAGCATCCTCAGATGCATCCGCACGTACCATCAGTGCCTCCGTATTTACCTGTGCGACCGGTGTACCAACCTCTGCAACTACCTGTGCAGCCGCATCCCCGGTCGTAAGCAGATACTTTGCCACATATCCTGTACAATTTCCGGACTGGATATAGTACCATTCTCCCTCTTCTCCAAGGATTGTTGCCGCATTGCAGTCATAAAGCTTTCCGACGATGTCGGATTCTGTGCTCGGCTCTGTGCGGATATTTATGTAAGATTCCTCCCCAACCTGTGCAACTGCAACGGTATTTACCATACTCTGCGCCGCTTCCGTCTCTTCCACCGGCGCTTCTTCTGCAATTGCCTCTGTTTCTTCTATACTATCGGCTGGCGCCTCTGTCTGCTGTGTTTCTTCTGTTTCCTCTACACTTTCCAGGGAAACAGCCCCGATACCGACCAGTGATTCTCCGGCTGCCATTGCTGCCGCACCAGACATTCCTATCGTCATGCTTCCTGCCAGGAAACAGGCTGCCGCTTTCATCACATGTTTTTTCATTCCCTTATTCATTACTCGTCCAACCTCCAAATATATATCCATAACTTATTACGAAATTGTTAAATTTATTACGTTCACATCTTAACATATATTACAAACTATGTCAACACCAGATTAAAAATTTTTT
>DKTR01000057.1 GCA_002473385.1 Lachnospiraceae bacterium UBA7225
AATCATTTATAAGTGGCCTAATAAAGCTTATCGATCAGATAGTACATAAACGACATATCCGGCGACTGGATCGTCGTTGTGCTCCTGTCTATGATCGTCACATTGCCTTCCGCCTGTTCGACAACCACTCCACCCATGCCGCCTGCAACACCATCCAGATCCTCCGGGGAAAGCATCTTTCCATCTGCCCTTTTTTTCAGAAAATCCCTATATTCATCCCTGGTAAATACAAAGCCTCTCTCTTTGCCAATATCCCTCACCTTTTCTTCAAAATGCTCACGATCATCTCCCACTTTTTCCGCAGCTTCCTCTATCCCTGCCCGGAGACAGGCATCCTTTAACGTTTCATCCAGAAAACGCCTCACATTTTCTATCGACATAAATCATTCCTCCTGCGATCCTAATCAAATACACGATATAAGAAGGCCCATACAGCCACTTTATTTTGTCTGTGAAAACAATTGTTTCAACTACATGAAAGTCAGAATAATGAATTCTTTACCTGTACCTTCGAATCTACTTTCGTATTAACGGTTGATGACTTATCATTAACAAGGTTTCCTGTATTCTGGATTACACTCTGATCCAATACAGTCTGATCTCCGCCTGCAGAGCCCATAGTTACATCACCGCTGATACCGCCTGCCGCTCCCTCAAGTTCTTCTGCTGTTAATTTCTTTTCTTCACTCATGTTTCTTCCCCCTTTTGATCAAATTTTATTTTTTATCACTTCACTGTATGGGCTTTCCTATATCGTGTATTCTTTTTTTCAATTTCTGAACCCTACAGAGTTTCCTTTGGGGATACACCGGGGAGATAGACAACGACCATATTGATATAATATGTATCTCCCTGTCCTCCCACAACGCGCTCCAGATCATCCTCATCCAGTTTTCCCACAGACCCCTTTTCCTCCAGAAAATTCCGATATTCCCGGGCAGAAAAATCAAAATCTATTTCCTTTGCAAAGGGGATGACATTTTCCGTAATGATCCGTTCAATGTCATCGAGATCTCCCGTGTAGTTCTCTCCCGCAAGCTTCATTTTCTTTTGAAGCTCAGGATCTTTATCCACCGCCTTGATGAACTTTTTTACATCTGTCATTGACATTCTTCATTCCTCCAGTCTTCTATTCAACGCCTTCCAGCCGCTGCCTTGACACCAGCCCGGCGAAAAAGCCGCCCTGCCGGATCAGTTCGTCATAGGTTCCATCCTCCACAATGTGCCCCTTATCCAGAACCAGTATCCTGTCACACTGACGGATCGTAGAAAGTCTGTGCGCAATCACGATCCTGGTACATTTCAGATGATCAAGGGATTCCGAAACCTTCTTCTGCGTCAGATTATCAAGAGCGCTGGTGGTCTCATCAAACACCAGTATTTTCGGTTTCGGAGCGATCGCCCTGGCGATCATCAGCCTCTGTCTCTGACCGCCGGAGATACCGCCCTGCCCTTCAGAAACAAGTGTAAACATTCCCATGGGCATATGGCGGATATCGTCCGCAATGCCCGCCATCTCAGCAGCTTCCCACGCCGCATCCATATCCAGACCGGGAGCTGATATGGCAATATTTGAAAAAATATCTCCCTGAAACAGCCTGCCATTCTGCATAACGGTTCCGATCTTCCTGCGCAGAGATTTCAGATCAATTGTCGCCAGATCTCTGCCGTCATAATAGACCGCACCTTTCTGCGGCTTTTCAAAGCCAAGCATAATGCGTATCAGCGTGGATTTGCCGCAGCCTGTGGATCCGCACACAGCTACGTACTGTCCCGGACGGATCTTCAGTGAAAGATCGTCCAGTACCGGCGGCATGCTGTCTGAATAGCGGAATGTGACACCATTTAACTCAATTCCGCCTGATATTCTGTCCACGATCTGCCTCTCCACGGATATTTCCGGTTCTGCCTCCAGAATCGGTCTGCACGTTTCCAGTATCGGTCTGATATTCGCGATCGTCACTGCCATACCCGTCAGTGAAAGAAATGCGCCTGCCACCATACCGTATGCCGTATTAAAAGCATAAAACTCTGACACGGAAACATGATTTTTCGCCGCGATCCCATAAATAACCATCACGCCCACCAGGCTGACCGCAGTCGAAAGTACAGAATGCACCTTCAGAAAAACCGGCTGATTATATGTCAGATCGGACAATTTCGCATATTGTTTTCCCCATTTGGCAAAGGCTCTCTTTTCCGCTCCGGACAGCCTGATTTTCTGGATGCCCGTGATCATGGCATAACTGACGCCGCTCTCTTTTGATGCCGCCTCCAGACGCATCCGCGATATTTTTATCTGCCAGAGCGCAGCAGCCAATGATATCAGAAGCGTGAGCACGATCATCAGAAGAGCCGGAGCAGCCAGAGACGGTACAATGGTAAATATCTGACCGACATAGATCAGAGAAAAAAGTCCTGTAAGTCCTGCCGAAAGAAGAGAGCTTACAAGTGTATTGCTCAGCTCGGTGACATTACCGCAGCGTGAAGCCAGTTCTCCCGCACTGTGCTTCTTAAAAAATGAGGCCGGAAGCGACATGATGCGCATCATTGTCGCAGCCTCTACAGACGTATTCAGCTTCGTGCTGATCCTGACCAGCATCACAGATTTCGCTATCGTAACCAGACTGCCCGACAGCGTCACACTGATCATAAAAATGATGATGGCAAGCAGTGACTGCCCTGATCCGGAAGCGATCACGTCAGAAAACAAACTCTGATTCAGCAGAGGAAGAATCAGCCCGATCAGTGCGATCAGGAGCGTTTCTCCCGCAAACACCGTAATATCCGCCCCCGAAAGCATCCCGCAGACATACTTTAGGAAGGAGACCATATTCATTTTTTCCAGCGGGAAAGGCATATAAAATGCCACCGCCTCACTGTCGATCAGTCCTTCATTCTGTCCGGAAAGCCTGACGCTTTTTCCCGTCGCTTCATCAATAAAGGTATATCCGGAAAATTTTCCGGGCAGAAGCGCCACGATCTGTCCATTATCCGTTCTCTTTCCAAGCATGGCGCCATAGGCGTCTTTATACCATCCCTTCTCCAGCCGTATGTTTCTCCTCATAATCCCATGCGGGCGGATCAGATATTCCAGTTGTTCCTCTATATTGTGTATATGATCGGGAAACTCTCCCGGTCTGATGTCATAGTATTTCAGAACCTTATCTATCGCATTCCTCGCCTGGATCGCATCATCCCGCAGGATCGAAGCCATTTTCTTTCCCAATACGGACTGTGCGATCTCTACGAAGGATTCCTCGAATACCAAGGCGTCATTTTTCTTACGTTCCTGAATCTGCTCATCAAACCAGCCCATTGTCTCTCCTCCTGCTACTCATTTCTCACCAGTTCCGCATAGGCTCCGTTCTTTTCCAGAAGTTCCTCGTGCGTGCCCCTTTCTATCACCCTGCCCCGGTTCATGACAATAATCTCGTCACAGTCACGAATCGTCGATAAACGGTGCGCAATCACGATACATGTGATTCCCCTGTCCCTGATCGCATTTACCACTTCATATTCCGTCTTCGCATCAAGAGCACTTGTCGCTTCGTCGAGAATAATGATTGTGGGATCCTGTGCCAGTACTCTGGCGATTTCCAGGCGCTGCCTCTGTCCTCCCGAAAAATCCGTTCCGCCCTCATTCATCCTGTACCGGTATCCGCCGTCTCTCTTCATGATATCGTCATGGATCCTGGCATCTCTTGCCGCCATGATCACCTCGAAATCTTCAATCGAGGTATCCCACATACGGATATTATTGGCAATGGTATCTTCAAACAGGATAATGTCCTGATCCACAACCGCAACCGAACCTGTAAACACACTGTGATCGATCTCGCTTATTTTCTTTCCGTCAAAGAGGATCTCACCCTCCCACGGCTGATAAAGACCGGAGATCAGCTTCGCCAGCGTGGATTTCCCGCATCCGGATGAACCCACAAACGCAACCCTGCTTCCCGTTCTCAGATTCATACTGAAATTTTCAATAAGCGGAGCACCTAAAGGTGAATAACCAAACGTCACATTTTTCAGCTCCACATTTCCGCTTAATTTATCATACTCTCCCGTTTCTTCCGGTGCCTGTTCCCCATAGGAATCCGAAGGATATTCCATTACATCCCCGATCCGTTCCATATTGGTCCGCATTTCCTGAAATGTCTGCGCCGCATCTACCAGAGCAGTTGCCGGAGACATAAAGGAAGACATAAATCCCTGAAACGCCAGAATCATACCAACGGTAAATTCGCCTCTGATAACCAGCCATGCTCCCAGAGCAAGTACGATAACATTCGATAACTCACTGATAATACCCGGAATTGCGCCAAGGTACCGGCTGATTTTTTCGTATCGGATATTTTGCGTATTTACGCCCGCCTGATATCCCGCCCATTTCTGGAAATAACCGTTTTCTGCGCCGCTGGATTTAATCGTTTCGATCATCTCAATGCCGGAAACTGTCGCTCCCGCAAGCTTTCCATTATCCCGCTGCAGAACGCGCAGGACATTGATCCTTTTACCTGTGATATAACGGGATACGGCAATATTTAATATGATGGACAAAATCCCCACACCCGTAAGCAGCAGGCTGTACCGGATCATAATGATCAGATAGAAGAACATCATTGCCGTATTCAGAACCAGCGGAGCTATGGTATTGATCAGACCCGCCGCAATTCCCGCGTTGGTATTTTTCCGCTGCTGGATGTCTCCCGCCATACGCTGGGAGAAAAACTCCATGGGCAGCGACAAAACCTTCCACATATATGCAGCATTTCCCACTGCAGCAAATTTGCCGTTGATCCGCAGTGAACAGATTGCCTGTATCCAGGAAACAGTGATCTCAATAACCGCCAGAAGCGCCATTCCCAGCATAAACGGTGCAAACCAGGAGGGATTATTGCCGGTCAGTATTTCGTCCAGAAAAACCCGCGAAAATGCGGAACGTACAATGCCGAGCAGAGATACAATAACCGTACTCATCACGATAAACAGTACGGCGGAACCTGTCCCTGCCATTCTCTTTGCGGCAAACTCTATAACGCTGGGTTTTTTGCCGCCTGGTTCAAAGGATTCTGACGGCTCAAACTGAATACAGATTCCTGTAAATGCCTTATCAAATTCCTCCTTTGATACACAGCAGGCACCCTTTGCCGGATCGTTCAGATAAACTTTATTTCCCTTAAATCCATCGCATACTACGAAATGGTTAAAATTCCAGTGTATGATGCATGGAAACCTGCCTTCATTTTTAAGATCCTCCGGCTCATAACGGTATGCGGACACATCCAGACCGTATTTTTGTGCTGCCAGCAATATACTCTTTGCGTTGGAGCCATCTCTGGAAACTCCGCATTCCCTGCGCACCTGTTCCAGAGGAATCCATTTCGAATAATACGCCAGAATCATTGCCAGGGACGCAGCGCCGCACTCCAGCGCTTCCATCTGCATAATCACCGGTACTTTCGCGACGCCTTTTTTGACCGGTGCTTTCACCTTTGCCTTTTCTTTCATCTTCCTGCTCCCGTTTTAGGCTGTCTTCTTCAGCTTTAATTCACTACATAGGTAATGGGATGTACTTCTTCTGTATTTCCTGTTTCATCCTGCACATAGATCGTCCCAAATATCCCCCATATAAGCATTCCGGTCAGAAGAAGAATTGCCGCCGCCATGATCAGCCAGACTCCCGGTGATGTCACACGCATATAATCATTCAGTTCTTCCGGCGATGTCACCCTGTCCAGACTCTTTTTTCTGAAAATCGAATTATTCATGTTTCCCTCCTAAACGCTTTTTGCTTTTTTGTAAATGCATTAATTATTCTATCTCTTATTGCAGATCAGAAAAATTTCTTACAGATCTTCAGGATATTTTTGCCGTCTCTGTACTCATAAGAAACGTGATCCATACTTTTTTTCACCATGTAGATCCCAAGTCCCCCGATCTGACGTTCCCGGGCTGAAAGCGTAACATCCGGTTCTTCCCGTGAAAGCGGATCATACGGTTTTCCCTCATCAATAAAGGTAATCGTCACCGCCTGCGGCTCCTGTTGTTTTTCCACACGCACCACAGCGTTTCCTGTTCCCGGGCAGTATGTATAATGCGCAATATTGCCAAATAGCTCGTCAATCGCAATGCTGATCTGTGTCTGTACTTTCACAGGGCACCCCATCGCCTGCATTTCTTTCTCCGCAAATGCGATGACCGTCTCCAGATTCCCAACTGTCGCCTCTAACACAAGCTCCTTCCCGGATCCGGTTTTCTCTGCCTCACACTTTTTTCCTTTATATTTCACACAGAGCATGGTCAGATCATCAAACTGGGAAGCCCTGCCAACAAAACAGTTTACATCCTCTTTCACTGTCCGCAGCAATTCTTCCGGACCGGCTGTCAGATTACGGTTCAGCGCATCTTTCATCCGTCCGCTTCCATACAGTTCATTTTCCGCGTTTGTCGCCTCCGGCACGCCATCCGTATAAAGAAAGATTCTGTCTCCCGCCTGAAGCTGCATCACACCTGCCCTGT
The DNA here is from genome assembly GCA_002473385.1 of Lachnospiraceae bacterium UBA7225. Lineage (GTDB taxonomy): Bacteria > Bacillota > Clostridia > Lachnospirales > Lachnospiraceae > Marvinbryantia. The sequence continues at coordinate 6,526 of DKTR01000057.1, forward strand.
ATCTGGTTCCTTCCATTCCCGCGAGGACAAATCCTGCCCGGACTTTATATGGCTTAAATTCTTCGCCGCCGGAGGAAATATACGGCACTTCATGTCCCGCATTTACATAACGGAACTCTCCGGTTTCCAGATCCAGCACTCCCTCAAAGGCAGTAATGAACAGCTCCTCACTGTTGGACTCACACAGCAGGTTATTCACATCAATAAATACAGCGCTTAATGATTTGCCCGACTGTGTATGATCCTTAATCAATGTTTTTCCGATCACCATAAACAGCGCGGCCGGAACGCCTTTTCCCGATACATCCGCCATAACCACGGCAAGATGTGTCTCATCTACCATAAAAAAGTCATAAAAATCGCCGCCCACCTCTCTGGCAGGGTTCATAACCGCATATATATCAAACTCTTCTCTGTCCGGAAATGCCGGAAAAATACAAGGCAGCATGGAGGATTGGATATGAGCGGCAACATCAAGCTCGGTTCCTATACGTTCCCGCTCTGCTGTCATCCTTGTCAGATTCTCCATATACGTGTCCAGATCTGTCACCATACGCGCATAAGATCTTGCCAGATACCCCACTTCCGTATTGTCGTTCATGTACGGACGGCAGGTCTCTGTAAACTTCTGTGAATTTAGTTCCTCATCTTCCACCTGAACATAATCACTTGCAAGCTGTGCCAGGGTCTGGATGGGAATCGTCAGCCTTTTTTCCATATAGAACAGGAAGATCAGTTCCACCACTATGAAAATATTCAGTGTAACCGCGACATTCGTATATACCCTGTTCCACAGATAGATCAGTTCCTCCGGAACTGCAGACGCTTCATGCAGCGACACTATTCCTGTAAGGATCGCCGCCAGAATTGCCAGGAACAGAAACATCAGTATCAGCCGTTCATTCAGAGAAAAACGACGTCCTTTGCGGATCGCAATCAGCGTAAAAAGCGGAATTCCCAGCATATAACTGAAATCAAGATTATTCCAGAACATCACCAGTGTGGTCCGGGAAAAGATCCCGGCTATCCCGAAAGCTTTGAGCAGCATACCCAGCAGAAGCGTTGTCACCACTGAATCCACCAAAATAATCAGCAGATATTTCACTACCTTCCAGGCAGTATCCATCTTCGGAAAGGAGGGCTTTTCTTCTCCCTGTACCGGAATATGGTACCAGAGAAACCACGGCAGAATCCCCATCAGAAGCTGTACCGGAAAACTGCATACGCTCATGCTCAGCGAATAACCGGACAGCAGATCTGCAATGAAGTTAGCGGCGGCGCAGCCTAAGGCGCCCCAGACACCGTACACCATGCCGAAAAATGGCGGAAGCGCTGCCGCAAGCCTGATCTCAGTCACCTCCATCAGGGAAAAATACCGGCGAAACGGCATTGTAACGGTAAAAAAAACAATCCCTGCCAGTAAAAAATGGCAAAGCGCTGCTTTCCATGCTGTTTTATTCTCGTTTCTGTGATGTACCATCCTTTCACCCCTGCCTTCCGGAATAATAGGAATATTCCGTTTTCTGATATTCTATCAGGATTGAATTCTGATTCAGTTCCCTCAACACCTCATCCATGATCTTCTCAAGCTGTTCTTCTGTAACATCATAAAATATATATACCAGAGTATTTTCCTGTGTCAGTGTATCTGTCTCATCTACCCATGCGCCTTTTGCGTCAGAAACAGTATATCCATCCACATATTTCACGCAGATTTCATTGACTATATTTTTTGCCTCTTCCATCGGAATCTCCTGGGTATAAGTATCTTTGTCGTTTGTCCCGATATATAAAATATATTTCCCGTCCTTTTTCCCATATTCTGCCGCGAGAAAGATGATAATACCGGCCAGGAGAACGAGATTCAGCGTCATAAGCAGAATAAAAGCCCTCATTTTTCCTGTTTTTCTGGTTTCTTCCATTACTTTCTATTCCTCTCTCCGCGCGGACGCACAGCACATGCCTGCCATAAGAAGAACAGCCGCAGCGCAGAGAATCCTCATGATTATGCTGTTCGACAGGTGCATCCCCGCATATACGCCTCCCATGATCACTGCCAGCACTGCTGTTTCCGCAACAAAAATTCCAATTGCGTACTTCTCTGGTATCCTGTAAACCCCTCTGCCAGGCTGCGGTCTTCGCATCTGAAGCCGGATGCTGTCCGAACATACAAGAATCAGCAGCGGAAGCCCCAGACAGACGGAAAAGCCAAAATTGTTTAACAATATATATCTATAAACCTTCTCTTCCCATATACCAAAAAACAGCTCCAGTCCAAATCCGAGAATCCACGCGCAGGCTAACGATCCAAGAAGCGATGACCATATGTATATCAATAAATTTTTCCATGTACGGACATTGGGAGATTCCTTTGAAATCGTGTGCCAGAGCCGGTATGGAATATAAGCCGCCATAAAATTGCCAACTGCGCCAAGCAGCGATGTCAGATTCAGCGTTCCAAAACAATCCGCGATCAGATTTCCGGCCGCGCATCCCAGCGCGCCAGCCATTCCGAAAGACAACCCTGCCACGGTCGGAATCGCATTTGCCGGCCGTACCTCTGTAAAGCCCTCTACCAGTACCATCACCTTAAATGCCGCTCCCAGAACTGCAAACGGAATCATCACCAGCAAAAACTGACGCAGCAGCGTCCATCTCTTTCCGGGCTTCTCTTCCGCCATCCCGTCCGGGTTCCCTTCTTGCTTAGCTTTCCTATCATCTGAAGCCGCATTGCTTTTCTTTTCTATTTTCTCTCCTCTTGAAAGGAAATCCGTGCCTGCCACAATCGCTCCCATTGCAATAACGACCGCCCCCGCCAGAGCTCTGACTGAAAAAGTTTCTGTTTCGCCCTGCATATTGGGAATCATTAGGGCAAGCGTAAGCGTTACGATCGGTTCCGTCGCCGCGATCACCGTCACACTGATTGGATCGGCATATTTCTCCGCGTACATCAGCATGATATATGCATATGCCTTCGAGAAAAAAGCAAGAATGAAGATAGAAGACAGCATTCTTTTGGACCATGTGATATGAGCAAAAGTCGCCGGATCTTCTAATAACCATAAAATAAATCCAATCCCTGCTGAAAAACATATCTGAAGTACACTAAGAAGCAATGGATCTGATTTTCGCGTAAATCCGGACGCTGCGACTGTATATATGGACATCAGCGCACATGCGCCCAGCATACACATCGTCCCCGCCGCAGAGCTGCCTGTCAGAGAGAACCCGTTTGATACAAGCAGTCCGGTCAGAATGATAAAAATACCTGCCAGATTATTCCTTGTCGGAAATCTGCGGAACAGCAAAAGGATCAGCGGCACAATCATAATATTTAAAGAAGCAAGAAAGCTTGCCGTCGATGAGGGAATATATTCCAGCCCCTTTTTTTCCAGAAGCATATTCCCCGCCAATAATCCTGACAGGATCAATCCGTGAAGAACGGTCTTTCTGTTGATTTTTTTCAGCGATCTGTGAAAGATCACCAGCAGGATCAGACCTGCCAGACCCGAAGTCAGAGTCAGGTAAGCATAGGAAGACAGATCCTCCGGAAGATCTTTGATAAAAATGTAAGACGACGCCCAGCACAGGGTAATAGAAAAAAGAAGAATATTGCTTTCTTTTTTGGTCACAGCCTGTACCTCCTGTCCCGAAAAATCTTCATTCCAAAAACATAACAGTTAAACGATCGTCAGAATATCCACGAAACCTGTCACTTCAAAAATCTCCATGATCGTATCATTAACATTCGCAATTGTCATTGTCCCTTGCTTGTTCATCACTTTCTGCGCGGAAAGCAATACCCTGAGCCCTGCCGATGAAATGTACTCCAGCTTCGCAAAATCAAAATGCAGTTCTGTTATGTCCCCGACAGAATGCTTCAAATCTCCTTCCAGCATGGGAGCCGTCGTCGTATCAAGTCTCCCTTCCAGAGAGTATGTAAGGGATGTGCCTTCGCCTGTTTTATGAATTGTCATTCTTCGTCTCCTTATCTTATGCAAAAATGCATAAACATCATTTTCTGAATTATGATTACTGGCATTGTAGCAAAATATTTTTTCTGTTAATACCCCTTTTGCAAAACTGGGCAAAAATGCGGCAAAACTGGGACATCCCAGATTTCTTCTATCCGTTGACAAGTGCAAAATATTCCTGCTACACTATAATCAGTTAAAATTGCTGGAGAAATGAGGGATCTATATATGAAACAGTTGTGGAAAGTGATATTGGCGCTGTTTTTCTCTGTTCTGATCTGCATACCGTCAGCCTTCGCGATTTTTTACTATACACAGCCCATGAAAGATGTGTCTTATGAATTTTTTTCCCTTGGCGAAGATACCGGATGGACAGTCTTCACAGACGAAAAAGGGAATCAAACGCATCTCGCTTCTGACGGTTACGGCGGATACCTGGGACTGTCCTATTCCGGACAAACCATCTATTACTCAAAAAACATGACAGAGAAGCTGGACGACCCCATGTTAAAAATTTTTGTTGTCAACCGGACTGTCAGCGTTTTTCTGGACGGTAATGTAATCTATACAGATTGTCCGGAGCTTGACAACCGGATCGGTTATCTCACCCTTCCTATGCTTGACTATGACCGCGCGCAACCTGTTACCATTTCTCTGCCGCCGGATTATCACGGAAAAACCCTGACCATTGCCCAGTCCACCGGCGATTCTGAAAAGCAGGTTGACGACGGGACTGTATGGCCCTGTGAAGTCATGCTCTACTGCGGATATGCCTACGAAAGCAGTCTGATTGCTTCCGCTGCACAAACAATGCTGCCCGCCGTGCTGCTGTTTGCGCTGATCCTTTTCCTGCTTGCAATATTTATCTGGAATACGTTTGAAAGAATGTTTTCTCTTAAACCGGTGATTTTTGCTCTTGCACTCCTGTTTCAGATGTGCGGCATCTTATCCCGGGCAGATTTCTTTTTTGAATATTTCAGATCATTCCCCTTTGATCTGGGAGACTTGTTTTTCTATTTTTCCATCGGAGCGCTTTTATTATTTGTTACTTTATATGCCTCGCGGCTGCGCCTGCTGTTTGCAGCAGTTACTGCCCTGCAATGGATCAGTGCCCTGCTTTATCTTCTCACACAGTCGGAAATTCTGCTGGAATATGGAAAGCTGTCTGTATTTTTTATGAAACTTCCGCAGATCACCGGATTTTTTGCGCTCATCACTGTACTTGCCGCAGCGTTTTATCTGTGGAAATGCGGCATCCGTTTTTTCCGTCATCAGATCCAGGCGGCTCTGCTCTTAACAGGCGGATACATGCTGTTCCTTATCGCCTGCGCACCATTTTGGCCGGATTATGTCTCCGGCGTATTCACGCGTATCTGGCAGGAAACCCTGAGCCTGCTGCCTGATTTTTCATTAAGGCTGCTTTGGAATCTTTACCTCATTTCCAGCCTTGCGGCTGTATTTTTAGAATTTGTAGAACAAATATCAGCGCGCCGCACGGAGCTTGCCGTTCTGTCCACGAAGAACGCGCTTGCTATGGAAAGCTACGAGAATCTGTGCCTGCAGTCTGAGGAAGTTATGATGCTGCGTCATGACACCTTGAAACACTACTCGCTGCTACGCACAATGGCAAACGAAAAGCCCGGTCAAATCGCTGGTTATCTGGACGACCTGATCGGGCAGGCAGAAAATGTGCGCTCTGTTATTTCCAGCAGAAACCAGATATTAAATATCCTGCTGAATGGTAAGCTCAGTGCAGCAAAGGCGAAAGGGATCCGTACTGAAATAATACGCTGTGACGCGCCGAAGAAGCTTCCGCTGTCAGATGCTGAACTTTGTTCTCTCATTGTTAATATTTTAGACAATGCGATAAACGCCGCCGGCGGCGCGCAGACACCCTATCTGAAACTTGATCTCCACTGCAAAGATCAGCATTTTGTTTTTTCCTGCATAAATTCCATGCCGCACATAAAGACAAGCAATAAAAAAGCACCCACACCGGACCACGAATATGGGCTAAAAATCATACGGCAGATCATGAACCGGTTCGGGGATAACATGCTCCTGATCGAACAAAGCAGCACTGTTTACCAGATTACCGTTATTATCCCATTCTGATCCAGACTGTCAGACGCTAATTTTTCATATAGTCAAAAAAGACCTGCCGCACTTCTTTGATACGATGCTTGCTGATCGGAACGATCTGTCCGTTCGAGAGTTCCATTGAAGAAGTGCGGAATTTTTCTACATGGCTGCAGTTTACAAGAAAACTCTGGTGGCAGCGGACAAATTCCTTTTCAGGAAGCAGCTTTCCCAGCTCCGTAAGCGAAAGACTGGTGTCCCATGCTTCCTCCTGCATCTGAATGTGGCTCTTTCTTCCTGCAATCTCAATGTAATAAATGTCTTTCGGGGAAACCTTCCGCATACTTCCGGTTACCGGCAGAAAAAGTTCTTTACCGCTCTGCGATTTCCTGTAACAAGTTTTTACCGCTTCCCGAAGCCGTTCCTGATCAATGGGCTTCGCAAGATAGCGGACAGCATTCACTTCGTACCCTTTCATCGCCATTTCCCTGTTGCAGGAGATAAATACAATCAATGCCTGTTCCTCCAGGTCGCGCAGCTTTCCCGCCAATTCCATTCCATCAAGTCCGGGCATCATCACATCTATCAGCAGCAGATCAAACGATTTTCCCTTCTGTATTTCAGCAAGCATTCTTTCCGCACTTTGAAAACCGGAAATTTCATAATAAATATGTTCTTCACTGCAGATCTCTTCTGTTCTTTTTTGGATTTCCTCTAATTCCGCCTGCACATCATCGCAAACTGCTATGCAAAAATTACTTTTTTTCACGAATATAACAACTCCTGACGTTTTATCCTACGGCAGCTATTATACCACCTTATTAATATACGTGCCATAGAATTTTGCACCCGCTTCGCTTACACCCATGACAGCAAAATCATAGTTCTACAATGCGGACCGGCCTGGGCATTGGTAATTTTGATCATTTTTTGCGCGCAAAAGTTTGTGTAAAATGACTTTTGAAAAAATTTGCCGAATTTGCTAAAATATTCTTACAATGTGTGGCACAACTGCATAAATCCGGTTGTGTTATGTATTTATTTTAAAATTGGAGGGAATTATCATGAAACGAATCAAAGCGGCATGTATCTGCCAGACACTTCATTTTATGCTGAAGGAGGATATCGGACACGATTATGCGGTATCACTTGTGAAACAGGAAGTTGAACAGTATAAAAAAACACTGGAACGCAACCATACACAGTATAAAATTCTGGAAGAAGCTGATCAGCCAGATGGATCTATTATGCTGAAAGTAATCAAACAATATAATTCAAGCCCGGTAGGAACTTATCTGGATTAAAGGTAGTGTAAAATAGTTTGTG
>DKTR01000054.1:0-923 GCA_002473385.1 Lachnospiraceae bacterium UBA7225
AGTTTCTTTTTAACAATATCATATAAAATAAGTATTTTATCTGTTTCTTCAATAAAAGAATATCATTTTTTAGAAAAGTTAAAACTCACTTTCTTTATATTGAGTGTGCTTTTTTCAGATTCTCCTCCGTAAGCTGCTCCTCACACTTCTTTACATAATAAAAAGAGCCATCCAACTTACTGTCGAATAGCTCTGATCTTTCTATACACCCATTCTATGAAATTTTTCCAGCATCATGCACCGTGTTCTGTCAATAGCGTCTGCGATTTTCTTTTTCTACGGATCGTCCGCCTCCCAGGCGCAGATCCTCCCAGCCTTTTCTGCGTTACACGGATGCAGTAAGCAAATGCAGGGAGCAGGAAACAGTCTGCGAACAGCCACGCCATCCCGTTTGCCAGGCTGATCCCTGTAAAGCCTGCTACGGCTGCTACAGCCGTACCGGCAATTCCGCGTGCAATCATTTCCAGCACCCCGGATGTTACCGCAAACACCGAAAAGCCCATTCCCTGAATTGCAAATCTTACAACATTCACAATGGTCAGCAGCGTATATCCCGCCGCTGAAGCTGCCAGTATCCGGTATGAATAATCAAGCACCTGTGCGTTCGGCTCATCCAGAAACAGCATCGAGAGCTGACGGCCGCAAAGCAGAACAACACCGAGCAGTATTACTGATACGGCAAATCCGCACAGCACGGCATCCTTTACACCTTTGCGGATACGATCGATTCTGTTCGCGCCCATGTTCTGACCACAGTAAGGAGCCATCGTCGCACCGAGTGCCTCTATCGGACAGCACAAAAATGAATGAATTCTCTGTCCGGCAGTGACCCCGGCTACTGCCACTGCGCCAAAACCGTTTACAGCGGTCTGAATGATCAGTGTACCAATCGCCGTCACCGAATACTGCAGTCCCATCGGGAT
>DKTR01000054.1:1208-5657 GCA_002473385.1 Lachnospiraceae bacterium UBA7225
CGAATACTGCAGTCCCATCGGGATTCCGATATAGCAAAGCTTCCACATGTAATGCCGCCGCGGCTGCCACTCCTCGCGGCTCATCCGCAAAATTGTAAATTTTTTCCGGATATACCACAGGCAGATCAGTCCGGATGCCCCCTGTGAAACCACAGTCGCCAGCGCCGGTCCCTCCACATTCATATGAAATACAGTGATAAACACCATGTCAAGCATAATATTGACCAGCGAAGAAATAGCCAGAAATACGACCGGTGTTTTGCTGTCCCCAAGCGAGCGGATAATTGCCGCCAGTATATTATACAGGAACGTACATGGAATCCCCCAGAAGATGATCACGATATAAACATACGCATATTCATAAATATCCTCCGGTGTCCGCAGCAGTGAAAGCAGCGGACGGCAGAAGCTCACGACAGCCACAGTCAGCACCAAAGCCAAAAATACTGCCAGCCACGTACAATTTGCCACATACCGGCGCAGCTCACTTTCCTTTTTCGCACCAAACATCTGTGCCACCGGCACTGCAAAGCCATTGCAGACCCCCGCAACGAATCCAATTACCAGAAAGTTCAGGGGTCCCGTCGAGCCGACCCCTGCCAGGGGATTTACGCCGAGAAATTTCCCGACAATAATGGTATCCACCATACTGTAAAACTGTTGAAACAGCATGCCCAGAAACATCGGTACCGCAAACCCGATAATCAGCCGCAGTGGCCGTCCCTCTGTCATGTCCCTTGTCATTTTCCTGCCTCCCATATCCGATTCATATTCCAAATTCCATACAGCAGCTGTCAGGTTACTGTTCACGCCAGCTTCAAACACTTGCTGTCTGCCTTTTTGTAATAATAATGAATTTTTCTGATTGTTTCTATAATAAAACCGCTGTATACTATAACAATACCGACTATATTCATCAGACAGGGAGGCAGATACATGACAGCTGTTTTTCATTCTGCTGCGGTCACAGCAAACGGACAGGAGCTTAAGCAGCACGGCACCGGACTTTTCCCTTGCGGCTGCTATAATGCGCCGCCTGAGATCCAGGTTCCGTGGCACTGGCACGAGGAATACGAGTGCTCTATCGTTTATCACGGCTCCATTGTTTACCACACCCCGCAGGGACAGTTCCGTCTGGGCGAGGGTGATGGAATTTTTCTGAACTCCGGTACGCTCCATACCGTAGAGGTCGCCCCGGCAGACTCATGCAAAAAAAGTGACCTTGTCTTTCACGGCCGTCTCGTTTACGGCTCCCGTGACAGCATTTTATATCAGAAATATGTGCAGCCGCTCACCGCTCCTGATGCGCTCCAGACACTGGTGCTGCGCAGAAACGTATCGTGGCACGCCGAAATCCTTACACGCATCAAAAAAGCCGTCCGGCTGTGTCAGAACAAACCGGAGGGCTATGAATTTACGGTCCGAAGCCTGCTGTCTGATATTTTTTTTGATCTGTACTGCTACCGGAACGTGCCCTCAGCGGAAACCTCCCCAGCCACGGTGTCTGAGAATGCCCGAATTAAACAGCTGCTCCTTTACCTGCAGGAAAACTACACGCGCCGCGTCACTGTCGCCGAACTTGCCGCACACGCCAGTATCTGTGAGCGTGAATGCCTGCGCTGCTTCCAGAAGGTGCTGCATCTTTCTCCGATCCAGTATCTGATCCATTACCGGATCGCACGCTCCTGCATCCTGCTGCGCGAATCTGATCTTTCGGTTCTTGAAATCAGCAGCCTCTGCGGTTTCGAAAGTCCAAGCTACTTTACAAAAACCTTCCGGCAAATTACCGGACATACGCCGACACAGTACCGAAAAAATGCCGGGTAGATTTTCGTTCCTATGAGCATAATATGAGCCAGGGGACAAATGGACATAAAATACATGCCTGCATGTATTTTTATGTCTATAGGTTCCGCTAAACATAAGAAAGCAGCCATTTTTCGGGCAACTCAAATCATAAATTGACTAATCGGTCAATTTATGATAGCATAGTCATATAAAAAGAGAATCCCATCAGGGAGGTATTTATGAAAAGAGCAGAACGGACAGAATTGACTGTATCAAAGATACAGGAAGCGGCATTGGAGGAATTTGGTGTAAACGGCTACGCTGGCGGAACGATCAACAACATCTGTAAGAGGGGGATCAACAAGGGACTTATCTATCACAACTTCAAGGATAAGGATGAGCTCTATCTTGTATGCCTGGAGAACAGCTGCAAAAAATTGGGCTCAATGATTGAAGAAAGCGGCTGCGTCTCTGACCAGCTGCAATATATGAAACTCCGAATGCATTTTTTTACAGAATATCCCAACGAGGCGCACATTTTCTTTGAAGCTATTTTACAGCCCCAGGAAAAATTACGGGACAGGATAAAACAGATTTTAGAGCCCTTTGAGGAAATTAATGAAAAAATCTACCGCTGTGTTGTCTCTGGTATCACACTGCGGGACGGAATTACAGAAGAAGATGCCATTGATTATTTCCGTCAAATGCAGCGTATGTTCAATGGATATTTCAGCAGCTCCGCTTACCGCTATATGACGCTGGATAAGCGGATCAGAGAACACGAAATGAACCTTTCCAAACTGCTTGACTTCATGCTGTACGGGATTGCAAAAGGAGGTATACAAAAATGATAGAATTATTGCGATGGCTTATGGTACTTGTGCTGGCGGTGCTTGCCGGTAAGCTGGTTTCCAAAATCAAACTTCCATCTATTTTAGGATGGCTTATCATCGGTATGTTATTCGGTCCACACGCGCTTGGACTGATGCCTCAGACCGTCCTCGACGCTGTGTGGTATAAAACCGTTATCATGTGGATGCAGTGTGCGTTTGGGCTGATGCTTGGGACAGAGCTTGTGTGGAAAGAACTTAAAAGCTGCGGTAAGGGACTGATTGTCACTACCCTGACCCAGTCTTTAGGCACCTTCTGCTTTGTATCGCTTGTCTTTGCGATTGTATTTTTATTGGCGGATGTGCCTGTTTACCTTGCTTTTATCTTCGGCGGGATCGCACTGGCTACCGCTCCTGCGCCGGCGTTATCCATCGTAAACGAATTTCACGCAAAGGGACCTGTAACTAATACATTGCTGCCAATGGCAGTGTTAGATGATATCGTAGCGATCATTGTATTCTTCACGGTCAACTCCATTGTGGCCAGTTCTGTATCAGGCGGCTCCGTTCCGCTATATATGATCCCTGTGATGGTCTTTTTGCCAGTCATCGTCGGCCTTGTTACGGGGCTTCCCGCCGGATGGCTGCTGAACAGGGTTAAGGGGCATGCACAGACATTAACCGTTTTACTTGCCGGTATCACACTGACAGTCGGGATCGGCTGGCTTATAAATACGAAACTACTGTCCGGCATTGCGCTGAACTATATGTTGATGGGTGTTTCCTTTTCCGCTGTATTTACAAACATGGTCAGCAAAGAGCAGCTTGAGGAAATAACAGACTATTTTCACCCCATCCTGGCCGTCAGCCTGCTGGCCGCTATTGTCGATCTCGGCGCCCCGCTGAATTATCATCTGATTCTGGGTGCAGGATTCTATACCTTTTTATATATCGCAGCAAGAGGAGCCGGAAAATATTTCGGGGCAAGATTTAGTGCCAGGGCGATGAAGATGCCGGATGCCGTACAGAAATATCTCGGTCTTACATTACTGCCCCATTCGGGTGTCTCTCTCGTTTTTACCGGGATTGCCTGCGCTACTCTGACCTCGCAGCCGGAGCTTGTCGGCATCCTGCAGGGAACGATTGCCGCTGCGGCTGTCATCAATGAAATTATCGCCGTGATTGCAGCAAAAAAAGGCTTTGAACTGGCAGGAGAAATTGAATCTGTTGTCTCATAATTGTTCGAGTACCCGCTCAATGTCTGCATCGATACAGACAGAGCGGTCTCTGATCTCCGTTGGTGCGAAAGCTCCCCCTAAGTTGACACAGGCATAGGCTGCCTTTGGATTCTCTGCTGTCATTCTCCAGAAAGAAAATTTCACTATGCCCGGGGTGTTATGTTTATTGCGCACCATTTTTATTATTTTATAACAGTATAATTGGTGTTTCTTGCTTTTCCATTCTGCTTCAGCAAGTTGCTTTTTACCATTTTCCTAATGACTCTAGAAGCAGTAGAGGTACTCACTCCAAGCAATGCGATTATATCATTTCTTGTAACGGCACCATGAGATTGGGCATAATCCAACACTTTTTCTTCATTGCTCAGTTTTTTTTCAGCCCTGGCAGCAGAATTTTCGATTGATTCTGCTCTCGGTACGGAAGCCTTTCCCGCTTCATATTTTGCGTTAATGTTAGGCAATATAATCTTAAAGGTATTTTTGGTCGTTTCAATCGAAGGCTTTTCTTCCAGACCTTCGTATGCCTTCATAATCTTGCCTATTCCGGTACCGTAAGCCTCAATTAAGTGCAACCGGTAGAACACATTCGCAAG
>DKTR01000014.1 GCA_002473385.1 Lachnospiraceae bacterium UBA7225
GACACAAGATTTTTTACGCCCTCATTTGCTCCTTTTATTACCGGGGCATTTGTATTATATACCGCCCTGCTGATTGTTCCGATTTTCCTCAGCTTTGCCTATTCGTTCACGAACTGGGATGGTTATTCAAAGAGTATTGATTTTGTGGGACTGAAAAATTATATAAAGATTTTTCGGTCGGCACCGATGCTTGCTGCATTGAAAAATTCATTTGTGTTCTGTTTTTTTAATGTACTGGTGATTACGCCGCTGGCAATTTTACTGTCTCTGGTCTTTAATGCAAAGTTTAAGATGAGAAATTTTGTCCGTTCGGCATTTTTCTTTACGTCAGTACCCAGCGTGTTAATTGTCGGCTATATTTTTCAGTTGTTTTTTGGTCCGACAGAGAATGGAGTTATAAATGGGCTGCTTGGAAAAGCGGGAATAGAGCCCGTGCGCTGGCTTTCAACGGGTATTTTGCCAATGTTTTCTGTAATTGCGGCAAATGTCTGGCGGCTTACCGGCTGGCATGCCTGCGTTTATCTGGCGAGATTGCAGGGAATTTCTGAAGAATATTATGAGGCGGCCAGAATAGACGGAGCATCCGGGTGGAATACATTTCGCTATATTACGCTGCCGCTTTTAACACCGGCAATTTCGATCAGCACTATGCTGATTATTATTGATGGATTGAAGATTTATGCGCTGCCGTATTCTTTTACCGGAGGCGGACCGGGGTATAAGACGACGTTTATGACGCAGTTGATTATTAAAACAGGTATTGGAGAGAAAAAGGTAGGCAGGTCATCCGCAATGTCAGTAGTATTTTTTGTGATCATCATGCTAGTATCTCTGCTGCAGCTTTATATTTCAAGAAAGCGGGAGGATGAGGTATGCTGAAAAAAGGGAAATTAAAAAGCATTGTACTGCAGCTTCTTCTGCTTTCATTTACAATGGTGTATTTAAGCCCGGTCATTTATATGGTACTTAATTCATTGAAGCCTTATAGTCAGATGCTCAAAGAACCATGGGCGCTGCCGGAAAGCCTGTTTCTGGACAATTATATGAAAGCCTTCCGTCAGATGCAGTTCTGGACTTCTCTGGGAAATTCCATCGTGATTACTGCGGCTTCGGTATTTCTGATTGTTGTACTGGGTGTGCTGGCAGCTTATCCGTTATCAAGATTTCGAAATAAGCTGACAGGTTTTCTTTCCGTATATTTTCTGGTGGGCTATATGGTACCGACCCAGGTTCTGATTGTACAGATATTTTCTGTAATGAAGGTTTTCCATCTTATTAACACGAAAACAGGATTGATTCTGGTTTATTCGGCGGGCGTGTCTTTCTCAATTTTCATGTATCAGGGCTTTATCCGGGCGCTGCCTATTGATATGGAAGAATCGGCCTTAATTGACGGAGCAAATCCATGGCAGTTGTTCTGGAGAGTGGTATTCCCACTGATCAAACCGGCAACGGCAACAATCATTATTTTTCAGACAATGTGGATATGGAATGACTTTACATTGTCCAGTCTGCTTTTAAGCTCCAGAAATCAAATGACGCTTTTACTGGAACTGAATCTTTGCGTGGGGGAATTTAATTTGGACTGGTCTGTTATGCTGGCAATTATGTGTATTGTCATGCTGCCGATGGTGATTTTTTATCTGCTGATGCAGAAACAGATTATCGCGGGCATGACAAATGGAGCCGTGAAGGGATAGGGAAAATGAGAAAGGAATAGCACTGGCTGCAATTACGGGCTTAATTTGAAATACAGTGTATGCCAAATGGGAGGTAAAAATGAAAATTGTAGAAGTAAATACATATCTTGTCAGACCACGATGGGGGTTTGTAGAAATTGTTACGGATGATGGTCTTAGCGGATGGGGTGAGGCAGTTCTGGAGGGACATGCGGGTACAGTTCTTGCATGTGTCAGAGAAATGCAGCACTATCTGATTGGTGCTGATGCACGAAAAATAGAGGATATCTGGAATGTACTGTACCGGGCTGGCTTTTACCGGGGCGGTGGTGTGATGATGAGTGCTATTGCCGGAATAGACCAGGCGCTCTGGGATATTAAGGGCAAGTATTATAATGCACCGGTATATGAATTACTCGGAGGTTCCTGTCGTGACAAAGTGCGGGTCTACTCCTGGATTGGCGGAGACAGACCGTCAGATGTAGGAAATGCGGCAAGAAAAAAGATGGAAGAAGGGTTCTCTGCCATAAAAATGAATGCAACAGAGGAGCTGCAGATGATCGACAGCTATGAAAAGATAGATGCGGTCTGTGAGCGGGCAGCGGCAATACGGGAAAAGTGTGGAAAACATTTTGGTATAGCCATTGATTTTCATGGAAGGGTTCATAAGCCGATGGCAAAAATTCTCGCAAAAAAACTGGAAGAATTTGACCCGATGTTTCTGGAAGAGCCGATTTTGTGCGAGCATATGGAAGGCTTTAAAGATATTGCTGCTGCCTGCAATATTCCGATTGCAGCAGGTGAACGGCTGTATACCAGATATGATTTTAAAAGGCTGCTGAACCTGGGAGGCGTGGATATTGTACAGCCCGATTTATCACATGCGGGAGGAATCACAGAAGTGAAGAAAATTGGTGCTATGGCGGAGGCCTACGATGTGGCACTCGCCCCGCACTGTCCGCTTGGCCCGATAGCACTGGCATCCTGCCTGCAGATAGATGCGGTATGTTATAATGGAGTTCTCCAGGAGCAGAGTATCGGGATTCATTATAATGGTGAAAAAAGTATTCTTGATTATATTGATAACAAAGAAGATTTCCGGTTTGAACAGGGTTATGTGAATTTGCCGAAAAAACCTGGAATTGGCGTGCAGGTTAATAAAGTTCTGGTGCTGGAGGAAAATGCTAATCCACATAACTGGAAAAATCCTCTCTGGAGACATTGCGATGGCTCTGTGGCAGAGTGGTAAAAACAAATTCCGGGTCTATAAAAGTTTAATAATGGCTAAAGTGTGGAAATATATGTAAATTCTCCGTAAGATAAAAGAAAATTTTACAAAGGAGAAATTTGCATATGAAGGACAGGATTGAGAGCTTGCTTTATAGTGTCGGTGCGTTTGAGCACTACAAAGGATATTCCTATTTTATACAGGCAGTTATGCTTGCAGCGGAAAATCCGGAACGGCTGACAGATGTGTGCAAACAGATTTATTCACCGATCGCAGAGGCTAATCATACAACCCTTTCGAATGTAAACAAGGATATCCGCACTTTGCGGGACCACTTCTGGAACAATGGAGGAAAAGAACGGATCATAGAGTGGACGGGATGCTCTGCGTGGGAAGTACAGAAACCATATCCGAAAGAATTTATCGGAATAATTGTCCGCGTTCTGGAAAATGACAGGACGCAGAACTAAGCAGAGGGATGCGGGGCATCCGTCCTGGAAATACAGGCAAAAAATAAAGAAAGTACAGCGGCAGAAAGGTAATCTGAGAATACATTTTTGCCGTTTTTTTACTTATTTTGTATAAGCTGCAAATCATGTTCTCTATAAGGTTCTGATTAATTAAAAAAATAGTATCATAAAATATCTGTCATGTCAATAAAATAATATGTATTTCTTAAGAACATATAAAGAAATATTTTGGGTATGGAAAACAGACATAGCCTATGTTATAATGCTCTCGGGCAGCGTCATATCCGGTCCGGAAAAGGAGAGCGCTTTTTACAAAGGATAAGGCTGCTTCGGATATGAGCTGATTTGTAAAATAGATTGTCTTGTTTAGAGAGGAAGTACTGGCTGTGAAATTGCTGTCTGTTATTTTTCCGGCATATAATGAAGAAAAAATGATTGTCCGGGCTGCGCAGGAGGTAGGAAAGGTGCTGGAGAGTGCCCGGATTTCTTATGAGCTTGTGTTTGTGGACGATGGTTCGAAAGATACAACATGGAAACAGATTGAGGAGACGGCGGAGGCAGACCCTCATATCACGGGGGTTCATTTTTCGCGGAATTTTGGAAAAGAAGCGGCAATGTTTGCCGGACTTGCCAGCGCAAAGGGAGACTGCTGTGTTGTTATGGATTGTGATCTGCAGCATCCGCCGGAAACGCTGGTGGAGATGTATCGTCTCTGGGAGCAGGGATATGAGGTCGTGGAGGGTGTGAAAAGAACGCGCGGAAAGGAAAGTGCGCTGCACAGAGCGAGTGCGGGCATGTTTTATAAAATCATC
The DNA here is from genome assembly GCA_002473385.1 of Lachnospiraceae bacterium UBA7225. GTDB lineage: Bacteria > Bacillota > Clostridia > Lachnospirales > Lachnospiraceae > Marvinbryantia. The sequence goes on from DKTR01000014.1 coordinate 4,190, forward strand.
TCCAGGGCAGTCGGGATCGATATGTCACGGGCATCCGATTTTAAGCTGATGGACAGACGGGCAGTGGATGCGCTTCTGGAGATGCCGGAGCGCAATGCGTTTTTCCGGGCGCTGTCCTCCTGGGTTGGTTTCCGTTCAGTATCGGTGGAATTTGATGTACAGGAGCGCACGGAAGGACAGTCCAAGTGGTCGACCTGGTCGCTGATAAAGTATGCTGTCACGAATATTGTGGCATTTTCTTCTGCACCTATGCAGTTTGTAACATTTGCCGGGGTTGCGGTGTTCCTGCTTGGCATCGTTCTGGGAATCCAGACACTTGTAAAATATTTTATGGGACATGCGGTAGAAGGCTTTACGACGGTGATCCTGCTGATTTTATTTATCGGCAGCATTATTATGATAAGTCTTGGCATTATTGGATATTATATTTCCAAAATTTATGAGGAAGTAAAGGGCAGACCGCGTTATCTGATTTCCAGAAAGATCGACAGCCGGGTGGACAGGCTGGAAGGGTAGCTGCTTTTTACTGGGGCTTTTTTGATAATTGATATTTTCAGGAGGAAAGAATATGAAGGTTTTTGTGACAGGCGTCGGCGGGCAGCTTGGTCACGATGTGATGAACGAGCTGGCGAAACGTGGATACGAAGGTATTGGGAGTGATATTGCTTTGCAATACAGCGGGATTGCGGACGGCAGTGCAGTGACAGAGATGCCGTATATGCAGCTTGATATCACCGATGCTTCTGCAGTCAAAGCGGCGCTTGACAGTGTGGCACCGGATGCGGTGGTGCATTGTGCAGCATGGACGGCGGTTGATCTGGCGGAGGATGACGATAAAGTGGAGAAGGTACGACTGGTAAATGCGACCGGTACAGACAACATTGCCCGCGCGTGCAAAAAGCTGGATTGCAAAATGCTGTATCTTTCTACAGACTATGTTTTTGACGGGCAGGGGACAAAAGCATGGGAGCCGGACTGCAGGGATTACAGACCGCTGAATGTCTATGGACAGACGAAGCTGGAGGGTGAGCTTGCTGTGGCAGAGCATCTGGAAAAATTTTTTATTGTACGGATTGCCTGGGTATTTGGTGTAAACGGAAAGAATTTTATACGTACGATGCTTGATCTTGGGAAAAAATATGATACGATCCGTGTGGTGAATGATCAGATCGGCACTCCGACCTATACCTATGATCTGGCGAGACTTCTGGTCGATATGATAGAGACGGAGAAATATGGTTATTATCATGCCACAAATGAGGGCGGCTTTATCAGCTGGTATGATTTTACCAGGGAGATTTTCCGCCAGGCGGAGGCGATGGGGTACAAGGAGTACAGTGAGGAGCGGGTGAAGGTATGCCCGGTTACGACGGAGGAATATGGTGTGTCAAAGGCGAAACGTCCCTCTAATTCCCGTCTGGACAAACGCAAGCTGACAGAAAATGGATTTACGCCGCTTCCAACCTGGCAGGATGCGCTCAGGCGTTACCTGCAGGCGATAGAGATCCAGGATAGAAAGATGGAGGAAGAATGATGAGAACATACCTTGTTACCGGAGGGGCAGGCTTTATTGGTTCCAATTATATTCATTATATGTTTAAGAAATATGACAATGACATCCGCATTATTAATGTAGATTGTCTGACGTATGCGGGGAATCTGGAAAATCTGCGCGGGGTGGAAAAGCGTGAAAATTACACGTTTGTGAAGGCGGATATCACGGACAGCGCGGCGATTACAAAGATTTTTGAAGAAAATGAGATTGACCGTGTGGTACATTTCGCAGCGGAAAGCCATGTGGACCGCAGCATCAAAAACCCGGAGGTGTTTGTGCGCACGAATGTGCTTGGTACGCTGGTGATGCTGAATGCCGCAAAGGCGGCCTGGGAGCTGCCGGACGGAAGCTTTAAGCCGGATAAAAAATTCCTGCACGTTTCCACGGATGAGGTGTATGGTTCTCTGGAAAACGAGGGGGAATATTTTTATGAGACAACGCCCTACGATCCGCATAGCCCTTATTCTGCGAGCAAGGCTTCCTCGGATATGCTGGTGAAGTCTTACATGGATACTTATAAATTTCCGGCGAACATCACAAATTGCAGTAACAATTACGGACCGTACCAGTTTCCGGAAAAGCTGATTCCGTTGATCATCAACAATGCATTGCAGGGCAAAAAGCTGCCGGTATATGGCGACGGTAAGAATGTGCGGGACTGGCTGTATGTGGAGGATCACGCAAAGGGCATCGATATGGTGCAGGAGAAGGGGCGCCTCTTCGAGACATACAATATCGGCGGACACAATGAAAAACAGAATATCGAAATCATTCATATTATTCTGGACACTCTGCAGGAAATGCTGCCGGAGGGCGATCCGCGCAAAGCGCTGGTAAACGGGGATCTGATCACTTATGTCACCGATCGTAAGGGACACGATCGCCGCTATGCGATTGCACCGGATAAAATTCGCAGGGAACTGGGCTGGGAGCCGGAGACAATGTTTAAGGATGGCATCCGCCGGACGATTCAGTGGTTTTTTGAAAATGAAGAATGGATGAAAAATGTTACCAGCGGAGACTATCAGAAATACTACAACGATATGTATGAAAATACAGTTCAGTAAGAGAGTGGACGACGGAGCTGTGTCCGGAATATACGGAGGATTAATATAAATATGAAGGGAATTATACTTGCAGGGGGCAGCGGTACACGTCTGTATCCGCTTACAAAAGCAATCTCAAAGCAGATCATGCCTGTTTACGACAAACCGATGATCTATTATCCGCTGTCCACACTGATGCTCGCGAATATCCGCGAGATTCTGATTATTTCTACGCCGCGGGATATCAGGGTATTTGAGGAATTGTTCGGTAGTGGTGAACAGCTCGGGCTTTCCTTCAGCTATGCAATTCAGGAAGAGCCGCGTGGGCTGGCAGATGCATTTATAATAGGAAGGAATTTTATTGGGACAGATAGCGTGGCGCTGGTTCTCGGCGACAACATTTTCTATGGACAGAGCTTTTCACGGGTGCTGCAGACGGCAGCGGCGCGCGAATGTGGGGCGACGATATTTGGTTACTATGTGCGTGATCCGCGTGCGTACGGGGTAGTGGAGTTTGACGAGAATGGAAAAGCGCTTTCTATCGAGGAAAAGCCCGAACATCCAAAGAGCAACTACGCGGTCCCGGGGCTGTATTTCTACGACAATGACGTAGTGGAAATTGCGAAAAATGTAAAGCCGAGCGCGCGTGGGGAAATTGAGATCACCAGTGTAAACAACGAATATCTTCGCCGCGGCACATTGCAGGTAGAGACCCTTGGACGCGGCTTTGCGTGGCTGGATACCGGAAATCATGATTCGCTGCTTGATGCGGCGGATTTTGTCGCTGCATTCCAGAAGAGACAGGGGCTTTATATTTCCTGCATCGAAGAGATTGCCTACAAGAGAGGCTTTATCACAAAGGAGCAGCTCTTAAAGCTGGCGGAGCCGCTTCTAAAAACAGCTTATGGGCAGTATCTGGTGGAAGTGGCGCAGGGACTGTAACAGGATTGAGGGATTGAGGGATAGAACAATGGGAAAGATAACAGTGGAAACTTGTGAGATAGAGGGGCTGAAAGTCATTACACCGGTAGTTTTCGGGGATGAGCGCGGCTACTTTATGGAAACCTACAATTATAATGACTATAAGGCAGCCGGTATGGATATGGAATTTGTGCAGGACAATCAGTCTGCCTCGAAGAAGGGTGTTCTGCGCGGTCTGCATTTTCAGATTAATTTTCCGCAGGACAAGCTGGTGCGGGTAGTTTCCGGCGAGGTATTTGATGTGGCGGTAGATCTGCGGCCTGGTTCTGCTACTTATGGAAAGTGGCACGGCGAGATCCTTTCTGCCGAAAATAAAAAACAGTTTTTTATACCGAAGAATTTTGCACATGGCTTTCTGGTGCTTTCGGATTATGCAGAATTTGCTTACAAATGTACTGATTTTTATCATCCGAACGATGAAGGCGGTCTGATATGGAATGATCCGGATATCGGCATTGCATGGCCGATACCAGAGGGAATGAAACTGACGATTTCTGAAAAAGACCGGAAATGGGACGGCATCCGGGAATACAGCAAGGTGCGGGAGTGATATATTGAAAAAACAGGAATTACTGATTAAAGAAGTCTGGCAAAGCCGCAGGCTGATCGCCTCTCTTGCCAGAAATGACTTTAAAAAGCGGTATGCAGGCTCTTATCTGGGAACTATCTGGGCGTTTATCCAGCCGATCGTCACGGTCTGTGTCTACTGGTTTGTATTCGGACTGGCGCTGCGCGATGGAGCACAGCGCAGTGTACCGTTTGTACTCTGGCTGATGGCCGGTCTGGTGCCATGGTTCTTTTTCCAGGAGGGACTGACGGGCGGCACGAATGCACTTCTGGAATACAATTATCTGGTAAAAAAAGTGGTGTTTAATATTCGGATACTGCCGCTTGTGAAGGTGCTGTCGGCAGTATTTGTTCATTTGTTTTTTGTGCTGGTGGTGATTTTGATTTACCTTTTTATGGGATATCCGCCTACACTGTATACGCTGCAGATTGTGTACTACAGCTTCAGCCTGTTTATGCTGACGCTTGCGCTCACTTATTTTACCAGCTCTGTGGTGGTGTTTTTCCGCGATCTTGGGCAGATCATCAACATTGCACTGCAGGTCGGAGTGTGGGCGACACCGATCATGTGGGCGTTTAAGGATCTTGGACTGACGGGCATTATCGTGAAAATATTTAAGCTGAATCCGGTTCTTTACATTGTGCAGGGATTCCGGGATTCCCTGATTGATCATGTCGGATTCTGGCAGCATCCGCTGCTGACAGCCTATTTCTGGCTGTTTACACTGGCAGTATTTTTCTTTGGAACGAAGCTGTTCCGAAAGCTGCAGATTCATTTTGCGGATGTGCTGTGAGAAGCTTCTAAAGATACATTGGTCGCAGCGGCGCGGTGCTGTTTTGCGGTGATGTTCTGAGAAGGAGAGGGAATACGGAAAGGAACAGGCGAATGAGTGAATTTGCGATTCAGGTGAAAGACCTGACGAAAATATATAAATTATACAAAAAGCCCTCGGATCGCCTCAGGGAAGTACTTGGTTTCAGGGTAAATGCGCAGGATCATTATGCGCTGCAAAATGTCAGCTTTGAGGTAAAGCGCGGCGAGACTGTAGGTATTATTGGAACGAACGGTTCCGGAAAATCAACGATATTGAAAATTATTACCGGAGTATTAAGTCCTACGCGGGGTGAGGTGAAGGTGGAGGGCAGGATTTCTGCGCTGCTGGAGCTCGGAGCGGGGTTCAATATGGAATATTCCGGTATTGAAAATATTTATCTGAATGGTACTATGATGGGCTTTTCGAAGGAAGAAATCGACGCGAAGCTGCAGGATATCCTGGAGTTTGCGGATATTGGTGATTTTGTCTATCAGCCGGTAAAGTCTTATTCCAGCGGTATGTTTGTACGGCTGGCATTTGCCGTTGCAATCAACATTGATCCTGAGATTCTGATCGTAGATGAAGCGCTTTCTGTGGGGGATGTTTTCTTCCAGGCGAAGTGCTACCGGAAATTTGAGGAATTTAAAGAACAGGGACGCACTATTTTGTTTGTGAGTCACGATCTGAGCAGTATCGGGAAATATTGTGATCATGTAGTGCTCTTAAATAAGGGAAGTAAGCTTGCAGAGGGCGGCGCCAAGGAAATGGTGAATCTGTACCGGCGTGTGCTGGTGAATCAGACGGAGGATCAGATGCAGCAGCCGGGAACGCCGGAGAAGACATTGGAGAAGAAGCCTCAGAAGGAGTATCTGCATCTGAATCCGGAGGTGCTGGAGTATGGAAACGGTATTGCCTCGATTGTCGATTTTTGTGTTTATGACCATGAGGGCAGGGCGAGCGGTACTATTGAGAAGGGCGAGGAGTTCCAGGTGATGATGAAGGTTCATTACCAGGGCGATGTCTCAGAGCCGGTTTATGCGTTTACCATTAAAGATCTGAAGGGAACGGAGATTACCGGGACAAACACAATGTACGAGAAAATACCGGTACAGCCGCAGAAGAGCGGCGATGAGCAGACGATTACATTTACCCAGAAGATGCCGCTGGAGGCAGGGGAATATATGCTCTGTCTGGGCTGCACGGGATATTATAAGGGAGATTTTACTGTTTTTCACAGGCTGTATGATGTGTGCAGTCTTACGGTAATTACGGATAAAAAAGCGGTCGGTTATTTTGACCTGTTTTCTGATGTGACGGTGATATCGGAAAGCTGACGGCGCAGCGAAAAAGCAAAATTTGCGGGGGATTTTTTATGGCAGAGTTTAATTTAACATATTATAAGGACAAGGACCGGTATTCGGACGGAAACGTTGAAGATGTCATGCTGGATATGGCGGAGCGGGGAATCTCCTACGATGAGCTTCCGCAGGAGGAGGTCAGTTTCCCGATCATCTATCATTTTTCTGCAATGCGCGAAAATATTCTGAACTGGTATCCGTTTAAGGAGGGCGCCAGTGTTCTGGATATCGGGGCCGGATGCGGAGCAATTACCGGACTGCTGTGCCGCAGGGCGGCAAGGGTAGTAGTTGCCGAACTGTCGAAGCGGCGTGCTTCCATTAATTATGCGCGTCATAAAGAATACGATAATCTCTGTATCATGGTAGGAAATTTAAATGATATGGAGTTTGAGGAAAAGTTTGACTACATTGTTTTAAACGGTGTTTTTGAGTATGCCATGAGCTTTACGGATGGGGATACGCCGTATGAGACCTTCCTGCAGAATATGGGACGTTTTCTGAAGGAGGACGGACGTTTCCTGATTGCCATTGAAAACCGTCTCGGATTAAAATACTTTGCGGGGGCACCGGAGGATCATACGGACCGTTATTTTGTAGGTCTGGAGAATTATCCGGGTGTGGATAATGTGCGCACTTTCAGCAAAAAAGAGCTGAAGGAACTGCTAAAGAAGAGCGGATTTCCCAGCGCAAAATTTTATTACCCGTACCCGGATTATAAATTTCCAAGGGAAATTTTTACCGATGAGACGCTGGCAGCAAATGGTTTCGGCAAGCCGTACCGTTCGCTCGATGGCAAGCGCATTTTGCTGTTTAACGAGAGCGAGGCGGCGCATTCACTGGCGGCAGAGGGGGTAGCGGATATTTTTGCCAATTCTTTTCTGGTGGAAGCCGGAAGAGCAAAGCAGGAGCAGCAGGAGGAGATCCTGTATGTGAAAAGCAACAGTGAGCGCCGGAAGGAATTTCAGATTCTTACGAAGATTATCCGTAAGGATGGTGAAAAGATTATCCGTAAGGAGCCGCTGTGCGCGGCAGCGGAACCGTTTGTCCGTCAGATTATCGCAAACGGAGCGGTGCCTTATGGCACGGATTATGTAAATCTGCCTGCAGAAGCGGTGGACGGAGCGCTGGAATATGCGTTTGTCGAGGGGCAGACTATGTTTGATCAGATTCAGATGCTCACAGACCATGGCGACACGGAAGGAATTGTGCAGCTCCTTCGGGAATTTTATGAGACATGCTTTGTAAATAAATACGACGCCCGGGGGTATGCGGATGAGAAATTCCTTGAGCTGTTTGGAAGCGGCGGCAGGAAGGAAAGCTGTGCCTGCGTGCGTCCGGCAAATCTGGACCTTATCTGTGATAATGTTTATCTGGAAAAGGACCGGAAGCTGGTAATCGACTACGAATGGATTTTTGACACGGCAGTTCCGGTAGACTTTATAATGTGGCGGCTGCTGAATGATCTGTATACGAAGCTTCCGCAGCTGCGCGGGCTGTTTATCAGAAGGTCTCTGATGGATATTTTTGGCATCAGCAGAGAGGACGAGGAGCTCTACAAGAGGTGGTCGTCTTATTTTGTACATTGTTATGTCGGTGCGGATTCTCTGGATAAGTATGCGCAGCCGGAGATTCCCTTCCGCCTGGAGCAGGTCTATCAGTATTACAACCGGGAGAGTCAGGCAGAGTGCAAGCTTTATTATGATACCGGGAAGGGCTTTAATGAAGATGAGATTCTGCCGCAGCCGCTGATGCTGAAAAATAATCGTTTCCGTATTGCTTTTGATTTAAGAGAGATTAAGGGGATTAAAAAGCTTCGCTGGGATCCGATGGAGGAGAGCTGCTGGTGTGTCATAGACCGTGTGCAGTGTAACTGTGGCGTCCGCTTGAAGCCGCTTGGTGACTTCCGGCAGGAGGATAATTACGTTATTTTTATGCAGAATGATCCAGGATTTGCCGTGGAGGTTTTTGACGCGGATGAGGTGGAGACACTGGTTATAGAGGGAAGATGCGCCCGTCTGAGTGGACAGCAGCCTCCGGAACCGGTGCGGGTATGCACACCTGCACAGAAGGTCGCCGGCAGTATGATCAGAAAGCTGCCTGCAAAACGCAGACCGGCAGGCGGAAGTATGCCTGCGCTGCATGCGTCAAAGCTGCGGCCGGATATTGTCAGAAATCAGCTTAAAAAGGTAAAGCGGATAGCGCATAAGATTCCGGGTCTGCAAAAGACATCCGGTCATGTGGACCGGTTTGTGTGCGAGAAACAGGTGCTCAGTATGGGCGGCTGGGTGTTCGACCACCGCTATAAGATGCGAAACCCGCGGATTGTGTATTACGATCAGCAGAAAAAGGCGGCGGAGCGTCCCTTCCGTATGGTGTACCGCTATGATGTTGCCGCAGCCCTGCAGAATCCGGAGGCATCCTTAAGCGGTTTTGAAGTAAAGGTCCGCATTTTATCTCCGCGGGATATCCGTATATTTATGGAGTACGATACACCGGATGGCGTTAAGCGTTATCCGCTTGGTGTGGTGAGAGGAAACAGGTCGCTGCCGGCGGATAGTCAGGTGGAGATTGCGGAGATTACAGATGCAGAGCAGCTTGGCGACCTGCAGTTTCTGAGGGAAAAGAAGCTGACAGAAACCTTTAAAATCCCGGAAAAGGTAAAAGAAACCATGGTGGATATTATCATTCCGGTCTATAATGGCTATGATTATCTGGATGTGCTGTTTAAAAGTCTGCGCAGGACAGAAATGCCCTACCGGCTGCTGATCGTGAATGACTGCAGTCCGGATGAGCGTGTGCTGCCGTATCTGGAGCAGTATGCAGAAAATCACCCGGAGACGGTGCTGATCAATAATGAAAAGAATGTCGGTTTCGTGCGCTCGGTAAACCGTGCTCTGAAGCGCGCAGAGCATCATGTGGTGCTGCTGAATACGGATGTGGAGGTTCCTGCGTACTGGCTGGAGCGGCTGATGCTTCCGATCATCTGCGATAAGAAGGTGGCGACGACAACGCCGTTTACCAATAGCGGAACCATCTGCAGCTTCCCGAAATTCTGCGAAAATAACGATTTATTTGAGAATATGCCGCTCTGGCAGATCGATCAGGTATTTTCGCAGATTGCCCCGTCCTATCCGGTAATGCCGACGGGCGTAGGCTTCTGCATGGGCATGAATTTCAATGTGATTAAGAAAATTGGTTTTCTGGATGCCAAGACTTTTGGTAAGGGGTATGGCGAGGAAAACGACTGGTGCCGGCGGGCGGCGGAGGCAGGGTATCGCAATGTGCAGGCGGATAATCTGTTTGTGTATCACAAGCATGGCGGAAGCTTTTTGTCAGAAGAGAAAAAAGCACTGCTGGAACACAATTCGAAGGCGCTGCTTAAAAAGCACCCGGATTATGATCAGGTGGTGGCTTCCTACTGCGGCAGGGATCCGATGGCGAAAACGCGCCGTCTTGCCATGCTGAAACTGCTGAATCTGAATATTGACGCAAAAACCATCGTCGCTTTCGACCACAACCTGGGCGGCGGGGCGACCGCCTATCTGGAGATGAGGCGCAGGGAGGCGCTGCGGACCGGATGCTGTTTTATTATTGTGCGCTTTACGGGTATGTATCTGGTGGAATATAGTTATAAGCAGTATCAGATCCAGATCGTTTCGGAAAACCGGGAGGATGTCTGGACAGTGACCGGCAGAGCGGATGAAATCTGGATCAACGAACTGGTGACGGTGCCGAAGCTGTATGACTTAATGGAGGAGCTGCTGCGGATAAAGGAGCGGCACGGCGCGAAAATGCGCATGCTGTTCCACGACTACTATGCAATCTGCCCGGCAATCAATCTGGTTGATGAGACGGGAGCATACTGCAAAGCCGCCGGAGCAGAACGCTGCAATGCCTGTCTGGCAAAGCATGAGCAGAATGCTTATCTGGAATATGAGAGTGCGGACAAATGGCGTGCGAACTGGGAGCACTTTCTGCGGGGCTGTGATGAAGTGCGGGTATTTTCCGATGCTTCGCGGAAATTGTTAGACAAAGTATATCCGGGGCTGGATAATGTCCGGCTGGTGCCGCACAAGCCGCACACTATGCTGCCGCTGCACAAGACGGGAAAAACGGAGAAGACCCTGAATATCGGCTTTGTGGGAGCGCTGGATTACAAAAAAGGACTGCAGGTAGTGCAGTGTCTGGCAGCGGAGATCAAGAGGCAGAAATGTGATATCCGTCTCTGTCTTCTTGGCTATACCGGTGACGAGGGCAAACACAAGATCTTTAAGGAGACCGGGAGATATCAGCGCGGGCAGCTGCCGCGTCTGGTGCTGGAAAACGATATTGATCTCTTTTTTATCCCGGCTGTATGGCCGGAAACCTTCTCCTACACGACGGCGGAGATTATGGCGATGAATATGCCGCTGGCGGTGTTTGATATTGGCGCGCCGGCGGAGCGCGTGAAGGATTATGCGCGCGGAGAAGTGCTTCCGCTGGGGATTTCTGCGGCGGAGATTCTGGAGCGGCTAAAGGCGTTCGCAGAGCGCTGCGGTATTGACAGGCAGCCTGTGAGATGCCAAAAAGTATTGTTTGTGACGGAGCAGGAACCGGATGCTGTCCGTTACCGGGTAGAGCATTTCCGTGAGCAGCTTGCTATTGCCGGATATGCATCGGATTGTCTGGATCCGGAGAAGGCGTTGAAGGTAAGCCTGAAGGGCTATTGCAGCGTGGTGCTGTACCGGCTGACGGATACGGCATTTGTGGAAAAGCTCTCCGGGCAGGCACACAGCCTTTCGCTTCCGGTATATTATGATATCGATGAGCTGTCGTTTGCTTATGACAGAGTTTCGGGAACGGAATTTTTGCAGAAAAGAGAAGCACAGGATTTCCGGGAGACGGCGCAGCGGATACACCGGTGTATGGAGCTTTGTGATGGCTTCCTTACGCCGACGGAGGCACTGGCAGAGGAAATCCGCGCAGAGTTTCCGGAAAAATCTGCTACGGTACGCAGAAACGTGTGCAGCATGGAGATGCAGATTCTGTCTATAGATGCCTGTGAAAGCCGTGCAGAGAAGGGAGAGACTGTCCGCATCGGTTATTTCAGTGATCCGGATACCCAGGGCAGGGAATTTGCCGTCGTGGAGAAGCTGCTGGCGGAAATGATGCAGAAATATCCGCAGGTGCATCTGGTGTTGTGCGGTGTATCCGGCACGGCGCGCCTTGACGGCTATCAGGAGCGCATTACGAAGCTGCCATTTGCGGACTGGCGGAAACTGCCGGAGGCGGTCGCAAATACCGATATTTGCCTGATGCCGCTGCCGGATACCCGTTACTATGCGTGCAGACCGGAAAACAGATGGATGGAGGCGGCTCTGGTGAAGGTGCCGGTGATCCTCAGTGCAAACGAAGAGATGCGCCGCGTCATCCGGGACGGAGAAAACGGCATACTGTGTGCGGATGAGCAGCAGTGGCGCGAGGGGCTTACCCGTCTGATTGAGGACGGGCAGCTGCGCAGACAGATTGCTGAGAATGCGCACTGCACAGTGCTGGAGGACTGCACAACGGACGGAACCGGAAAGGCGGCGATGAAGCTTGTTCTTGGCGGAAAAAGAATGCGACAGGAGTAAATTATGACAGAAGCGGGAGCAAAGAAAAAAACAGTTGTGATATTGATAGCGGTACTGCTTGTATCCTGTGTATATATTTTCCATGATTTTTTGTTTGGCGATTATGTACTTGCATATATGGATGTGGGTACGGATACGTATGACCAGTATCTGATGCATTACCAGACTATCATAAATCATCTGAGAGAGGGCAGTTTTTCTCTCTGGGATTTTTGCAATGGTTACGGCATCAATATGTATTCTCTGAATATGTTTGACCCGTTTTTGATGCTGCTTTATGCCTGTGGAGTGCTGTCTGGACCGGAAGTGATCTATCATCTGCTGGTTTATGTGCAGATTCTGCGCATTCTGCTTGCCGGGCTGGCAATTTACGGATTCCTGTCCTGCTTTTGTCTGTCGGAGCGCAGCAAGCTGATTGCATCCTATATATACGCACTCTGCGGCTATATGGTAGTCTGGGGACAGCACTACCAGTTCGGAACGCTGCTGGTGCTGCTTCCGCTGCTTCTGATGGCGGCGGAGAAGGCTCTGAAAAAACCGCGCTGGTATCTGGGGCTTACGCTGCTGTGCGGCGTGTGTGCCATTGATGCGCTGTATTTCAGTTATATGCAGTTTATTGTACTTGGTGTATATTTTCTGTTCCGGATTTCCTGGCGGGAAAGACTATTTGGCAGAAAAGGACTTCTGACGCTGGCAAAGTCATACGGTTCCATGCTGCTTGGCATCGGCATCGGGCTGGTAAACCTGCTGCCGAGCGGAAATACAATTGTGAATGTTTCCGGACGTGTGACGGCGAAGCCGCTGGCGGAAAAGCTGCTGGATGCTGTCCGTTTTTACGGGATGAATTTCTATAAAACATTATTTAAAAGATTCTTTTCCAGCAATCTGGAGGGGATCACGGAATACAGCGGATATTCGAATTACTACGAAGCACCCAATGTCTTTTTTTCAGCGCTGTTCATCATCGCGGCAGTCTGTTTTGTATGGATGATCCTGCGCAGGCGCCCGCAGGCTGTCCGGTCTTTGCGCGGGGGCATGTCCAATGGAGAAGCTTCCGTTACAGAAGGCGGGGCATTTTATAGCAGAAAGCAGAAGTGTCTGCTGCTGCTTGCCATGGCAGCATGTACATTTACGATTGTCATGCCAATGGGAGGATTAATTTTCAACGGTTTTGCTTACCCGTTTTCCAGACACACCTTTGTCTGCATGCCGTTTTTTGCCTGGCTGGTGGCGGCTTTCCTGCATGAGGTTTTTGAAAACCGCGGGCTCTGTCTGCCGGTATTTGGTCTGGTATCGGCGGCAGTGATCGTCCAGTATCTGCGGGTACATGTGCCGGGTGCAGAATACCTGCCGGTGACGTTGACGCTGGGGGCAGCCGGTATTATTGTCTGCCTGTTTCTTGCCGCGCGCGCAAAAAGGACATGGGTTCGGCAGGCGGCGGCGGGCGGACTGCTCATCTGTGCTGCCGTGACGATGTGTGTGGATGCCTGGTACTCTTACAACGAGCGTGCGGCCTTAGAGAAAGCGCCAAGTGCGTATTTTGATGAATTGTACGATGAGAACGTTTCTAATGCGCTCGCCTGGCTGAAGGAGACTGATGATTCGTTTTACCGTGTTGAGAAGGACTATACGATCGGCAGCCGCACTTCCAGTCTCAATGCTCTGGCGCAGAATTATATGCCGGTCAGCACCTACAATTCTTCGCTGAATGTAAATCTGCGGGAGTTTGTAAAGAAGCTGTGGCCGAATCTTAATATTGCGGATAATGCTCATTTCAGCTACGCGAACGCGGTGTACGACAGCGCACAGGCTTCCCTGAGCCATGTGAAATATATCCTGTCCCGCAATGCGGCGCTCAATGTCGATGGCTATGAGCTGCTAAAACAGTTCGGCAATATTTATGTTTACCGCAACAGGAGTACGGAGGCGCTTGGAAAATTTTATACGAAGGCGCTCACCAGTGAGGATTTTGAGAACAGCGCAGGCACGGCAGACCGTGATAAGCTGCTGACGCAGGCGGTAATCTGCGATACGGCGGATGATCTGACAGAAACCGACGGTACGCTTCTTGAGACGTGCAGGCAGCAGGAGCTGGCTGTGGATGCTGCAGCGGAAAGCACAGAAGAGGGAATAAGGATCACGCTGCCGGTGCGCGAGGGCAGCGTCCGGCTGGAATTTGACCTTCAGTTTCCGAAGGATGTTCCTTATGTATATATTCAATATGGCGAATATTATACAATGGTACGCGCAGAAAAAAAGACGATGCATGTGGAGCTGAATATCCCTGAAAGTATTGATATGCTGGAAATTACCTGTCCGCTGCCGTATGAAACCTTTGTGGCACTGAGAAATGTGCGGGTCTATGAGACGGAAGAGTATGATTTTTCTGCACTCAGCGAGGGCATTTCTTTTTCCGCGGGGGAAAAGGACAGCGTGGTGAGCGGGACGGCAAATGTGACGGAAAAGGGAATACTATTTGTGCCGGTTCCCTATGAGGACGGCTGGACTGCCCTGGTGGACGGAGAGAAGACAGAAATCCGGCAGGTGGACTACGGTTTCTGCGGGATTATGCTGGAGCCGGGAGAGCATGAGATACAGATGGTTTATAAGTGTCCGGGGTTTGCAGCGGGCGCAGCGGGAAGCATTTTTTTCCTGGTGCTGACGGCAGTAATCTGGGCGGCGCTGGGATATCGCGCGAAAAGGAAAGCGGACAAAAATGGAATTGTTGAAAAAGCTGAAATGGTATAATGTCAAAAAGGGACTGCGTTATCTGAAGCATTTTGGGGTGAAGGAGTTTGTTATCCGCCTGCAGGAGCGCATGGAGCCGGAGGAGGTTCCCTATGGTCTCTGGTACGAGGCGTACCGCCCCAAAGAGAACACTCTGGCAGCGCAGCGCAGACGAAAATTTAAGCATGCCTGTAAATTCAGCATTGTGGTTCCGGCGTACGAGACGCCGGAGACATTTTTGCGGGCGATGATCGAGTCTGTACAGAACCAGACCTATGGAGGCTGGGAACTGTGCATCGTAAATGCCAGCCCGCATAATGAGGAAATGCAAAGGGTGCTATCAGAGTATACGGAAAAAGACGACCGTATCTGTGTGCGTGAGCTTGCAGAAAATCTGGGTATTGCCGGAAACACGAACGAGGCTCTTGCCATGGCATCGGGTGATTTTGTCGGTCTGCTGGATCATGATGACCTGCTGGCGCCGAATGCGCTTTTTGAGGCCGCAAAAGCGCTGGAGGCAGATCCGTTGATCGATGTGCTCTACACCGACGAGGATAAAGTGGATACGGACGGACGCACGCATTTTAAGCCGAATCTGAAGCCTGATTTCAACCTTGATCTGCTGCGTTCGAATAATTACATTTGTCATTTTTTCATGGTAAGAAAAACTCTTGCAGAGCGGGTGGGCGGTTTCCGGGGTGCATATGAGGGTGCACAGGATTATGATTTTATTCTGCGCTGTACGGATATGGCAGAGAAGATCCATCATATTCCGGAGATTCTGTATCACTGGCGGACCCATGCGGCGTCTACAGCAGACAATCCCATCAGCAAAATGTATGCCTATGAGGCGGGGAAGCGCGCTATAGAGGCGCATCTAGAAAGACGCGGCCAGACGGCGGAGGTTTCACTGAAAAAGGATCTGGGTTTTTACCGGGTGAAGTATCCCGTACAGGGAAATCCGCTGGTGTCCATCATTATCCCGAACAAGGATGAGGCGGCTTCCCTGCGGCTCTGTCTGGAATCTCTCAGGAGAACAGCTGATTATGAAAATTATGAGATTATCATAGTGGAGAACAACAGCAGCAGCCGGGAGATTTTTGCGTACTATAAAGAGCTGTCACAGGATCCGCGCATACGGATTGTCCGCTGGAAGAATGCATTTAACTATTCCGCAATCAACAATTATGGTGTAAAATATGCAAAGGGAGAATTCCTTTTGTTTCTGAACAACGATATCGAAGCAATGGAAAAGGGCTGGCTGGAGGAAATGCTGGGAAACTGCCAGCGCCCGGAGGTGGGCATCACCGGCGCAAAGCTCTGTTATCCGGACGGGACCATCCAGCATGCAGGTACTGTGATCGGTATCGGCGGAATCGCCGGGCATATGTTTGTGAATATGCCGCAGGATCGCAGCGGTTATCTGCACAAGGCATCGCTGCAGATGGACTATAGTGCGGTAACAGCAGCGTGTATGATGATGAAGCGCAGCCTGTTTGAGCAGCTTGGCGGCTTTGAAGAGCGGCTTTCGGTAGCGTTCAATGATGTGGATCTCTGCCTGCGGGCAAATGAGGCAGGCTATCTGGTTGTCTACGATCCTTATGTGTGTCTGCGTCATTATGAATCGAAGAGCCGCGGGGCGGAGGACTCGCCGGAAAAGGTGCGGCGGTTCCAGGAAGAAATAGAGTTCATGAGAACCCGCTGGGAAAAACTTTTAAAGGCGGGCGATCCATACTACAATAAAAATCTGTCGCTGTCCAAATGGAATTATTCCCTGCGGGCGGACGGGAAAAGGGGGAGAAATACAAATGATTGATTTTAACAGGGCGCCGTTTACCGGAAAAGAGACGGAGTATATGGAGCAGGCGATCAAGAGCGGCAAAATGTGCGGAGACGGTCCGTTTACAAAGAAATGCGCACAGTGGATCTGTGATACGTACCATGTAAATCATACGCTGTTGACAACCTCCTGCACGCATGCACTGGAGATGTCGGCATATCTTGCAGATATCCAGCCGGGTGACGAGGTGATCATGCCCTCCTACACTTTTTGCTCGACAGCAGATGCTTTCGTGCTGCGCGGGGCCAGGATTGTGTTTGTTGATATCCGTCCGGAGACTATGAATATTGATGAGCGGCTGATTGAGGAAGCCATTACGGAGAAAACAAAGGCGATCGTCCCGGTTCACTATGCGGGGGTGGCGTGTGCGATGGACGAGATTCTGGCGATCGCCAGAAAGCATGATCTGAAAGTAATAGAGGATGCTGCACAGGGGATGAACGCTTACTACAAGGGGATTCCGCTTGGCACCATCGGTGATTTTGGCTGCTACAGCTTCCATGAGACGAAAAATTATACGATGGGTGAGGGCGGGGCTCTGCTCTTTCAGGATGAGCGTTATCAGGAAAAAGCGGAAATCCTGCGTGAAAAGGGTACCGATCGAAGCAAGTTTTTCCGCGGACAGGTGGATAAATACACCTGGGTAGATTTTGGCTCATCCTACCTTCCGAGTGATCTGAACGCGGCGTATCTATATGCACAGCTTGAGATCGCTGACCAGATCAACCGCAAGCGTCTGGAAATCTACAACTATTATCATGAGGCATTTGCGCCTCTGGAGGAGAAGGGGGTGCTGGAGCGCCCGTTTGTTCCCAAATATGCGACTCATAATGCACATATGTATTACGTGAAGCTGAAGGATTTAGAGGCAAGGGGACGCTTTATTACTTATCTGCGTGAGCATGGCATCTGGGCAGTGTTCCATTATGTGCCGCTGCACTCAGCGGCTGCCGGAAGAAAATTCGGAAGATTTTCCGGCGAGGATATTTATACCACAAAGGAGAGTGAGCGCCTTGTGCGTCTGCCGATGTATTACAATTTGGAAATGGAGCAGGTGGAATACATTGTGGATACGATCCTGAAATATCAGAACTGGTAGGAGAGAAAGATGGATGTATCTGTCATAATCCCCAATTATAATGGGAAAGAATATATAAGAGCATGCCTGGATAGTCTGCTTGCGCAGGGGACGGGCGCGCTTTCGGTCATCGTTGTGGATAATGCTTCCACTGACGGAAGCCCGGAAATTATCCGGTCGGAGTATCCATCTGTAAAGCTGATCTGTCTGAAGAAAAATTACGGGTTTTCCCGGGCAGTCAATGAAGGTATCCGGGCGGCAGAAACGGAATATGTGATCTTGCTCAATAACGATACGCGGGTGGAAGCGGGCTTTGCGGCGGAGCTTCTGCGGGCAATCAGGCAGGATGCGCGGATTTTTTCCTGTCAGGCGCAGATGCGGCAGATGGACCATCCCGGGCTTCTGGATAATGCCGGTGATTTTTATTGTGCACTCGGCTGGGCAGTGACGCGCGGAAAGGGCAGGAGCTGCGCATGTTATGACAGGGAAGATACAATATTTTCCTCGTGTGCAGGCGCGGCAATCTATCGGAAGTGTATTTTTGATAAAATCGGTTATTTTGACGAGAAGCATTTTGCCTATCTGGAGGATGTGGATATTTGTTACCGCGCCAGAATTGCCGGATACGAAAACCGTTATGCGCCGCTGGCAGTTGTTTATCACAAGGGCAGTGCTTCTACCGGCTCCCGTTATAACCGTTTTAAGGTGAGCAGCGCGGCACGCAATAATATATATCTCATTTACAAAAACATGCCGCTCTGGCAGATCTGGCTGAATCTGCCGCTGCTTTTTGCCGGGACGCTGGTCAAGCTTTTGTTTTTTTCGGCAAAGGGTATGGGAATTACGTATCTGAAGGGGCTGTGGCAGGGTATTCTTCTGGCGCGCAGCGGCGAAAAAGTGCCGTATTTGCCGGAAAATTTTGATAATTGCTGGTGTATTCAGCTCGAACTGTGGCGAAACCTTGCAAAGGTATTAAGAAATTAGAAATAAAAATGTAATATTTTTGCATTCGGCAGTTGCATTTTTGAAACTCACAGTGTATGATGATAAAAGTATGGATAACATAAGGGGTGAACCAGATTGATTAAAGACAATCAAAAGTATTTTAATCGACTGCATGTTCTGATAGATGCCCTGATTGTGGTCGGCAGTTATCTGCTGGCGTGGTTTGTCCAGATAAAAATACTGACACCGCCGGATATAGGTGTATATCCCGATGCGGTATATATGCTTGTGCTGCTTCCGCTGGTTCCGGGAATGCTGCTTTTGTATTCCGCGTTCAATCTTTATACGCCTAAGCGGGTGCAGGGAAGACGTCTGGAATACGGCAATGTCATAAAGGCAAATCTGCTTGGCATTCTGATATTTCTGGCAATGACGATGGCAATTAAGAAAATCGACTTCTCCCGTGGCGTTGTGTTCACATTTTTTGCACTGAACGTTACGGCGGATATCGTTGCCCGTATGCTGATCCGCGGTGTGCTGCGGGACATGCGCCGCAGAGGCATGAATCTGAAGCATATTCTGCTGGTAGGATATGGACAGGCCGCCAGGGAATACATCGACCGTATTCTGGAAAATCCACAGTGGGGCTATAAGGTGCTCGGTATTCTGGATGACAATTCTGAGCGCACAACAGTTTACCGCGGTGTCCGCGTAATCGGGCGGACGGAAGAACTCATGGAGCTGATGACGGTCAATACGCTCGACGAGATTGCAATCACGCTGGGGCTGAGTGAATATTATAAACTGGAGCATATTGTTGCCCAGTGTGAGAAATCGGGTGTGCATACGAAATTCATTCCCGATTATGGCAATATTATTCCAACGAAGCCTTACACGGAGGATCTGATGGGGCTGCCGGTTATCAATATCCGTTACGTGCCGCTGTCCAATACATTTAATGCGCTTGTGAAGCGGGCGATGGATATTGCCGGTTCGCTTATATGTCTTGTTTTGTTTTCCCCGGTCATGCTGGTGACGGCTGTGCTTATCAGGCTGACATCCCCGGGACCGCTTATTTTTAAGCAGGAGCGTGTCGGACTGCACAACCGGCCGTTTGTCATGTATAAGTTCCGCTCTATGGAAGTACAGAAGGCAAATGCGGAGCGCCAGGGCTGGACGACGCGTCATGATCCGCGGGTTACGGGAATCGGGAAATTTATCAGAAGGACAAGCATTGACGAGCTTCCGCAGCTTGTCAATGTATTGAAGGGCGAGATGAGCCTGATCGGTCCGCGTCCGGAGCGTCCGCAATTTGTGGAAAAGTTCCGCGAGGAAATTCCCCGATATATGATCAAGCATCAGGTGCGCCCCGGTATGACAGGATGGGCGCAGGTAAATGGGTACCGGGGGGACACTTCTATCAGAAAAAGAATTGAGTATGATTTATATTATATTGAAAACTGGACACTGGGACTGGATATCAAAATTTTATTTCTGACAGCTTTCAAGGGATTTATTAATAAAAATGCATACTAAAGCATCCAGGAAAGGGAAAAGGGAGAAAAGGGGATTTATTATGGCACGGAATAAGGAGAAAAAAGAAAAAAGGCGCGTACAGGGCGGTGGGCAGCAGGGTCAGCAGCAATACTATCAGCAGGATCCGTATGGCCGGCAGCAGTATTACCAGCAGGATCCAAACGCTGGTCAGCAGCAATATTACCAGCAGGACCCGTACGGTCAGCGGCAGTATTACCAGCAGGATCCAAACGCTGGTCAGCAGCAATACTATCAGCAGGACCCATATGGCCGGCAGCAGTATTATCAGCAGAATATGTACGGTCAGCCGGGAATGGACCAGCGTCCGCCCTACAATCAGGGGGAGCGTGAAGCGGCCGCTGCAAAGAAGAAAAAGAAGCGCAGAAAAAGAAAAATTATTCTTTTTGTATTTGAGGTACTTTTGCTGGTAGTTCTGGCAGCAGCGCTTTATGTCGCGGCGCAGTTTTCGAAAATCACCAGGATCCAGACATCGTTTGGGGAGGAAGCGCAGAGCGAGATGGTGCAGCAGATCAAGGCGCAGCTTGATGATGCAGTAGAAGAGAAGCTGAAAGGTTATTGGAATATTGCGCTGTACGGAGTTGACAACCGTGATGAAAATACCAACGGGCAGAGCGATGCCATTTTGGTTGCCAGCATCAATCTGGACAAAAAGGATGTAAAGCTGGTGTCGGTATACCGTGATACGTATCTGAATGACACTGTGGGAGGCTATGGTAAGGCAACTGATATTTATGCAGCCGGAGGACCGGCGCGCTCCATTAATATGCTGAACAAGAATCTGGATCTGGATATCACGGATTATATTACGGTGAATATGAATGTACTTGCCGATGTGGTGGATGCGATTGGCGGCATCGATATGGAGATAACAGATGATGAGGCAACCTGGATTAATAATTACCAGGATGAAACCTCTATGATCACAGACCGTCAGATCGAGCTGATTGGCGGCGGCGGTATGGTTCATCTGAATGGTCTGCAGGCGACATCCTACTGCCGTATCCGTGCAATCGGAAATGACTATGAGCGTACGGAGCGTCAGCGGAAGGTGCTGGCTCTGATCCTGGATAAGGTGCAGAAAAATCCGACAGTCCTGGTCGGACTGATTGATGATCTGATCGATGCGGTTGATACCAACCTCACCATGACGCAGCTTATGGATCTTGCCACCAATATTGCCAGCTATAACCTTGTAGAGACAAAGGGCTTCCCGTTCGAGCAGACACCGATGGAAATCAATTACAGTATCGTAGTTCCGGTTAATCTGTCGGCAAATGTATCGGAGCTGCACAAATATCTCTTTGATTCGGAAAGCTATACGCCTTCTGCGGCAGTGCAGGAGATCAGCGATTATATCGCCAATTATACCGGTGTTTATTAATGGATAAAAGAACAGTAGAGGTAATCATACCGGCTTACCGGCCGGATGAACGTTTTAACAGTTTAATAGAAAAGCTATCGCAGCAGACGCATCTTCCGCAGCGGATTCTGGTGATGAATACAGAAGAATCCCTGTGGAAGCAGGCGCCTGTCTGCCGGGCTGCTTTTGAGGCGGGGCATACTGCAGGCGGCGTGCAGCTCACTCTTGTTCATCTTCCGCAGGAGGAATTCGATCATGGCGGGACAAGAGACCGGGCAGCGGCAATGTCGCAGGCAGATGTCCTGCTTTTTATGACACAGGATGCCGTACCGGAGGATGAGTATCTGATCGAGCGGATGCTTGCACAGCTCGGAGACGACACGGGCGGGTCAGTGGCGGCAGTCTATGCCAGACAACTGCCGGCAAAGGACTGCGGTCTCCTGGAACGTTATACCAGAAGCTTTAATTATGGCGAAAAAAGCCAGGTGAAATCACTGGGAGATCTGCCAGGGCTGGGGATTAAAACATATTTCTGTTCGAATGTGTGCGCCGCCTATGTGCGCAGCGTTTATGTGATGCTGGGCGGGTTTGAAAAGCAGACGATTTTTAATGAGGATATGATTTTTGCGGCCAGGCTGGTGAAGGCAGGATATAAAATTGCCTATGCGGCGGACGCGCGGGTGGTGCATTCGCATAACTACAGTGGAAAAGAGCAGTTCCGGCGCAACTTTGATCTTGCCGTCTCGCAGGCGGATCATCCGGAAATTTTTGCGGAGCTCAGCTCGGAAAAAGAGGGTATTCATCTGGTGAAAAGTACAGCGGCATTTTTGTGCAGGCACGGGCGGCCGGATCTGCTGCCGAAGCTTATCTGGCAGAGCGGCTGCAAGTATCTGGGGTATTTTTTCGGCAGCCATTACCGTGTGCTTCCGAGACGTCTTGTTATTTCCTGCTCTATGAACAGAAAATATTGGAAAAACAAAGTTTTTTAAAATTATTGTCACAAATTGAACACAAATGGCTGATATGATGTTTTCAACATAAAGAAACAGGAGGTCTTTAGAAGATGGGCATGAAAAAACGTATTGGAACCTGTGCGGCTGCGCTGGCAGCAGTCGGAGCACTGGGAGCGACAGTATATGGAATAGGAAATGTGGAGAACAATCAGCAGGAGAATCGTATCACGCTGGATGCGCAGGCAGACCTGCAATCAGATGTCACGCTGAATTCCGCAACGGCGGCGGATATCGGGGAGATTCCTACACAGGAGGCAGGCGATTCATACGGGCTGCCGAATGTACAGAAGGTGGCAGCCGATGCCATGCCGGCTATTGTGGCAATTACAAATGTGGGTGTCGAGGAAGTAAACTTCTTCGGAAGAAGCTTCCAGCAGGAGACTTCAAGCGGCGGTTCCGGTATTATTGTCGGAAAGAATGATGATGAGCTCCTGATTGCGACAAACAATCATGTAGTGGAAGGGTCTGAGGAACTGACCGTATGCTTCAGCGTGGATGTAGAGGACAATGAAGATGGAGAAAAAACGCTTGCACCGGCATTGGTGAAAGGCACCGATTCTTCTATGGATCTGGCGGTCATCGCAGTGAATCTGAAGGACATTGACGACGAAGTGGCAGATAAAATCGGCATCATACAGCTTGGCGATTCCGATGAGGTGCAGGTTGGTGAGTGGATGGTTGCCATTGGCAATGCACTTGGCTATGGACAGTCCGTTACAGCCGGTGTTGTCAGTGCACTTGATCGTGAAGTGACAGTTTCCACCAGCAGCGGAACCGTGACCAACAATATGATCCAGACAGATGCTGCCATCAACTTCGGCAACAGCGGCGGCGCACTTCTGGATATGGAAGGACATCTGATCGGCATTAACTCTGCAAAAGCAGCAGTCAACGGCGTGGAGGGCATGGGCTATGCCATCCCGATCAACACAGCAAAACCGATCATTGAAGAACTGATGAATCAGACAACCAGAAGCAGAGTGGATGCAGACAAAGCAGGTGCGCTTGGAATCACGGTTATGGATATTGACAACGACACAAAGGAACTCTACCATGTTCCGTCGGGAGCACTGGTCTATGAGCTGACAGATAACAGTGCCGCAGAGGAAGCGGGTCTTGAGACAGGCGATATCATCACGAAGCTGGATGAGACAAAGATTTCCAGCCGGTCTGATCTTCTGAACCGCATGCAGTATTATGAAGCAGGTGAGACGGTTGTAGTAACAGTGCAGAGATTTGAGGACAACGGCTACCAGGAAAAACAGATCGAGGTTCGCCTTGGAAAAAAATCAGACCTGCAGACGTCAGCAGACGGCAGCAGTAATAGCAGCAGATCCGACGACAGCGATTCAGACAACAGTGATTCAGACAACAGCGATGAGGATGATTATTCGGACTATTACTACTACGGTGATGATGGATATGGAATAGGAGACCTTTTCAGAGGCTTTGGATTCTAAAACAGTCGGGATACCCGGAGTGCCAGGACACTCCGGGTTTTTTGCTGCGCGGTATCGGGCGCATGTTTAAGCGGGCAGAGCCGCTGGACAGTATTTTTGTCCTGTTTTATAAAAACTTTTCTTGTGAAAACAGGTTCCTTGTGATATGATTGTTTATGATGGGCTAGTTGTGCAGATTTTTTGTTCAAAAGGGAATTTTTTCCCGGGTGGATAAAAAGGCTCCAAAGGGAGATGCACGCAAAAGAAGAAGGAGAGGATTTTGTGTCAGAAGAAAAAGATTCTTTACCCGAAGAAGTAAAAAAAGACGACGAATATGAAAAAATCTGCTATATCTGTCACAGACCGGAGAGTAAGACAGGGAAGATGCTGGAGCTTATGAATCTTACAATTTGTCCGGACTGTCTGCAGAAGTCGTTCAGCAGCATGAGCCGCATGGACGCGGACAGCTACAAGGAGCTGATGGAGCTTTCCAAAAGGTTTCCGAATATGCAGATGATCAATTTATCGGAGATGCCGGAGGAGATCCCAAAGCGTCAGAAGGTGAAAAAGAAAAAAACGCAGCCGCAGAAGGAGTTTGATATTAAGTCAATTCCGGCACCGCATAAGATCAAGGCAAGCCTGGATGAGTATGTTATCGGACAGGAGTATGCAAAAAAGGTGATCTCGGTCGGTGTGTACAACCATTATAAGCGGGTGGCAACCGGCACTATGGATGAGATTGAGATTGAAAAGTCCAATATGCTGATGATTGGACCGACCGGATGCGGGAAGACCTATCTGGTGAAGACGCTTGCCAGACTTCTGGATGTACCGCTTGCCATTGCGGATGCCACTTCTCTGACGGAAGCGGGCTATATCGGAGATGATATCGAGAGCGTGGTATCCAAGCTGCTCGCCGCAGCAGGCAACGATGTGGAGAAAGCAGAGCGCGGTATTATTTTTATAGATGAGATTGATAAAATCGCAAAGAAGCAGAATGCGACGCAGAGAGATGTGAGTGGAGAATCCGTCCAGCAGGGAATGCTGAAGTTACTGGAGGGCAGTGAGGTGGAGGTCCCGGTCGGGGCAAACAGTAAGAATGCCATGGTTCCACTGGAGACGGTAAATACACGCAACATTCTGTTTATCTGCGGGGGTGCATTTCCGGGTCTGGAGGATATCATCAAAGAGCGTCTGAATAGACAGGCATCTATTGGATTCCAGGCAGATCTGCGGGATAAATACGACAACGATCCGCACATTTTGGAAAAAGTGACCAATGAGGACATTCGTAAATTTGGAATGATCCCGGAGTTTATCGGACGATTGCCGATCGTATTTACTATGCAGGGACTGACGAAGGAGATGATGGTCCAGATTTTAAAGGAGCCGAAAAACGCCATTCTGAAGCAGTATCAGAAGCTGCTGGCGCTGGATGAGGTACAGTTGGAGTTTGAAGAAGAAGCGCTGGAGACGATTGCAGAGCGGGCGCTGGAGAAAAAGACGGGTGCGAGGGCACTCCGGGCGATTATTGAGGAAATTATGCTCGATATCATGTATGAAATTCCCAAAGATGACAATATTGGTAAGGTAACGATTACCAGGGAATACATTGAACATACCGGAGGTCCGCAGATTACCCTGAGAGGAGATTTAGTAGTTTATGGATGAAATGCATGAACAGTTTTTAAAAACACTGGAAGGCTTAGTGGCAGAGGCAAAAACAAAGAAAAATATGCTTACCTATAAAGAGGTAAACGATGCTTTCGGGACGATGCAGATCTCGGAAGAAAAAATGGATTTTGTTTTTGAGTATCTGGAAAAGCATAATATTGATCTCGTTCATGAGGATAACGCGGATGATACGACGGAGCTCCTGCTGGACAATGACGATGATCTCCTGCTCTCGGACGAGGAGGAAGTGGAGATTATCGACGATGCGGATGTGCTGGAGGGTGTCAGCACGGAAGATCCGGTGCGCATGTATCTGAAGGAAATCGGCAATGTACCGCTGCTTTCTACTGAGGAAGAAATAGCACTTGCGAAGAGAGTGGAGGATGGCGACGAGGACGCGAAGAAGCAGCTTATTGAGGCGAACCTCCGCCTGGTTGTCAGCATTGCAAAAAAGTACGTGGGTCGTGGTATGCCGTTCCTGGATCTCATTCAGGAGGGCAACATGGGACTTATGAAGGCAGTGGACAAGTTTGATTATGCCAAGGGCTTCAAGTTCAGTACGTATGCGACCTGGTGGATCCGTCAGGCAATCACCAGAGGAATCGCGGACACCGGAAGGACAATCCGTGTGCCGGTGCATATGGTAGAGACGATCAACAAAACGCTCCGCATGACACGTACCCTTTTGCAGGAACTGGGGCGTGAACCGACGCCCGAGGAGGTGGCGGACCGTCTGAACGTTCCGGTTTCGCGTGTACGCGAGGTACTGAAGATTTCCAGAGATCCGGTATCCCTCGACACACCGATTGGTGAGGAGGATGACAGCCATCTTGGTGACTTTATAGAGGATGATTCCGCGCTGTCTCCGTCTGATTCGGCAGCCTTCTCCATGCTGCGTGAGGAACTTGGCACTGCGCTGGAATCACTTACAGACAGGGAACGCCAGGTCGTCCAGCTTCGTTTTGGGCTGATTGACGGCAGGGCACGGACTCTGGAAGAGGTTGGAAAAGAATTCAACGTTACCCGTGAACGTATCCGTCAGATCGAGGCAAAGGCGCTGCGCAAGCTGCGTCACCCGTCCAGAAGTAAGCGTTTAAAAGACTTCCTGATCTGACGCATAAGCACGAGCGCAGATGCGAAAGGGAAAGCCGGATTGCGCAGATGCGAAAGGGAAAGCCGGATTGCGCAGATGCGTCATAAGATAAGCCATTGCTTTCATATACTGTAAAAAAGTTCTGAGGTTACAGTTATGAAAAACGTTGGACGAATCGAGCGGCTGCTGCAGCGTCACCGGGGCAGCGCTCTGATTCTGCTGTGCGCCCTGCTGGTGCTGGTTGGCAGTGTGCGCTTCGGAAATGCCACCGCGCAGACGAGCAGCCGCGCCGGAGACCGCGAGCTGCCGATCTATAGTGTAGATACTGATAAAAAGCAGGTGGGGCTTTCCTTTGATGCAGCATGGGGAAACGAGGACACCCAGCAGATCCTGGATATTCTTGCAAAACATGACGTACACGTGACATTTTTCATGACAGGCGGCTGGGTTTCTGCCTATCCGGAGGATGTCAAAAGGATTCAGGCTGCCGGTCACGACCTTGGCAACCACAGCGAAAATCATAAAAATATGAGTCAGCTATCCAAAGAAGAATGCATCAGCGAGCTGATGGAGGTACATAATAAGGTGAAGGAGCTGACGGGGGTGGAAATGACGCTGTTTCGTCCGCCTTATGGAGATTACGATAACGAAGTAATCCTTACGGCGCAGGAGTGCGGATACTATCCGATCCAGTGGTCCGTTGACAGTCTTGACTGGAAAAATTACGGCATACAGAGTATTCTTGATACGGTCCTGCAGCACAAGGATCTGGGGGCGGGCGCTATTATTCTGTGCCATAACGGAGCGGAGTATACGGCGCAGGCGCTCGATGCGCTGCTCACTGGTCTGAAAGAGCAGGGATATGAGGTAGTGCCGATCTCTGAACTGATTTATAAAGAGAATTATCACATGGACCACACTGGCAGACAGATTTCTGATGTGTCTTGAGGAAGAACTTTCCGTGTTATGCAGAATAGTAAAAAATGTAAGATAAAAATAGCGCCGGAGCAATCCGGCGCTACTCTATATATGTGGTAATGTCTACCAACCGTTATTGATGTGATCCTGGTATTCTTCCTGTGTTACCCAGTTACCGCAGTAAGGGCATTGCACAAGATCCTGGTTTGCAATCTGTGCAGCGTAGGCGGATTCCGCAGCCACATGGTCAGCATAGGGGGAATATCCGCTTGCATCGGCAGTATCCGAGAACCACTGGAAGCAGTAAGGACATTGTGCATAGAGAGCTCCGTCATTACCTGTCTGATAACCGGAGGTATCCGGCGTCTCAGTAGTGGTCTGGATGCTCTGGAGATAAGCCTGCTCTGCCGCTACATGGGTGGAATATTCGGAAGTTCCGTCCGACTGGATAGTGGTACTGAACCAATTGTAGCAGTAAGGACACTGTTGGGAAGCGGCTTCTGTTGTCTGCGCAGCTTCCGTTGTCTGTGCCTGTGTGGCAGATGTCTGCGGAACCTGGGTAGACGGTGTAATGCTTGTCTTACCGGTTGCTTTACTGGTTGTCTGTTTCTGTGTTTCCGGCTGCTTTTTCGTCGTCTGTTTTTCTGTCTCTGATTCCTTCTGTGTTTCTGTAACGGTTTCTGACTGTGTTTCTGTTTCAACCGGCTTCCGGCGACAGCCGGAGATACCGGCAAGACAACATACAATAAGCAGCAGAAGTGTATACTTACGTGCTTTCATCTTAGACTCTCCCCTTTAAAAAACTTCTAGTAGCTCTAGTATAGACCAGTTACTGCGGAAAATCAAGAAAAGTTCTTGCGAATTTCAGGTATCTGCCCTATAATTTAACATGAAAGCCCGGTCTTAGTGCAGGAGTACGCAGCATGGAGCAATCGGGGGCTTTCGGACGTAGCGAACCGAACCTTTAAGGAGAAAAGATGACAAAATATGAATTTTTAGATACCCTGCATATGCAGCTTGAGGGTGAACTGAATCCTTCGCAGATTGAGGGACATCTGCATTACTACGACGAATACATTTCCGAAGCGGTTGCAGCCGGGCGCAGAGAGCAGGATGTGCTGGAGGAGCTTGGCAGCCCCGTTTTTATTGCCAAAACGCTTCTTGAAGCGGCGGAGCCGGCAGATGGCGACGGTAATTTTTATGAGGAAGCGCCGCGGCAGGAGGATTTCCACGGCAGGGTCCACACCTGGAATATCAATCCGATGGTGGTAAAATGGGTGCTTCCGGTTACAGGTATTGTGATTGTGCTGCTGCTTCTGTGGCTGATCGGTTCAGTTGCTGCATTTGCGATAAAGTATTTTGTGCCGATCCTTCTGATCGTGCTTGTGATTTCAATTTTCAGGAGACGTGACCGATGATGGAAAATCAACTGACAGATTATAAGCTGCTGCTGGACACAGCCGTGCTTGCCGGGCAGATTATGCTGAGCAGCGGCGCAGAGATCTACCGCGTGGAGGATACGATACATCGGATCCTCTCTGTGTCCGGGCTGAAATCGGCGGAGGCTTATGTCACCGCAACCGGGCTGATCGTTACGCTGGATAATCCTGATATGGATTCCATGACGGTTGTGAAGCGTATCCGCAACCGGGACACAAATTTAAATAGAATAGCAAAGACAAATGAGATCTCCCGTAAATTTTGTGCGGGAGAAATGTCGTTAAAAGAGGCGTTTTCCGGGTTGAAGCATATGGAGAAGCATACCTATGTGCTCTGGCAGAAAAATATCTGTATTGTTGTGGTTGCGGCGGCATTTTCAATTCTGCTTGGCGGAACGATTGCCGACAGTATTGCAGCGGGTATTACAGGTGTCGTCCTGGCGGCGGTGATCCTGCTTTGTGAGAAAATGCAGCTTAATGCGTTTATGGAAAATATGCTGTGTGCGCTGATGATCGGCATTACTGCACTTCTGCTGCAGGCATTCTGCTATCCGGCGCTGGACGTGGACAAGGTAATTGTCGGTGGAATTATGCCGATCGTTCCGGGGGCAGCATTGACGACCTCTGTGCGGGATACGCTGCAGGGCGACTATGTGGCAGGCGGGGCAAAGATTATGGAAGCGATTCTGAAGGCAGCGGCGATCGTGATTGGTGCCGGAGCAGCGACATTATTGATGAGAGGAACGGGGATATGCTGATACAGATTATCGGAGCATTTATAGCGATTGTGGCGTTCTCTGTCGTAATTGAGACACCAAAAAGATTTCTGATTTACTGTGGATTGACGGGAGCTGCCGGATGGGCAGTGTACCTGGTCTGTAATGCGTATTTTGGACCGATCTGGGCGAACTTTATCAGTGCCCTGGTGATTTCAATGGCATCGCACCTGTTTGCACGGATTCTGAAAACGCCGGTGACCGTTTTTCTGATCTCCGGCATTCTGACATTGGTGCCGGGAGCGGCAATGTATCGCACCGGCTACGAGCTGTTTATGGGAAATATGAAAGAGGCAATGTCTTATCTTGCGCTTACCGCACAGATTGCGGGTGTCATTGCGCTTGCCATTTTCATTATGGATTCGGTATTCCAGACCTTGAAAAAAGTGTCTGTATGGATGAATAATTAAATGAGCCAAGGGACAAATGGACATAAAATACATGCCGGCATGTATTTT
>DKTR01000106.1 GCA_002473385.1 Lachnospiraceae bacterium UBA7225
CTGTACTTTATATTCTTCTGCCATAGCCACTCCTTATTCCAGTCCCAGATCCATATTTTCGGTAATCTCCCTGCGGATATCCATAAACGCGCGGGACACATTATTTCTCGGTCTTGGAAGCCCTGACAGATCATATACCTGCTTTACCGTAGCCGGACGTTTTGTTAAAAGAACAATGCGGTCTCCGAGATAAATCGCTTCCTCAATATTATTTGTGACAAAAATAATAGTTCTCTTATTGTTCTCCCAGATTTTTAATATTTCATCCTGCATAGCATACCGCGTCTGCGCGTCCAGAGCGCCAAACGGTTCATCCATAAGAAGAATTTCCGATGCCGCTGTATACGCCCTTGCGATACCGACCCTCTGCTTCATACCACCGGAAAGCTGTCTGGGATAGCTCTTCTCAAATCCCTCCAGACCCACCATATCCAGAAATCCCTGCGCTGTTTTTCGTCTTTCTTTCTTACTAATATGATAATAACGCGGTCCCATCTCCGTATTTTCCATAGACGTCTTCCATGGCATAACAGCCATTCTCTGAAAAACCATGGATATTTTTTCACTGGTTCCTGTAACTTTCTCATCATCTATGCAGACTTCTCCCAGCGTCGGTTTTTCCAGTCCGCTGACCATGTTTAAAAACACACTCTTTCCGCATTGCCCGGGACCAAGAATTACCAGAAATTCATTTTCCTTTACTTCAAGCGAAATATCTGCAACTGCATCGAAATCCCTTTTTTTCGAAAAATATGTTTTGCATAGATGATCTGCCTTCAGTTTTATTTTTCCATCCATGGACATAACCACCTTTCCGCCTGATTCGCAATTGCTGATAAAAGCGCGCCAATTATTCCAATAAACACCATTGCCAGCAGGATGAGAGGATAATCATTAACATCCTGCCCCCGGATAACAAGAAATCCCAGACCGCTTTTTGCCGATATCATTTCTGCTGCCAGCATAACTACCCAGCCGGAGCTGATCGCCGTTCTGATTCCGGCAAAAATGGATGGAAAAGCAGTCGGAAGAACAATGTCCGTTAAAAGCTGCCAGTTATTTGCTCCAAAAATTTTTCCCGCATCCGTATTCAACTCCGGCACCATCGCCACTCCAGTATAAGCATTTACTACGATCGGCACAAACGATCCCAGGAAGATAATAATAATCTTCGGAAGCTCATAAATCCCAAACCACATAGTAATAAGCGGAATCCAGGCAATCGGAGGAATCGGCCGGATGCATTCAAATATCGGTCTTACAATCCCCCGGAAGGTTTTATTCCATCCCATAAACAGTCCAAGCGGCAACCCAATAGCAATCGATGCCAGAAGTGCCTTCAGTACACGTCCAAGACTGATCAAGGCATGTTCAAAAATAGACTTTTTTGCAATCGGCTTTTCCAGAGTCACTAAAAACCGCTCCCAGACCTCGGTAGGATTCGGCATCCTGTGCTTTGTTGCTGCTGCCGCCCAATACCATAACAAAATAAAGCAGATGACCGCCAATACCGGCAATATTTTCAGGAGAATCTGATAGCTCTTTGAACACTGTTTCATCTCTTTATCCTCCATCTCAAAACATACTTTTCTACTTTATCAAAAATAGCGTTAAAAATGATTCCAAGGATTCCGATCATAATCATACCGCTTATAATAATATCAACACGCCCGTAAGTACGTCCCATCAGAATCATATAACCAAGCCCTTTATTCGCTGCCAGCATCTCCGCTGCCACCAGTGTAGACCATGCATTTCCCAGAGATATCCGCATTCCTGCAAAAACCATTGGCATAGCGGACGGCACTCCTACTTTCAGGAAGGTTCTCCAGTTGGACGCTCCGCAGGTTACCGCAACATTTACGTATACCTGATTTGTCAGCTTAATCCCGCTATAAGAGTTGATCAGACATGGAATAAATGCGGAAAGGAAGATGATAACTGCCTTTGCCTCCAGACCGATCCCCAGAAAAATAATCGCAAACGGAATCCAGGCAATCGGAGGCACCGGTCTTAAAACCTCCAGGATCGGTCCCAGGAAGCTGTCCAGCCCCCGGAACCAGCCCATCATCAATCCGAGCGGCACTCCGATACCTATGGCAAGTATATATCCGCAAAAAGCAACCTGCAGACTGGATGCAATGTGCTGCATAAGCAGTGAACCTTCCGGTTTTGTGTCACTCATTTTTATGAGAAGTGTTTTTACAACTTCCACTGGCGATACAATCAATTTGGGTGATATGATCTGCAGCCGCACTACCAGTTCCCAGATAACCAGGAATCCGGCAATGCCGGCTACCCCAAGTATCAGATTCCGCAGACTTTCTTTTTTCATGCTGTCAAGAGCTTCTTTTCTTTTTCTTTCACGCGTTACCTGATCCATAACTTACCTCTTAATAAACAGTGATATTTCAGCCATCCAGTTCTGCATAGTTTTCTTCATAATAATCAAGTGCTTTTATAAGCATAGAACCATCAAATCCGGATGTCACCTTTTCCACATCATCTTCCACATAGGTACCTGCCGCAATATAATACTTCATAACATTCGCAAGATTTTCTGTGAATTCATCATTTTCATACATTTCGCGGTATTCTGCCACACTTGGCCCATAAGCCTTATGAATCAGCTCAGATGCATATTCCTCTGTACAGGTAACTCCCTCTTCTTCACAGATATCATAATAATACTCAGCTGCTTCATCCGGATGATCCATTACCCACATAAATCCTCTGATCATAACATTAAGAATCTTCTGAGTAGTTTCCTCATCCTCAAGAGCCTTATCTGAAGCAAGGATTACTGACGGAACATAAAGCTTTGCCGCCTCTGCACCTGCCACAGCCACCAGCCCCTCTGCTTCTCCGTCCGAAGCAAAAGTTGACCACAGGCAGACCATATCACCTTCACCAGCCAGGAATGCCTGATATGCTGCAGCTACCTCCATGTGGACAATATCCACATCATCCTCTGTAAGCCCGAGCGCAGCAAGGGAAGCCAGCAGCTCCAGATGTCCCATAGAACCCTTTGTACAGAGAATTGTCTTTCCCCTGTAAAGATCTGCAGTTCCGTAAATATCCGGATAACCCTCTACATTTCCGCTGCCTGCCGCTACAATCTCGCTGTCACTTCTGGCATATAAGTTCTGATTAAAATAATCCCACTGTGAAAATCCGAGACAGGTCAGATCATACGACATCAGTCCCGTAATTCCGGCAGCCACTCCCATTACGCCGACTGTCCATGCATCGCTTGCCACCGCCTCAAGCTGGGGCGCACCTGCAATATAAGTGAGAACGTCTACATCCAGTCCCTCTTCCTCAAACCAGCCCTTTTCCAGTGCCACATATGCTCCCAGTGAATGCGGCGCCGGCTGAAGACTGATTGTAACCTCCTTCAGTCCCTCCTCTGCAAAGACACAGTTCCCCATCGTCAGGCTCAGAACCATCGCTGCTACTAAAAATGCTGCTCCTTTTTTCTTCATATCCAATCTCCTTTCAAATTTTTCCCACCTGTGCGGTTGCAATCCGACGAACCATTTGCATGCAATTTATTGCAATGCAAATGAGCTGTCGGATTAGCAACCCATTTATCTAATGAGCAAAATGTGGATGCTTTAGCAGACACAAAAGTGCGATAGCACGTATTTTGCGAATGGATCAATGGGTTGGAAGCTCTTTAGAGCGTCCAACCGCACAGGTGGAAATTTTTTTCTGTATAAAAAGTATATATGACAAATTCTTTCGAATAAAGTCGGATAACAGACCTTTTTCTGCTCATCTCCGACTTTAATTCCGCATATTCTTTTTCCACACGTATGGGGTCTGTCCATACAACTCCTTAAATTTTTTGTTAAAATAGCTTACACTGGAATATCCGACCGCCTCCGCTGCCTGTACTGGCTCCATATTCTGGCGGCACATCATTTCTGCCGCTTTTTCAAGCCTTACCTGCGTCAGATAATTCACAAATGACATTCCCATCTCCTGCTTAAAGCGCCGGTATAAATAGTCGTCATTATAATTAAGATACTCTGCAATCTCCGCCATAGAGGAAATCTCGGCATAATGTTCCGCAATATATCTCATCACCTGTCGTGTAACCTCACTCACCCGGCGGACACTGTTCTCATAGCTTCTTTCCAGATCAGTCAATATCCGGGCAGTTTCTTCGTATGTCACAGATCCCATCCGTGTCGCCGCCTCATCCTCCGGGCATCTGTGCTTATGCCGCCCATCTATTCTCTGCCGCAAAGCATCAGAACCTGCAGACAGCCCCGGATCTGCCCCGCTTATAGCCTGACAAAATCTGTAATATAATTGTCCAAGCAGCGTATCTGTCTGCATGGGATAAAATTCCAGTATATTTCCCGCTTCCTTCAGCAATGCTTCCAGTATTTCCGCAAGATTTCTGCTTTCTCTCTGTGAAATAAGCTCTACCGCCTTCCGGCAGAGTGCTTCCAGTTCATAAAGCTCTGCTGTTCTTTCCGGGTGCATGCCCATATCCGGCTGCCCTGTCCCTGAAAAATCTTTTTTCCCAAGCCACAATTCTCTCACAGCCGCATCACATTGCTTTACTATTTTCTGAATACCTGCCGGATCACTCATAATTTCTGTGCCGCCAACAGGCAGCCCTACCTTTTCCCGTATCTGCCGTATACATTCCCGGTATTTGCTGTCTCTTTCCGCTGTACTGACAGTATGTATATTAAATAACAAGATGAGACGTAATGGATGTGCTATCAGGAAAACATGAATATGACTGATTGCATGATCCCAGGCAAACTCCTCCATTGCAGATATAACTTCCTCTGCATTACAGTTCTCCGGAATATACACCTCCATTCCGGCAATTTCACATTCTTCCAATTCAATCTCATATTCGCGCAGCAGAGAACGTATTTCTGTCTCCTCCATGTCTCTGCTTTTCAGCAGCTTATAAACAAACTGATTTTTTATCGCCTGGTGAATATGAGCTATATTTTTCTTATTTTTTCTTTTTGCAAGCATTTCATGAACGGACAATAGCTTCTTTTTATCAAACTCTGATTTTAAGAAATACTCTGCCACACCCTCTATAAAAGATGCCCGCACATAAGCAAAATCGTCATAATTGGATAAAATAATCACTTCCGTCTCCGGGCTGGTTTCTTTTATTTTTTCCAGCAGTTCCAATCCATTAATTTTAGGCATCTGAATATCTGCCAGGACCAGATCCGGCCGGGCATCCGGGAATTTTTCCCAGGCTTCCTCCCCATCTCTTGCCTGTGCACAAAGCTGGTAATATTTGGGCATAGAATTCACCATATTTATAATCCAGTTTCGGACAGGCGTTTCATCTTCCACTACCATCACCTTATAAATCATCACATTTCCTCCAGATTCTCTTCTGTAAAATATGGGATTGTAATAATAACCTGCGTCTCTTTTTCGTCAGACTGTATCTTCAGGTCATAATTCCCGGAGTACGCAGTCTGCAGGCGTTTTACCACATTGTTCATCCCATGATGCTGTGTCCTGTCTCTTATCTGTTTCTCATATTGTTCCAGCTGCATCTCCGTCATACCAATCCCATTGTTACTTATTTTGATGCACAGCTCATTTCCCTCGCGCACAGTTTCAATAACCAGACTGCATCTTGCTTTGCTCGGCGCTATCCCATGCAGAATAGCATTCTCCACTACCGGCTGCAGCAGCATATTAATCATATACGCATTCTCTGTATCCTTTCCGATCCGGTAGACAACATCAAAATTATCCGCATATCTGTACCGCATGATCTCAATATATTCGTTTATGTGTTCATACGCTTCCAGAACCGTCAGGTTCTTCCCACTGCTATTAAACATCCATCTGAGGTATTCTATAAACTTTGCCAGCATATAAGAGGCATCTTCCATGTTTCCCATATCAATAAGACATTTCGCGCAAAAAATCGTATTGTAAATCACATGCGGATTCATCTGAAGCTGCAGAAAATCAATCTCCGCCTTGCGCTTCTTTTTCTCATTTTCTTTTATTTCTTTCACAAGATTTTTGATGCGGCTCTGCATTGCAGACAGAGCAATGGCAATCTGATTAAGCTCATACCATCCCCCGCCGGAAAAAGTCACATTAAGATTATGTTCCCCTACTTTTTCAACCTCTTCACTCAGTTTTCTCAGCTTCCTTGACATGATGTCTGCATATATTACCGCAAAAATAACGATAAACGCGACAAACAGCGCCACGACAAAAATCACATGACGGTGAACAAGCCCTACTGCAGACACAATATTTTCATATGGATAGTGTTCTACCACTGTAATTCCAATATCTTCATCAAAATACTCTGTGACAAGATATTCCTTATTATTATATATGATTTTATCTTCCCCGGTCCTGGCAAAAAGTTCCGGATACGTCTGTCCCAGATGCTCTTTATTGTTTGATGATATAATCCGTTTTTCCCTATCCAGCAGATAAATATTGCTGTATTCTGCAACCGATTCATATTCCTTGGAAAACTCCTCTTCCGGGATACATACCAGAAAATATCCCTTCTTCATACGGTAAGAACCGAAAAAAGTCCTTCCGAAAACAAGAATCTGTTCTTTCTCTTTTCCAATATGATCTGTATATGGACCGCTTAAAGAAAGCCTGCCCTCATTTCCCGTCCATGCGGCAGAATATTCTTCCAAAAGCCATTTATCATAATCATATGTGGACAAATATCTGTTTCTCGATATGTAGCTATAACCATTATCAAACTTCATTACGATATAATAATCAAAATCATATGCAATCATTAAATTCATTGCCGCCATATCAAGCATTTTCATATTTCCGTTGAAGGTAGTAATATTCTGGTTCAGATAATTTTGGGAAGCCTCTGCCATCGTATCAAGATAATCTGAATAAAAATAAGAATTGGAGAGCGCATGCGCTCCCTTATAGGTCTGCGATATTTTCTCCGAAACCTGATAAATAATATCACTTCTCGATTCACTGTACTTTTTCACCAGCGCCTCCGCATAATCTCTGTCGCAAACCATAACCGTAAACAAAACGGCTGCCACACTGAATATCATAAGTGACATTACTTCCACGGTTCGAAAACGAAGCAGTCTGCATTTCATCTCTTCCCCCTCCTGTTTCACTGTACTTTCTTTATCATACTACATTTATTTCAGATAATGCCAGGGTCTAAAGGTCTAAACCCACATTGTAATGAGCGTTTCAATGCAAAAAAACAGGCAGTATACACATACTGTACACTACCTGTCCTTCTTGTTCAAAATACAAAACAGACCTTTTTCGATAATTCTCCGACCAGATTCTATAAAAATCCGGTTATTTGCCCTCCGGGAACACAACCCGCATCCGCGTGCCCACACCGGTTTTACTCCAAAGACCAATTTCCGCACCATGCTTTGCAACTGCATGCTTGACAATTGCCAGCCCAAGTCCGGTGCCGCCTGTCGACTTTGAGCGGCTTTTGTCCACACGGTAGAAGCGTTCAAAGATGCGCTTCTGGTCTTCATCCGGGATACCGATCCCGGTATCCTCTACCGTCAGCACCGCGTGTCTTCCTTCCATGCCGGTCATCACTACAACACTTCCGTCCGGCACATTGTAGCGGATAGCATTGCTGCAGAGATTGTACATTACCTCCTCGATCATTTCCCGGTTTGCCTGGACAATGCAGGAACTTCCGGCAAGCTTTAATGTCACATGATGCTTCTCCGCATTTACCTGCATCATATCCACACATTTCTTCGCAAGCTCGTAAAGATCCACCCTTTCCGTCACCAGAACATCCTCCGAGCTGTCCAGCTCTGAAAGCCGGAGAATATCGTTGATCAGCATCAGCAGGCGGTTAGAGCTTTTATGAATTTCCGCAGAGAAACGGACCGTATCCTCTTTTGTGGCAATGCCGCTCTCTATCAGCTCGGAATAACCGGAGATTGCTGTCAGCGGTGTTTTTAATTCATGCGAGACATTTGCAGTAAACTCCTGCCGCATCTGTGAGCTTTTCACAATATCCGAGTGCTGCTTCTGGATCGTGTCCAGAAACGGTTTCATCTCCTTATAAGCAATCTCATAATTTTCATCATCCATGTGCTGTGCCATATCCTCAATCGGGGAAATGATACTTTTTGTAAGGAAATGCGCCAGCACCAGGCAGATCAGAAACAGTGCCGCCCCCATAAAAAGAAGCATCGGAATCAGCGGTAGCAGAAAACTCCAGACACTGCCCGCCTCCTTCGCGACACGCAGCACCCTGCCATCATCGAGTTTTATCGCATAATAATATGTATTTTTATCCAGCGTATCCGATTTGCGGACAGTCTCCGCCTCGCCGTTCTCCAGCGCATTCTGGATTTCCGGACGCTGTCCATGGTTTTCCATTTGTCCGATATCCGCATTGCTGTCAAAGGATACCGTTCCATCCTCATCAATCAGTGTAATTCGCAGATCCTTCACCGGCTCCGCCTCGAAGATTATATCTCCCTGTCCGTCAAAAATACCGGCACTCTTAATGACATGCGCATAGGTCTTCAGACTCCCCACCACTTCCTCCTGAAACAGGTTGTAGCAGACAAAAACCGAGAGAAAGACTGTCAAAATAATTGCAACCGCTGTAATCAGCAGAAACTGCGCATTAATCTTCTTTCTCATTCGATCCGGTACCCCACATTTCGCACAGTCTTAATATATTTTCCGGCGCTCCCCAGCTTCTGGCGCAGTGTCTTGATATGCATATCCAGCGTGCGCGATTCTCCTTCGAAATCTACACCCCAGACTCGCTCCATTATGCTTTCACGCGCCATCACAATGCCCGCATTCTGCAAAAACAGCTTCAGCAGCTCAAACTCCTTGAAGGTCAGCTCGCACGGAACATCTGAAACATAAACCATACGTTTCTCGTTGTCCATAAAAATCTCATGCAGCCGCATCAATTTTTCTTCTTCCATCTGATTCACCCGGCGAAGCACTGCCTTTACTCTGGAAATCAGCTCCATGACACCAAATGGTTTCGTGATGTAGTCATCGGCTCCGTTATCAAGCCCTTTTACCTTGTCGATTTCCGAGGATTTCGCCGTCACCATCACTACCGGCACCTTTTTCGTCTCCGGGCTGCGGCGCAGCTTCTTTAAAATCTCCACGCCATCGCTGTCCGGAAGCATAATATCCAGAAGCACCAGGTCCGGCTTTCTCTCAGAAACCTTGTTCCAAAAAGGCTTTGCGTACTCAAATTCTTCTACCGAATAACCGCTGTTTTTGAGAGAATAGCTTTCAATTTCCCGTATATTTTTGTCGTCTTCCAATATATAAATCAAGCTCATTCCTCCCACACCCTTTCTTGTAACTGTTTGAGACCTCTCTTTCGCACAATTACCTTCCTTTTTAGTTTATCACATTTCTCTTTTTACGGCAAAACATATTTTCTGCGATATTTGTCACATTCCTGCTGAAACTCCTTATTATCCTCGCTGCGGAGTACATCCGCGTAAGCATGCGGATCATATTCGCTTTCATGGCGCTGGATCAGATAAACCGCGATATTCGAGCAGTGATCTGCCACACGTTCAAAATTTGTGCAGATATCAGAGAGGATGAATCCCATCTCAATTGTACAGTTGCCCTCCTGCAAACGCTTCACATGACGTTTCTTCACCTGAGAATTAATGTAATCCATTACTTCCTCCAACGGTTCAACTTCCTGCGCGATCTTCACATCATCCTTCACAAAGCTTTCAAAGGCAAGCCCGGTAATTTCCATTACCGCCTTCGTAAAAACCTCCAGTTCCTGCTGCCCCATATCTGAAAAATGGATTTTCTTGGTGTGCAGCTCTTCCGCCGCCGCCATTACACTGACAGAATGATCGGAGATCCGCTCAAAATCCCCGATACAGTGCAGCATCATGGAAAGCGCACGGCTGTCAGAATCTGACAGGTTGCGGCTGCTCAGCTTCACGAGATAGCTTCCTACACTATCTTCATATTTATCAACAAGATCCTCCAGTTCGCGCACGCGCGCCGCCTTTTTCTCATCAAAGCCGTCAAACAGAGAAACCGCCATAGAAAAGCCTTCTCTTGTCAGTTCTGCCATCTGCCTGGTTGCCTCCATTGCCTGTTCGCAGGCAAAAGCCGGGCGTTCCAGGAATCGCTCATCCAGCACCGGCACCTCCAGCTCCTGCAGCTCCCCGGCCTTTTTGCGGTTTCCAACCGTAGCATGCGCCAGTTTAACAAGCTGATCGCCAAACGGCAGAAGAAGAAGCGTTGTGAGTACGTTGAAAATACTGTGAATAACCGCAATATTTGCCGGTCCGATCGCTTCCGTCAGAAAGTCAAAATGGACAAATGCGTTGACACCGTAAAACAGAACCAGGCAGATCACTGTACCGATGAGGTTAAAATACAGATGGATCGCCGCCGCCCGTTTTGCATTTTTATTTGCCCCGACAGACGACATGATTGCCGTGATACAGGTACCGATATTCTGTCCCATAATAATCGGGATCGCCAGACCGTAGGTGACGCTTCCCGTCGTACAGAGCGCCTGCAGAATTCCGACGGATGCGGAAGAGCTCTGAATAATTGCTGTGATCAGCGTGCCGGCGATCACACCCATCAGCGGATTTGAGAACGCCATCAGCACATTGCCAAATTCCGGCACGTCAGCCAGCGGCTTCACTGCTGCGCTCATATTATCCATACCGTACATCAGAATTGCAAAGCCCACCAGGATCGTCCCGATATTTTTTCTTTTTTCTTTTTTTGAAAAAAGAATAAATGCCGCGCCGATCAGCGCAAGCACCGGAGAAAAAGAGGAAGGCTTCAGCAGCTTCAGGAAAAGATTATCTCCCTCAATTCCCGTCAGGCTCAGAATCCACGACGTTGCTGTGGTGCCGATATTTGCGCCCATGATCAGTCCGACCGCCTGGTTCAGCTTCATAATACCGGAATTTACAAATCCGACCACCATAACTGTCGTCGCGGAGGATGACTGGATGACCGCCGTAACACCCGCGCCCAGAAGCACCGCCTTCCAGCGGCTGCTGGTAAGCTGCTCCAGAATGCGCTCCATCTTACCGCCGGATGCTCTGGAAAGCCCGTCTCCCAGCAGTGACATTCCATAAAGAAAAAATGCAAGACCTCCTAAAAATGCTAACACGGAAAAAATGTCCATAAAAAAACTCCTTTATCCTACATGTATGTTCTCCTTACGCTAACATACGTATGTAAAATTCGGGAGTATTTAATGTAAAATCCGTGTAAAATTAGCTGCAGCTCTACAGCAGACTCAGAACCTTTTCTTTGGAGACGGAACCGACGGATGTCTCCTTCAGCTCCCCGTCCTTAAATACCAGCAAAGTCGGAATACCGCTTACACGATAACGCTGTGCCAGCTCAAATTCCTTATCAACATCCACTTTTACAAGCTTTACCTCCGGGTGCTCTGCCACAACCTCATCCAGCACCGGCGCAAACATTTTGCACGGTCCGCACCAATCTGCCCAAAAATCTACCAGAACCGTTCCCTTTGCGTCCAGAACCTCATTCTGAAAAGTTTCCTTTGATGCATTTACCATAGTCTCTTCCACCTTTCTCATATCGCACTGCTGCATATAGTATGCCGTAAAATCCATTTATTATGTACATCTCCGCAGAAAAACTGTTCTGCCCGCGCTTAATCCGTTACTGTTCCTTTCGTTCACAGCAACATGCTGCGCGATGCACCCGAACACTTAATCCCACTCTATCTCTCCGCTGTATGCATTAATTGTATACTCCATCTCTTCATGAACATAATAAAACTCGAGTTCATAAATTACTTTACGGCTGTCTCTTTCGAATTTTATTTTTGAAAAGCTTGCCTTTTCCGGATCAGCGCCTGCATCCTGAAGAGCGATTTCCTTCGCACGATCCATTCCAATCAATGTCTCCGCACTGCCAAACAATGTATCTTCCTCATCGTTTTTCAGGCTTTCCTCTGCCGTCGCATCAGAAAGATCTCTCCCATTTATCTCCCACTCCAGAATCACACCGTCTGCTTCCCGGATAAGATACTCATATTCCACGCCATCCACACTAAAGGACACTTCATAAACGGACTCTCCGTCCTCCCACTCTTCCTTTGTCTGAAGACGCTCCACCAGCTCAGCCATAACAGCTGCATCATCAAAAGCGATTTCTTCAGCCTGCCATGCCTCCACCGAAGCTGCTGCAATTCCATCCGCTGCCAGCACAGTCTGTCCGCCAAATATCATAACCATACCAAGCAATCCCGCTGCCGCCCGGCGTCTGACATTCATCCCGTACTTCCCCATGTCGTCTTCCTCCTGCCCTTTTCTTTTATTATACACAATTCCGGAAATCTGTCGAGTATAAAAATAGAATTCATTTTATGACATTACACGAATTCCTCCAGGGAAGGCACATCTTCTGTGAAAGTTTCTTTTCCAAGTTCATTGATAGTTGTTTTCCCGGCTTTTTCGTACTGGTAAAGCTGGTCTAAAAATTCAATGGCCGCCCGGATCTTGGTACGAAGCAGATAACCGCCGGACTGCGTTGCCTCTGCCAGAGAAGACACTGACAGATCCGGATTCCAGCCATAGGCTCTTCCATGAAAATCCTGTATCTTGCAAAGTACTTCATTTATTTCCGCTTTTGTCAGCGGCAAAAGCTGCGGGGCACTGACCAGCAGATTTAGCACTGTTTTTGCCGGCTCCTGCGCCTTAGGATAAATGGCTTCAAGGTTTTCATACTCATGCTTACCTTCTATTACATCCTCCACGTAGGATGCGCTGAGCGCAAAAATGCTAAAGGTATTTTCCGGGCACCGCTCTGGCAGGAGAAAATCCGCCATATTCCGGTAAGCATTCAGACGCGCTTTCTTTCCAAGTCGTCCCATCAGCTCCGTCTCATCAATCAGAATCGCCCATCCATGATAGCCCATCTGTGTGAACAGGTGGCTCATAAAAGAAAAATAGTCATGGCAGTGCTTTGTCTTTGTAAAGTTTACATTATATTTTGCAGGCTGGCTGAATATGCGGCGATAAATTTTCTTCAGCGGCGCATTTGCGATAAAATCGCCTTCCAGGTCTGCCTGCAGAAGAAACTTTTCGTCCGAATCCTCTGTGTTCAGATAAGAACGGAAAAGATAATACAGCTTGTCCGTCTCCAGCTGCTTTGCCGCATAAAGAAGCATTTCATTTGCAACCGGACTGTTTGCTGATATTTTTTCCAGTTCATGCATAAATCCCGGCTGTCTGCGCTTTGGCAGATATGTATTCTGTATGATTTTCTGGTAGACCAGATATAGCTTGTCCATCGGCGTTTCCTTGCTCAGCGAAAGATAGGAAACTACCATATTATTGGAATGGGCAAGATTGAATACCGTATTCAGCAGATGGGTTTTCCCTTCGCCATATTTTCCGCTGATGATCATGCCGCCGGACGTTCCTTTGTCACACACCATATCCAGATGACTGGAAATTTCTTTCATAATTTTCGGGCGCGCCTCAGAAAAATATTGTCCTACTGCACGCGACGGAATGCCGGAGCGCAGCGCTTCAATAATATGTCTCGCTTCGATATCATACATCCTCTCTCACCTCCTGCATAGCGCTCTGAATAAGCTGCGGAATACCGACTGCGCCGGTGCGGGCCTGCCGCACGATTTCTTCCGCCGTTTCCAGATCCAGGGGCACAGCCGGTGCATTTTTCTGCACCTGTGCAATGCTTTCTGAAATAGAAACAATTACCTCCGGCGTGTACTCCTGAGCTGCCAGACGATCCAGGTCTACCATATCGGCAAAGCGGTTGAACCGCTCTCCTACTATTTCGTTCTGAATACGCATCCACAACGCCTGATAAGACTTCAGACCGGCATTTTCATCGTCCATCAGCTTCCGGTCAAAAGCATACACAAACATGATATTTTTCATGCTGTCGATATCATCAATAAGCTGGCGGATGCTCTCATACGTATCTT
Organism: Lachnospiraceae bacterium UBA7225; assembly: GCA_002473385.1. Taxonomy (GTDB): domain Bacteria; phylum Bacillota; class Clostridia; order Lachnospirales; family Lachnospiraceae; genus Marvinbryantia. The sequence goes on from DKTR01000106.1 coordinate 13,985, forward strand.
CACGCTTCATCTTAGTATAATGAACCGGCTCCAGACTGGAACGGCTGATCAGAATTTCCAGATCATCGATCGTAATAAACAGACCTGAATAACCGCCCATGTGTATTACCTCCGCCAGTGAGCGGAGCATATGTCTGGCATTATAGCGGGTGATACGGCTTGGATAGAAATCCATTGCCCGCAGCTGTGAGAGTTTAATTGTCCGGTCACCCTCCAGCCACGCAAGCAGCAGCTCGCGATTCTGCTCCTCCAGAACGGGATAGCCCAGAATGCTTCCGGTAAGCATGCTGCATGCAAGTGCAAAATTATTATCCAGCATCGGATTATCGAGAAAAATCTGTTTTAACTGCGCGCGGATCTCCCGCTTTGTCAGCGCATCGCCCATACCATTTTGTGAAAGAAAGTCGATAAATTTCATGCCCTCGGGAATCTCCTGCGCATCGAATCCCATTTCCCGGATCAGATGATGGCTGACTGCCTCCAGACAATCCATGATCTCACACTGGTGAAAAATTTCTATATATATTTCCCGGAAATCATGCATCCAGACTTCCCGCGCAGAGAAATGTACTGTCTTATAATTTTCTTTGTACGCAAGCTTTTGCATCAGCTGCAGAAAATATGTCTTTCCGCTTCCCTGGCGACCTGTCACAAATTTAATTTTGCTGCCGCCATCCCGGATATATTCCCGGAGGTACTTTTCTTCCCAGAAATCTGTAAGGAAACTGATCCCATTTCCTTTGTATTCTTCGTTCATCTCTCAGCTCCTTATTTATAAAAACGGATAGTCGCAAGATACTGCTCCTGTCCGTCCTTGTCCAGAATACGAATTGCCTTGTTCTGATTCCGGCTCGGACCAAACTGGAATTTTCTTCCGTTCTTCGTCTCCTCAATTCCGGATGCATACAATCTCGCCAGGTCGAATGCAAAGCTCTGCTGGTCGTAGTCTTTGCGGAAACGGCTCATCGGTGCCAGGAACTTGTACAGACTCGTCAGATAAATATCGGATTCTGGATGCTTATTCAGCTTCATGACCGCCAGATCATAAGCATCTGAAAGTTCACTGACAAATGTAAGCGCATTAAAAGACGCTTTATTCAGCTTTTCCTGCCCTGCTTTCACAGTATCAACAAAGCTCTGCGGGCGCATGCACTGCACCTTTTTGCGGTCGAGATAAATATCCTGGTTTTCTGTGTCCAGCTTCACACGGTACGGAAACATCTCATAAACCGGGAACTCCCCGCGCACATCCACGTTCTTTTCTTCACATATTGCAAGCATCTGCTCCGCGAACTCACCGCTCTCAAAATAAGCCCTGGCATCAAAACCGGAAACCGTATCATTTATTTCTTTCAATAAAGCCACGAGCTGCTCCGATGTCTCTGCCATTACACCCAGATCGCGCACAAGGCTCTTCACATCTCCGCTTTCTGTCTCTCTATCCACCGCTTTAAAAAGCTTCTGCAGCTGCGACAGACGCTCCTTCACTGATTTTTCCTGCGGCTGCAGCACTGCGTAAAATTCTTCGTAATTCATTTTCTGTCCTCTTCATATTTTATTTTTATTACTTTACGAAAAGTATATCTGAAATAGTTATGGTTTTCAATAGAATGTTTCAAAAACGGCTAAGATATGGTAAAATTATGTAACAGTTCAGCCTGGCTGAATTGTTACATAATTATTCTGTCATATTTCAGAAGGAGTACATTAACATATGGAAAAGGAGCTCTATCCCTGGCAGGAGGATTGTCTGAAAAAGTGGTTTGCAAACCACGGCAGAGGAATGGTGCAGGCAGTAACTGGCTCCGGTAAAACACTGCTCGCACTGACGGCAGCAGACCGTCTGAAAAAAACGCTGCCGCAGGAGCTGCATGTAAAAATCGTGGTTCCCAACAGCGCGCTCATGCGTCAATGGCACCGGGCATTAAAAGAATTTCTTGCCGATAACCGTATGGCGGAGCCAGAACCCTCTGACCTCCGGCAGGAAATAGGACTGCGCGGCGCAGGCTGCCGTACAGCTGACAACTGCCAATATATGATATATGTTATTAATTCCGCGCGTTACGAGCTGGCAAGACAGATTTTAGCAGATTTAAAAGACGGATCTGCCGTTTTGCTGATTGCAGATGAATGCCATCGCTATGAAAGTGAACAAAACCGGCTTATTTTTGAATTTCTTCCATACATAAAACCCTACGAAAATCTTTTTTTCTCACTGGGACTGTCTGCAACTCTGCCCTCCGGGCAGGCACAGCATTATCTCGCATCTGTCCTCGGACGCCGGATATATAACTATGGGATGAAACAGGCAGCATCCATGCATACCATATGTAAATACGATATTTACCATATTGGTCTAGCATTTATTCCGGAAGAAGAAGAAATGTATCTGGAAATCACCGAACGGATGAATTTTCTGTTCTGCAATTTGCTGCGGTCACACCCGTTCTTAAAAAACCTGTCTGTAAAAGAAAGATATGATCTGCTGCGGGTACTAGCAGGCGATAAAAACCGGAAAATTGCCGAGACTGCATCCATGTATATGAAACTCTCTTATAAGCGGAAAAGCCTGATCTGTCTGGCATCTGCCCGTATTTCCTGTGCCTGCGAGCTGGTGAACCGGCTGCCCCAGACAGAAAAAATCATTATTTTCGGTGAGCGCATCCGACAGGCAGAGGAACTGTACGCACTTCTACAGGAACACTATCCCGGAAAAGTGGCAAGGTATCATTCTCAGATGGGGCCTCTTGCAAACCGCAACGCACTGATCCGTTTCCGCGACGGGTCAGCCCGGATTCTGATTGCCTGCAAGGCAATTGATGAAGGACTTGACGTGCCCGATGCTTCCATTGGAATTATCCTCTCCGGTACTTCCATGCAGCGCCAGCGTGTCCAGCGTCTCGGACGCATTCTGCGCAAAGCAGATGGAAAAGAGTATGCTTCTCTATATTACCTCCATCTGACCGACACTACCGAGGACCATTGCTTTTTACCGGATGCAAACGAAAATCAGATATTTGACCTTGAATATTTCTCCGATATGCAGGAATTTTCAAACCCTCCCTATGATAAAGCGGCGGAAAAACTGCTGGCGGATATGCAGTCTGCCGGAGCCAGCGCAAATGCTCTTACCGAAGCCCGGCGCTGCCTGCGTCTCGGAACCGTCCGGTCCGACTGGCTCCCGGATCGCTGCGATCCGGTCATGAAAATAAAAGAAGCAGCACACATCAGTGATAAAAATTACTGGATCTGCATGAAAAAACTCCGGGAGCTGTGATACTCTGCTCCCGGAGTTTTCTTCATTAATCTACAAACTGAAAATCAGAATTATTGGTGGTAAATACCGGGATGACGGACAGCGGTGCGTCACACATCACGGTTACGCCGCCTTCGTATGTTTTTCCGGTGTTGACCTCACGCCAGGTTCTTCCCGCCGGGAGATACACCTCACGCTCCCGCATACCCTCGTATAATACAGGAGCAACCAGAATGTCCGGTCCAAACATATACTCGTCGTTGATATCCCAGCACTTTTCGTCCTCCGGATTATCGTAGAACAGCGGACGGATAACCGGTGTACCTTTCTCATGCGCCTGTACCATCTGCTCCTTCACATAAGGACGCAGCGTCTCTCTGGTATCTACCAGACCTTTAAGGATCTTATACACATCCTCCCCGTAGGAATACAATTCATTTTCCGCACCGCTTCCAAACGGCTGGTTCCACATTTTCGCCGCATTAGAAATGGAAAAATCAATCGGATCACGGAAACCGTGCAGCCGCGTTACCGGACAGAACAGTCCGAACTGGAACCAGCGGATCAGCAGCTCATGGAATTTCGGATCGTGAATATTTCCGCCGGTAAATCCGCCGATGTCAGTTGTCCACCACGGAATTCCGGAAAGTCCCACATTCAGTCCTGCCGCCATCTGATTGCGCAGGAAATCAAAAGTAGAATGCGTATCGCCGGACCACAGCAGCGCACCGTAGCGCTGGCTTCCAGCCCATACGCAGCGCAGAAGGTTAAGAATATTTTCCTGCCCCTCCGCCTGCATTCCCTCATAGAAGGTCTTTGCGTATTCCACCGGATAGAAATTGGAAACCTTCACAGCCGGTCCTTTGTAGTAACGGAAATTGTCGTAATCGTAGTGGAACATATAATCCGGTTCCGCCTCATCCAGCCAGAAAATCTTAATGCCGTACTTGTAGTAGTTTTCTTTCGCCTTATTCCATACGTACTCACGGCTCTCCGGATTGAATGCATCGTACAGGTATTCATTACCCATAAACTGCATCTGCACTGCATTTGCGCGCTCAGAGCGCACCAGCAGCCCCAGTTCCTTCATCTCCTCGTAGTTCTCACTGTTTACATCTACCGTAGGCCAGATAGAAACCATCAGCTCAATGCCCATGCTCTTTAATTCATCCACCATCGCCTGCGGATCCGGCCAGTATTTCGGATCGAATTTCCATTCGCCCTGGTTCGTCCAATGGAAAAAGTCACATACGATCACAGAAATAGGAATTCCGCGTTTCTTATACTCCCGCGCCACACTCAGAAGCTGCTCCTGTGTCGTGTAACGCAGCTTGCACTGCCAGAAACCGGTTCCATAATCCGGCATCATCGGCACCTTTCCGGTAGCATTTGCATATGCTTCCTCAATCTCTGCCGGGGTATCGCCTGCTGTGATCCACAAATCCATGTGCTCCGTGCACTCCGCGATCCACTCCGTCATATTATTCGCAAAGGTCACGCGACCGATCGCCGGATTGTTCCATAAAAATCCGTACCCTCTATTTGACAAAGCAAATGGAATACTTGACTGCGTGTTTCTCTGTGCCAGTTCCAGACAGCAGCCTTTCATATTTAACTGCTTTTCCTGCCGCTGTCCCAGACCGTATATTTTCTCACCATCCTGTCCTTCAAAGCGCAGTGTGATCTTATAATCGCTGGAACCAATGAGCGGTTTATACTCACGTCCGCTGATGGCAAGGGGGCTGGTCTTATGTCCGCCGTTGTTTACGCGCCAGCGCTCCTCCAGGAGAACCTCTCCCTTCTGGTTATAATATGTGAGCCATCCAAATTCATTGAACGCCGCTGTCAGCTTTCCATTTGTAATGCTCGCTTTTTTTCCATCTACTTTAATCTGCGCCTCAAGGGGTTCTGCGTCCAGAAGTGCCCACGGCTCCTGTGAAACGGCCGCTGTCTTTGTACCGCGCACACGCAGGCTGTTTTTTCCCCACGGCTCAATCTGTAAAATCTCGGCATCATTGCGATATATCAGTTTATTTCCTTCTACTTTGAATGCCATTTATCTGCTCCTTTCTCACTTTTGTCTGCTGCTGTTCACCCACGCTCACGCAGGCTGACAGCTGCCTCTATTTTTCGTGTATCCATACGGTCATCTCATTTTCACCCCTGTTTGCCCAGGCGTAATAGGGAATCCACACGAGCTTAACCGGTTCATATTCCCACTGCGTATCTGCCATATACAGCACGTCTTCCTCTTTGAAATCCTTCAGGCGGAATCCACTGGCATGAATTTCATTGATTCCCTCCAGCTTGTCCGGTCTGCGCACCAGTTCCAGTTTTGCGTTCCTCGGAAGATAGATCCGCTGCAGACCTTTTCCATTGTCCACCTCTTCCAGGCAATAAACAAGCGGACCACACTGAATCGCAACCCTGCCCACATCCTTGGAAACTCTGGGATTTGCATATATGCGCTTCGGTTCAAAATCCAGTTCCAGCAAAATGTGATCCCCCGGCTTCCATGTACGTATCAAGTGAAGGAACCCATCCTTCAGGATATATGTATTGTCCGGTCTGCCAGCTCCTGCCACCTGTTTTCCATTGATTGCTACGCTCCATTTTCTGCTGCTCCAGGACGGGATACGCAGGCAGATGCCATATTCGCCCTCTGTCTTCACCTCAAAAGAAATCTCTCCCTCATAAGGATATTCTGTCTTCACATCAAGCTGAATTTCCATATTCTCCAAAGTAAGCTTTGCCTGGTTGGAAAGGTAAAGATTTACATACGCCTCGTTACCGCAGATGGTATACATGTACTCCGGCAGCGATGTAATCATGCGGCTCAGATTGGGCGGGCAGCATGCGCAGCCAAACCATGCCGGACGCACCGGAAGTACATGTGCACGGTCGGGATTCTCCCTGCTGATTACCGGATCCACTTCCAGCGGATTCACGTAAAAGAAACTTTTTCCATCCAGTGACATGCCCGCCAGGCAGGTATTCAGGAGTGCGCGTTCCATCGTGTCCGCATAATCTCCCTTCTGTTCCGCCTGCAGAAGCCGCTTCGTGAAAAACATCATTCCCACGGAAGCACAGGTCTCGCCATACACCATATCATTCGGCAGATCATAGTCCGAAGTAAACATCTCCGCTTTGGGCGTCGAACCAATTCCACCCGTCAGATACATCCTCCGCTGAACCATATTTTCATAGAGTCCGCGGCAGGCATTCATCAGCTCTTCATCCTCTGTCAGCCGTGCCACATCAACCGCTCCGCTCGCCATATACATACAGCGCACAGAATGTCCCTCAAAGGTTTTCTGCTCCCGGATGGGCAGATGATACTGTTCATATTTCGGTCCGTTGCTGTACATCCCATAGGGCGGATATAAATAGGAAAAATGAGATGCGCGGTTTCTTTTCTCAAATTCAATATCAAAGTAATACGGCTTTTTCCCACGCTCATCAATAAAATACTTCGCCAGTTTTAAATAACGATTCTCCCCTGTGACTTCATACATTTTCACAAGTGCAAGCTCAATTTCCTCGTGTCCCGGATAACCGTGGCGCTTATTTTCCTCCGGTCCGAAGTTCTGATCGATCAAATCAGCCATACGGCACATAATCTTCAGCAGCTTATCCTTACCCGTCGCCTTGTAATAGGCAACCGCTGCCTCCATCATGTGTCCGGCACAGTACATCTCGTGGCATTCGCAGAGGTTTGTAAAGCGGTTTTCCGGCTCTCTGATCGTGAAATAGGTATTCAGATAACCATCGTCCTGCTGTGCCCTTCCAATCAGATCGATCGTTTCATCCACTGTCTTTTCCAGCTCTGCGTCCGGCTCACTCATCAGGCGGTATGCCACCGCCTCCAGCCATTTTGCCAGGTCACTGTCCTGGAAAACCATCCCGTAAAAGTCGCCTTCCTGCTCCTTCGCCGCAATCCTGAAGTTAGCAATACAGTGGCTCGGATAGCCCTCGTCATTTCCTTCCGCCACGCTGAAATTTTCAATGCTGTGATCCGGTACTGCGTTAGTCGCCGTATCATTTAAAATATCCCACTGATAGGGCAGCACCTGTTCCTTTACCAGCCCGGACACTCTCCCGAACAGCCCTCCGCTAATGGATACATCACTGATTTTTGCCGATGCTGTATACTTTTTCTCCATAGATACCCCCATTTCAGACAAGGCGGATAACCTGCATCCGCCTTGTCGCCCTGCTTTTATTGTTGTAATTTCCTATTCCGCGGAAATATAGTACATATCCGCATTTTCAGCCGTTACCACTGCGCAGCCGGAATCGCCTGTTGCCGGAAGTGACGGATAGCCCTTTGCATACCAGTCATCCGCAGACTTGATGTACTCCTGGTTGCAGAGCATATAAATATACATCATACTCCAGAAGCCCTCTGCGTAAGGAGACTGTGAAAGTGTAGCGTCTACGGAACCGGCCTTGATAGAATCCAGCGTAGTTACATCGGTATCAAAACCAACGATCTTGATCTCGCCTGTCAGACCAGCCTCCGCCAGTGCGGTTTCTGTTCCGAGCACTGCCTGCTGCAGCGCCGCAAAAATATAGTCGATATCGCTGTCCGTGGCCAGGAGGCTCGACATATTGGTTGCCGCCTCATTTTCATCATTTCCGGCATCAACCACCTGCACCATCTCAATATTGGGATACTTTGCCGCAAGCTGATCGGTAAAGCCCTGGATACGTTCGTTGATGTTGGACTGTCCGGTACGTGTGAGGCAGGCAACGCGTCCCTCCCCGCCAAGCTTTTCGCCGATATAGTTTGCCGCTGTCACACCTGCTTCGTAGTTAGAAGTACCAATAAACGTTGTACGGTTGCTCTCCGGAGAATCGGAGTCGAATGTAACGATCGGAATCCCCGCTGCAATCGCGTTGTTAATAGGATCCTTGTAAGCATCTGCATCCATACAGGTAACCGCCATTCCGGTCGGATTCAGCGCGATAATCTGCTCCAGCGATGTCACGGCTGAGTTTACATCGTACTCGGTAGAACCGCCGTATTTTGCTTCCACGCCCAGAAGATTTGCTGCATCCTGGAAACCTCTCCAGCACTCTGTCCAGAAAGAATAGCCCGACAGAAACGTTACCATGTAATACGTCTGATCCGGGTGTGCCTCCAACTGGATATCCGCCGCAAATGCGGAGGACGCCATCGTCGCCGTCATCACTGCTGCTAACCCCATTGCTGCTAATTTCTTTGTCTTCATACTTTTTTCCTCCTTAGAAATAAAATTTATATGCAACTGCATGATTCCGTCGTCACATGCATCAGCATCGTATTAATTTTTTTTGCGGTTACTTAATGCATCAAAAATAATGGCAAGAATCAGGATTGCTCCGGTTATGAAATTCTGCCAGTGTACCGACACATTCAGAATAACCAGGATATTACTGATTACACTCATCATGATGACACCAAGCACAGCTCCCGCAACAGTTCCCTTGCCGCCTGAAAGACTGACGCCGCCGATTACTGCCGCTGAAATAACTGTCATCTCCACGCCCGAGCCGGTACTGGAGGTCGCCGTGCCAAATCTGGATGCCGTAAGCACTCCGGCAAGTCCGGCAAGCGCGCCTGTCAGCACATAAACGAGCGTCTTTACCAGCCTGGTATTGATACCGGAAAGCATGGAAGTCTTTTCATTGCTGCCTACAAAAAATACGTTTCTCGCCACCCCGGAGCGCCGCACCAGAATGTCACCGATGATAACCAGCACCAGGCAGACAATCACCAGCACCGACACATTTCCAATTGAACCGGAACCGACTACGCGGAAGGCTTTCACTCCCGGCGCATCCTGCAGACCGATGGAACCGCCATTTGTCAGAACATATACGATTCCTCTCGCCATCTGCTGCATCCCAAGCGTGGTAATAAAGGCGTTCAGATCCATATATCCAATCAGCAGCCCGTTAACCGTTCCGCAAAATACACCTGCCAGAATTCCCACCAGACATGCCAGCCAGACGCTGATGCCGTTGTTTGTCAGTACTACCACGCAGACGGCGCTCAGACCAAGAACCGAACCTACCGACAGATCAAATCCGCCGCTGACAAGCGCCAGTGTCATAGCAATTGCAATGATAGCATTGCAGGAAAATCCGATTGCCGTTGTCCGCAGATTTGTTACGGTTAAAAATGCCGGGGACATGATTGAAATAAATACAATCAAGGCGATCAAGATCACAAGCACGGAAAATTCTTTCATGGAACGGATCCGTTTCCAGACGGAGGGCTGTCCGCTCTGCTTTTTTACTTCTGCTGTATTACTCATATGTCTTCTCCTTTTCACTGAACTCTGAAATTGTCGAAACAATGTTTGCCTGCGTAAGTTTCTCCCCGGACAGTTCGCCGACCACCTTTCCGACGTTGATAACCACTACCCGGTCGCACACCCCGACAGTTTCCGGCATCTCCGAGGAAATTACCACAATACTGATTCCCTCTCTGCTCAATTTCCGGAGCATCTGATGAATTTCCGCCTTTGCACCCACATCGATTCCGCGCGTGGGCTCGTCCAGAAACAAAACCTTTGGTTTCATGGCGAGCAGCTTCGCAAGCATCAGCTTCTGCTGGTTTCCACCCGAAAGGCTGCCGATATGCTGCGCTGCCGATGAATATTTCACATTCATCAGCTTTCTATATTGTTCCGTAGTCTGCTGCGCCTTTTTGTCAGAAACAAATCCATTGCTGGAAAATGCACTGATCTGCGGTGCAATCATATTCTCAATAAGAGACATCTCCAGAAACAGTCCATCTTTTTTACGGTCCTCCGTCAGATAACAGATACCGGCATCCGCCGCATCCCTGCAGCAGCGGATCTGCAGTTTTTTCCCTTCCAGATAAATATCCCCGGATTGCCGCTTATCAATACCACAAACCGCTCTGGCAATCTCCGTTCGTCCCGCACCCACAAGTCCGCACAGACCAAGGATCTCTCCTTTGTAGGTGGAAAAGCTGACATTGGAAAAATGCGGGCTGCCCGTGAGATTTTCCACGCGCAGGATTTCCTCGCCGCGCTCCTTACTCTTTTCGGGATAAAGGTTCCCCAGTTCCTTTCCTACCATATTGGAAACAACAAATTCCGCATTTGTCTCCTTTACAGGCACAGTATTGATTACACTGCCATCGCGCATAATGGTGATGGTGTCGCATATATGAAAAATTTCCTCCATTTTGTGACTGATGTAAAAGATACCAATGCCGCTTGCAGCAAGTTTTTTTATCACAGTGAATAATCCGCTCGCCTCTTCCTCGTTCAAACTGGAGGTCGGTTCGTCAAAGATCAGTACCCGGCACTGCGAAGACAACGCCTTAGCGATTTCCACCATCTGCTGCTGGGCAACCCGCAGTGACGACACCAGTGCCTGCGGATCAATGCTTTTTCCGCTCTCTCCAAACTGATCCAGTATCTTCCGGGATTCCCGGTTCAGACATTCGTTGTCTACCATTCCTCTTTTCATTGGAAGATGACCGATAAAAATATTATTGCCCACCGTCAGATCCTGACAGAGTGCCAGTTCCTGGTGTACGAATCCAATTCCCGATAGCTGTGCGTCGTTTGGATTGCGAAAATGAACCGGTGCATCATTCAAATAAATAGTACCTGCATCTGCCTGGAAAACACCGGAAATAATATTCATCAGTGTAGATTTTCCGGCACCATTTTCGCCTACCAGTGCATGAATCTCACCTTTTTTCAGCGTAACCGAAACACCCTTCAGTGCATAGGTCCCTGCAAAGCGCTTCTGGATATTCTCCGTACTCAAAATTACTTCCCTCTCCATTCGGCATCCCCCTCCTTTCTTTTCCCTTTTGTTCATTTATTTTTGAATGTATTTATATTTTATCATTTATTTTCGTTTTTGCAAGTATTTTTTATT
>DKTR01000075.1 GCA_002473385.1 Lachnospiraceae bacterium UBA7225
GCCATGCTGCTGGCAGGTGGTCAGGGCAGCCGTCTGGGCGTTCTGACATCCAAAGTAGCAAAACCGGCAGTTACTTTCGGCGGAAAATATCGCATCATTGACTTCCCCTTAAGCAACTGTATTAATTCCGGGGTAGATACGGTGGGTGTTCTGACACAGTACCAGCCGCTGCGTCTCAATACTCATATTGGTATCGGCATTCCATGGGATCTGGATCGCAATATCGGTGGTGTGAGCATCCTGCCGCCGTATGAAAAAAGTACAGATACAGAGTGGTATACGGGCACAGCAAATGCCATTTACCAGAACCTTACTTATATGGAGATGTATCATCCGGAATATGTGCTTATCCTTGGCGGTGATCACATATATAAAATGGATTATGAAGTTATGCTGGATTTCCATAAGGCAAGCGGCGCAGCAGTCAGCATCGCGGTAATGCCGGTTCCGTGGGAGGAGGCGAGCCGCTTTGGCGTTGTTGTCACGGATGATAACAGCAGCATTACGGAATTTCAGGAGAAGCCGAAGGAACCAAAGAGTAATCTGGCGTCCATGGGAATTTACATATTTACATGGGAAGTGCTCAGAGAAGCGCTGATTGCCAATGCAAATGTACCGGGCTGTGATTTTGGAAAACACGTTATACCCTATTGCTTTGATAAAGGTGAAAAACTGGTAGCATACGAATACAACGGATATTGGAAGGATGTGGGAACGTTAAGCTCCTACTGGGAAGCCAATATGGAACTGATCGACATCATTCCGGAGTTCAATCTCTACGAGGAATTCTGGAAGATCTATACTTCAAGTGAAATCATTCCGCCGCAGTATGTATCGGCTGACGCGAAGATTGAACGCAGCATTATCGGCGATGGCACTGAAATCTATGGCGAGGTAAAAAGCTCGGTGATCGGAGCAGGCGTTATTATTGGAAAAGGCGCTGTAGTCCGTGATTCTATCATCATGAAGGGAACGGTGATCGGTGAGAATGCAGTTGTGGAGCGCGCGATCATCGCGGAGGATGTAGAAGTCGGTTCCGGTGTCGTGATGGGCATCGGTGATGAGGTGCCCAATACATACAAACCGGCAGTGTATGCCGGCGGTCTTGTTACCATCGGCGAAGGCAGTACCATTCCTGCAGATGTAAAGATTGGTAAGAACACCGCAATTTCCGGAAAGACGGTGCCGGAGGATTACCCGGGAGGTATTCTGGAGAGCGGCGGATCAATTATTAAGGATGGTGATGTGGCATGAGAGCAGTAGGAATCATTTTAGCAGGCGGCAACAACCAGAAAATGAGAGAGCTGTCCGACAAAAGAGCGATTGCAGCCATGCCGGTGGCAGGAAGCTTTCGGAGTATCGACTTCGCACTGAGCAATATGACGAATTCGGGGATTCAGAAGGTTGCTGTTCTTACACAGTACAATTCCCGCTCCCTGAATGAACACCTCAGCTCTTCAAAATGGTGGGATTTCGGAAGAAAACAGGGCGGCCTGTTTGTATTCACTCCGACGATCACCGTGGGCAACAGCTTCTGGTTCCGCGGAACCGCAGATGCACTTGCGCAGAATCTGGATTTTCTTAAGAGATGCCATGAGCCGTATGTAGTCATTGCCTCGGGCGACGGAATCTACAAGCTGGATTACAGCAGGGTGCTGGAGTATCACATTGAAAAGAAAGCAGACATTACCGTGGTCTGCACGAAAGTACCGGAGGGAGACGACATCAGCCGCTTTGGTGTTGTGAAGATGGACGACGACGGCAGGATCGAGAGCTTTGAGGAAAAGCCGGTCGACGCAGTCGGAAACGTCATTTCCGCAGGTATTTACGTCATCCGCAGACGCCAGCTCATCGAACTGATTGAGAGGGCAGCTTCGGAAGATCGTTTTGATTTCGTAAAGGATATTTTAGTCCGCTATAAAAATATGAAACGGATCTATGCATATAAAATGGATTCGTACTGGGCAAATATCTCTACGGTAGACGCTTATTACAAGACAAACATGGACTTCCTGAAACCGGAAGTACGGGATTATTTCTTCCGGCAGTATCCGGATGTATACTCTAAGATAGAGGACATGCCGCCTGCCAAGTATAATCCGGGCGCAGATGTGAGGAACAGCCTGGTATCTGCAGGGTGTATTATAAACGGGAAGGTAGAAAATTCCGTATTATTTAAAAAAGTATTTGTCGGAGAAAACTGCGTAATTAAAAATTCCATTATTCTAAACGATGTTTACATCGGCGACAATACGTATATTGAAAACTGCATTGTGGAAAGCCACGATACGATCCGCGCAAATTCCAGCCACATTGGAAAAGATGAAGTGAAGATCGTGGTGGAAACGAACGAAAGGTATGTCATGTGATGTCCGTAGAGGGCAGAGCCCGACCGATAAAAACAGACTAAAATGCTAACCTCTGCCCATAAAATACAATTTATGAGGAAGGAGGACCGGCTATGAATATCACAGACGTGAGAGTCCGAAAGGTATCAAAGGATGGAAAAATGAAGGCCGTTGTTTCGATTACAATTGATAATGAATTTGTGGTTCATGATATCAAAGTGATAGAGGGGGAAAAAGGCCTGTTTATTGCAATGCCCAGTAGAAAAGCTACGGACGGGGAATATCGCGATATTGCACATCCGATTAACTCTGAAACTCGCGACAGAATACAGAATCTTATTCTGAAGAAATACGAAGAAGCTTCACAGGAAGCGGAAGAAGAGACGCTGTAAAGGGGTTTTACAGGCGCAGGGATGCTGTTTGGGCAGCATCCCTCTTTTTCTTGTTTAAAAGAAAAAGAAAATTCTTTAAAACAGAATAATATGCTTGCGCATCTGTTTTGATTAAGGTATAATACTTTTACAAAATCTAAAATATTAAAAATGCAGGAGGTACACCATGGCAAGGCTTGTCATTAACGCATTAAACAAGAAGAGCAGGATCAATAAAGAAATTTACGGACATTTCTCAGAACACCTGGGAAGAGGAATTTACGAAGGTATTTATGTGGGAGAGGATTCTGCCATTCCGAATAAAAACGGAATGCGTACAGACGTGGTGGAAGCCCTGAAGAAAATTAAGGTGCCGGTGCTGCGCTGGCCGGGCGGCTGCTTTGCCGATGAATACCACTGGATGGATGGAATCGGACCGAAGGAACAGCGCAAAAAGATGATCAATACGCACTGGGGCGGTGTTGTGGAGGATAACAGCTTTGGAACACATGAGTTCTTTGAACTTTGCAAACAGCTCGGCTGTGAGGCATATGTAAACGGAAATCTCGGCAGCGGTACCGTTCGGGAGATGTCAGAGTGGGTGGAATATATCACCTTCGGCGGTTTGTCCCCGATGACGGAGCTGCGCGCGAAAAATGGGCATCCAGAGCCATGGAAGCTGAGTTACTTTGGCATTGGCAACGAAAACTGGGGCTGCGGCGGCAATATGAATCCGGACTATTATGCAAACAAATACCGGCGCTACCAGACTTATGTGCGCAATTATGATGAGTCAAAGACCATCTCTAAAATCTGCTGCGGTGCAAATGTGGATGATTATGAGTGGACAAGCGAAGTGTTAAAGACATGCTTCCGGCGCAGTGAGGAGAAAATGCATGGTTTTATGGATGGGTTGTCTCTGCATTACTATGTGCATCCGGAGGGATGGGAGATCAAGGGCAGCGCAACCGACTTTGACGAGAAGGTATGGTACAAGACGCTTGCAAAAGCATGGTATATGAAGGAACTGGTAGAGAGCCACGGGCGCATTATGGATGAGTATGATCCCGAAAAGAAGATCGGCATGATTGTGGACGAGTGGGGCACCTGGTATACAGTAGAGCCGGGCACGAATCCGGGCTTTCTCTATCAGCAGAATACAATCCGCGACGCGCTGGTGGCGGGCATCACCCTCAATATCTTTAACAAGCACAGCGATCGCGTAAAGATGGCAAATCTGGCGCAGATGGTGAATGTGCTGCAGTCGGTGATTCTGACGGACGGTGCGGATATGATCCTTACGCCGACCTATCATGTATTTGACATGTATAAATATCACCAGGATGCGCAGCTTCTGGATAGCTGTATTGAGACGGAGGAGATCGGACTGGAGGAAGCGTGGCGTGTGCCGAATCTGACGGAATCTGTTTCAGAGGCGCAGGACGGTACCCTCCACATTACGTTGACGAACCTCTCATTGGATGAGGACTATGCGGTGGAGACAGTTCTGACGGGCTTTGAGGCCGGAAAGGTCACAGGTGAGATTGTGCACGGAGAAATGCACGACAAAAATACTTTTGAGGATCCGCATAAAGTGCAGGTACGTCCGTTTGATGAGGTGACACTTGCAGATGGAAAGATCTGCTTTACGATTCCCAGATGCAGTGTGCTGCATCTGGCGGTAAAATAGGCAGAGCCTCTATACCGGGCTGTACGTTACCCGGACGCTGATATCCTGGCTGTAATTTCCAAAGTTGCTGCCAAACAGGGTCAGTCCGCCAACATGCGCAGAGGGCTCCTGCGAGGAAAAACGGAAGAGCAGATTGTCCTGCGAGGTGAGTGCCATCTGCCGTGTGTTGGTATCCGATATTCTCAGACCGTCGATGAAAGTGCCGTTTTTGTCAATGACAAGCATTTTCAGCAGCCCGTACTGGTTCCAGTTTGGAAACCACCAGTCCGGGGTGAAGATGCCGTGTACGTCGCCGTAATCGCCGGGGCTGGTCCAGGTGCCGAGATTGATGCCGTTTAAAAAGAAGGTGATATCTGAGGGCCAGTCGTTGTTGACGCCGGGTGCCTCGGAGCTGATCTCAAAGGATATCGTCAGACTGTCGATCTTCTGACCGGGCGGCAGCATATTGGGAATACGATAGTCAATGTAGCCCCTGCCGAACCAGATAATCTGAGCTTTTGTGTGGTTGGGGTGGGCGAAATAGCGCGGATCGTCCACCTCGCCGATCAGTTTATCCGCTGCGGAAAGTCCGCAGGTGGGAAAAACGGAATAATCGGAGTAGTTTCCGATAGGGATGTCGATAGAATAACTCTTCTGGGACATACCGTCCTCGCCGGCTACTACATCTACCAGAATTTTATCTACATTCACACGGCAGATCTTCTGGTTGCCGTGTCCGGGATGATCGGAGATGATCGTCAGGATGCCGCATTCCTCCAGCTTTTTAACATGGCTGGTGAGGGCACCGTTGGTGATACCGAGACTTGCAGCCAGATCGTTCATATTCATTTCCTTCTTTTCAAGCAGAAGCTGTATCAAACGGATGCGCAGTTCTGAACCCAGTGCTTTGAACACTGGAATAGCCTGCTCCAGATTTTTAATATATAGCATTTGTGTCTCCCTCTTCATGTAGAAAAATATCTGTACCTTTTATTATAACGTTCTGAAAAAAAATACGCAACCAAAAACCTGCGGATTACGGCAGTTTTTCGTAAATTGTAGTTGTCATTTGCATAAGAATGCGCTATACTTTTGAAAACGTGAAAATATTTTAATGAAAAATAAAATAAAATGGAGGAAATCTTTTATGGACAAACAATTAAGATATAATGAACCGTGGATATTGCAGCGGGCAGATCCCTATGTATACCGCCATACGGATGGAACTTATTATTTTACGGCGTCTATTCCAGCCTATGACCGTATTGTCCTCAGAAGCAGCAAAACCCTGGCAGGGCTCCCGGATGCGGAGGAGGTAGTAATCTGGAAAAAGCATGAGAAGGGGATCATGAGCGAGCATGTGTGGGCACCGGAGCTTCACTATCTGTCCGGCAGGTGGTATATTTATTTTGCAGCCAGCGACAAGGACGATATCTGGGCGCTGCGCCCGTATGTGCTGGAGTGCAGCGGACAGGATCCCATGAGGGATGCCTGGATAGAAAAGGGAATGATGCAGTGCGCGCCGGAGGATGAGTTTTCCTTCCGGGCGTTTTCCCTGGATGCTACTGTTTTTGAGAACAAGGGCGAATATTATTATGTGTGGTCGGAAAAGGTTGGTGTTGGCAGGCAGATCGCGAACCTCTATATTGCGCAGATGGAGTCACCCTGCAGGCTTAAAACGGTGCAGGTACTGCTGACCTCCCCGGATTATGACTGGGAACGCGTGGGCTTCTGGGTGAATGAAGGTCCGGCGGTCATCCGGCATGACGGAAAGCTCTATCTTACGTATTCTGCGTCGGAGACCGGACCGGAATATTGTATGGGTATGCTTTCCATAGAGGAGGACGCAGATCTTCTGGATCCGCGTCAGTGGAAGAAGGAGCGTACTCCGGTGCTGAAAACAGACGAAAGTCTGTCGATCTATGGACCGGGGCACAACTCTTTTACGACTGATGAGGAGGGCAATCCGGTGATGGTTTATCATGCAAGGACGGAGGAGAAGATTGTAGGAGATCCGCTTTACAATCCAAACCGCCATGCCATGCTGATGAAGCTTCGGTTCAATGAGAGGACGGGAGCCCCGGTATTTTCCTATAAATGATTTCCTGGTGGATACTCTGCGGATAATCGCCGTAGCATGCGCCGAATAAGGTGCAGCCGCCGCCGGGGGCGGGGTATTCCCGTGCAGTAAAGCGAAATTTAAGCACGGACTGGCTGGTGATGCCGAGCGTATCCAGCGTGATGCCGGAGAGCTTTGTGCCGTCCAGAAAGGTTCCGCTATGATTGATTGTAATTTTTTTCAGTAATCCATATTGATTCAGAAAGGGATACCACCAGTCTGGATTTTGTCTGCCCCGGCGATCACCGAAATCGCCGGGGCTTGTCCATGTGCCCAGGGTGGTGCCGTTTAAAGAAAAGGAGATGTCCGACGGCCAGCTGCAGTTGCTTCCGGGGGCCTCGGAGCCGATCTCAAAGGACAGGGACAGCTCATCGATCTCACAGCGTCCGGGGAGCGGATTCGGCAGGGCATACTCCAGATAGCCGTTGCTCCACCAGATGATCTCTGCGCGGTAGCGCGCCAGACTGGCAAAGGCGCGCGGCTCATCCAGCAGCCCGATAAAGGAGTTTTCGGAAGCCAGACCGCATGTGGGAGCAACAGAAAAATCGGAATAGTGTCCCACCGGGATGTCAGCAGAAAAAGAGAGCGCTGAGGTGTCCGGCAGATTGAAATCAATCAGAAGCTGGTTGGGGTCCTGGCTGAGAAAACAGCTTTTCTGTTTACCGTGCGGGGTGCTGGACTCAATAATAATTATGAGGCGGCAGTTGGCCAGTGTATGCAGATGCGGTACCAGTGTGCTGATTGGCATGCGCATTTTTTTTGCAAGCAGGGTGATATTGATCCCCTGGTGTCGGTCGATCAGTGAGAGTATCTGCACACGTACCGGGGAGGAAAGCGCCTTGAACATAGGCAGTCCTTCTTCCAGATTCAATGTCTGAAGCATAAAAAACCTCCGTGAATGCAACTGAAAAATGCATAGAATAATTTTTTAGACAAAATCGTAAAACCTATTTTCAGTATATTCTTTTTGATGAAAAAAGTCAATAAAAATGCCAAATGTTTCGGCAAGATAACGAAAAATGTCCGACTTTTT
>DKTR01000111.1:0-19074 GCA_002473385.1 Lachnospiraceae bacterium UBA7225
TCCCAAGGTCTTTCACCCACATGTGAGCAAGCTCACGTGGGTTTAGACCTTGGGACCCTGGCATCATTAAATTTTTTGCGTAACAGATTGGGAGAGATGTCCGTATATTAAAATAGAGGATGGAGGATTATTATGAAGAAACGGGGAAGAAAAGGAGCTGCGATGATCCTGGCAGTTTCAATGCTGTTTGCCAGCCATACAGTTCTGGCGGAGAATGTACAGGATGTGCAGACAGAGCAGTTGGCGGAGGCAGCACTGGCTGAGCCTTTGACGGAAGCGCCGACAGAGGCGCCAATAGAAAAACCGACGGAAGCACCGACAGAGGCGCCAACAGAAAAACCGACGGAAGCACCGACAGAGGCGCCAACGGAAAAACCGACGGAAGCACCGACAGAGGTGCCAACGGAAAAACCGACGGAAGCACCGACGGAAAAACCGACAGAGACACCGACGGAGAAACCGACGGAAGCGCCTGCAAAAGCAACGGAGAATACGGAAACGGAAAAGCAGACGGAGGCGGAAAAGAAGGACGAATATATATGGGAGAAGGACGGCATGTCTGTGAAGGTGAAGGTGCCGGACGGCATTACGCTTCCGGAGGATGCCTCTCTTGAAGTGAAACCTGTGAAAGCAGGGGACAGCGCTTATGAACGGGACATTGCTCTGGTGGAAAAGGCAGATAAGGACAGTTTTTTTGGAGCGTATCAGATCTATGACCTTCATTTTGAAACAAAGAAGGGCAAGGAAATCAGCCTGAAGGAATTTGAGGATGCATCCGGACGGCTTCCGGAAAAGATTGAGGTGACGCTCACGTTTGAGAATCCGCTTTTTACGGGAACAGATTTTCAAGAGGAGCAGGTGAAGCTTTTCCATATCCGGAAAATGACAAATGAAGAAATTGCAGCGGATTCAGATTCCGCCGGGACAGACGGACAGAAAGCAGCTTTGCTGGATGCGGAAATGACGTATGCTTCAGCGCAGAACGGTTTGAAATCTTTGAAATTTAAAACAGACGGTTTTTCTGATTTCGTGCTTGCGGCAACGGCACAGGAGCCGGAGAGTGAAACGGAAACGGAGGCGGTATCCGAGCCGGAGAGCGGGACAGAAACGGAAACGGTATCTGAGTCGGAGAGTGAAACGGAAACAGTTCCTGAAACAGAAAGTGAAACGGAGACAGGCTCTGAGACAGAGAGTGAAACGGCGGCGCCTGTTGAGACGGAGACAAACAATATCCCGAAGGCTCTGGCGGCACGGGATAGCAGTCACTGGCTGACAATCAGCCTGCAGCACAGCGGTGAGATTACCAGCGCGGATCAGCAGTATACGGTGGCTGTCAGAGACCGGGATGGCAGAAACTTTGAAGGTGTGCAGGTACTGGATGAGAAAGGAAATCCGATGCCGCAGAGCTCTTATACGATAGAAAATGGTGTGCTGACGGTCAGGGGCAAAGCCGGGATGAAGGTGAAGCTGGAGGGACTTGCCGCCGGGGTTTATACAGTTGATGCCGGAGGAAATCATTTTCTGGAAAAGGATGGCGCACTGACACTTGACCAGACAAAGGATTATACTTCCGTTTACCAGACAAACGGAGCGAACAGGGATGGTACGGCTACCGGGCAGCAGATTACGGAGACCGGACCGGTTTCCATCGAGATCCGGGAGGACGCGGCAGATAGCAGTCAGACGGCGGGAAATACCCTGTACAATCAGAACGTTGTGATTACTAATGTATATACGGTCGTGAAAGCAAGGCTGACTGATAAAAGGGAAGGCCGATTGCTAAGCGGCGGCCTGTTCAGGCTGACCTTCTCGCAGAATGGGAAGACCTGGAGCAGTGAATACGCCCTGCAAAATGGAGAGGCTGTGGTAAAGGGACTTCCAATCGGCCTGGACGGACAGCTCACTTCCGGGGAATACCGGTGGACGGAGCTTGCGGTGCCGGCGGGTTATGTGAGACAGGCAGAGACAGCGGCAGCCATAAAGCTGGCAAAGCCGGATTCAGCATCACCAGACGCGCATACGGGAACAGCGGAGTTTGAGACACAGCCCACGCAGGTGCAGATACTCGCAAAAGATGTTTCTTCGGGAAAAGAAAGCTCCTACACAGATTTCGCGAAGGATAGTGTGGAGATGACCGTTGCCGAGAAGGGCAGCACAGAGAATATCTGGAGCGGAAAAAACGGCGCTGTGCTGACTGGAAAGCTGGAGGCGGATAAGACTTACACACTGAAGCAGACCACACGCCGCAAGGGATACATTATTTCGGCTGCGAGCCGGGAATTTACGGTGAAGAACAGCGGAAAGGTACAGACGGCATTTACAGAAAATAAGGCAACGGTGGTACATGCAGGTTCTGTGCTGGCATCGAATACCGGGAAATATCTGGCAGGAGCTACACTGGAGATCCGCGACAGCAGCGGAAGGACGGTGAAGAGCTGGACGAGCGGCTCCTCGGCGGAAAAGATTACCGGGGAACTTGATCCGGGTACCTATACACTGGTTCAGACAAAGTATCCGAACGGACATTACACAAAGACCGCGCAGGTGAAATTTACCGTTGACGAAAAAAGCGGAACGGCAAACGCTGCCGTCACGAACGTAACGACCAAAATTTCTATTTCCAGAAAAGCGTTTGACAGCGTGGCAAAGGATGACAGCGGAAAAGATCTGCGCTACATGCTTGCGGGCGCCAGACTGCAGATTCTGGATTCGGCGGGAAATGTGGTTGATGAATGGACAAGTACGGAGAACGCTTATCTCTGTGAGGGCAGACTCAATGTCGGCGAGGAATACACGCTGGTGGAACTTGGCACACCGGAGGGGTATGAGCCGGGCAGCCGGGGAACCTTCTCCACGGTAATCGGAAAGAGCGTGGGCAATACGACGATTAAGATCACTGACGACGGAAAAATTACGCCGAGCGTTACCATGCAGACCGGAAGAACACGCGGAAAAATCCGTGTGGCAAAGCGCGCTTCGTACAAAGGAAGAGCAGTGAAGATGAACGGAACCTTCTATTTTGCACTGTTTACGGATGCGGCGAAAACGCAGCGGTTTACAGATGCGGGCGTGAAGGCAGTGACGCTGACAGATTCCGATGTTTATGCGACGGTTGATTTTGATGGGCTTCCTGCAGGCACCTATTATGTAGGGGAGACGGATGCAAACGGTAATCTGATTTCCGGAAGCGAGGGGCCGGAGAAGTTTGAAATTAAATATTCTGTCGGTGAGCAGATTATTCTGAAGGCGGGCCGCAGCACAATTGCAGAGGTAGTAAATGACTTCAGCACTGCTCCTGCAGGCGGTTACTCCAACGTTTCGTCGGAGGAACTGAGGCAGTCTTATGCACAGCAGTATGCAGAGTACGGCGGTTCGCAGACTGCGGCGGCAATGCTTGCAAACGGCAGCGATCCGGTGCAGACAGGTGATACAACGGCAATCATACCATATGTGATAGCGGTGCTTGTGGCTCTGGTCCTTCTGATAGCGGCGGTTTTCTTTAAGAAAAAGAAAGATAAAAACGCAGGTGAATAGAAAGATTACCCGGAGCATATGCTGTAGAAAAGCATGGCTCCGGGTAATTTTATGAATATTTTAATGTTTCTCTCTGTTTTTATGATTCCGCTGATCATTTTCATTATTGTGGGATATGGTTTGCTTATGAAGAAAAATGTGTACGAAATTTTCGTGAAGGGAGCAGCAGAGGGGCTGAGAACAGTGGTGACAATTCTGCCGACGCTGGTCGGTCTGATGGCAGCAGTAGGAATCCTGCGCGCATCCGGGTTTCTCGACCTGTTTTCCTCTCTTCTGGGAAAGGGGATCGCATGGACCGGTTTTCCGCCGGAGCTGGTACCGCTGTCCATTGTCCGCATGTTTTCTTCCAGTGCGGCGACGGGGCTGGCACTGGATATTTTCAAAGAGTACGGACCGGATTCGCGGATCGGTCTGATTACTTCTATTATAATGAGCTGCACAGAGACAGTTTTTTACACGATGAGCGTTTATTTTATGACTGCAAAGGTGAAGAAAACGCGCTATACTTTAGCAGGCGCTCTGTTTGCCACATTTTCCGGGATTGCTGCCAGTGTTTTCCTCGCAAATCTTGGCTGACGCGAATTATGCCGGTTTTGCGCGAAAAAACCCGGCGTTTCCTTTGACAAGCAGAGTGTGTTATGCTAGAATTATTACAACTATGTGAAATTATATCACAGGGATGTTACCAGAGGGGAAGAACACACAAAATAAGAGGTGCATGAAAGTGGACAAGTTTGAATACCAGGCAAAATTGGAAGAGATTAATAAACAAGTAGAGAATCAGAATTATGAGGGCGCTGCAGGCATTGCAGATACGATAGAATGGAAGCGCGTGCGCAGTGTGCGCACTTTGTGCATGATCAGTGAAATATATGAGGCGGTTGGGAGAGCGGAAGATAGCAAGGCGATCCTGTACCGTGCATACCGACGCTCACCGGGGAGCCGGCAGATTCTTTACCGTCTGACAGAAGCGTGTGTGCAGACGCAGGAATTTGATGATGCCGTGGAATATTACACGGAATATGTGAATCTTTCCCCAAATGATAACAGTAAATATATTCTGAAATATGAAATCTACAAGGGACGCGGCTCATCACTGGAGGAGCAGATTGCGGTTCTGGAGGAGCTGAAGAGCAGGGAGTATACGGAGCAGTGGGCATATGAGCTGGCGAAGCGGTATGATGAAGCCGGGATGATTGATAAATGTGTGGCGGAGTGCGACGATCTTGCACTCTGGTTCCACAATGGAAAATACGTGGTTGCGGCTCTGGAGCTGAAGAAGAAATATGTCCCGCTCACACCGGAACAGCAGACGGTTTATGATAATCCGAGCGAGATCGTGGATATGGAGACGAAGGAGCAGGTAGTAGAAAAAGCGGTACCGACGCTGGATGAGGTTATTACGAAGGAACTGCCGAAATCGGAGAAGGATGCGATTGCGGACAGCATCATTATGGATACAGAGCGGCAGATTGCCGCTGCAGTCCAGGCCCCGGCGATGCCGCAGATTCCAGAAGAACCGGAAAAGGCTGAACCGGATCTTAAGATGCCGGAGCTGAGAATGCCGGTAAACAGTGTCAATACGATTGATCTTCAGAGTGAGCTCGCGAACAGTATGAGAGAGATTTTGTCCGGTATCCGTCCGGCATCACCGGTTGAAGAGCTGGAAAGTGCGCCGACACTGGTGCCTGCTGCAGCGGCAGACGATTTTGAAGAAGAAGAGGACCTTCCGGGACAAATGAGCATTGACGATCTTCTTACCGGAACAGCAGCACCTTCCGGTGATGACACTGCACAGAATGCGGCGGCAGAGAGACGGAGCGGGCAGCCGCAGATGGAAGACGGGTGCGCGCAGACGGCAGGACAGAGTGTTCAGAAAACAGGAAAACCAGTAGTCCGTACTGTTGTAAATACGGAAGCGGATGGCGGACGGCGTATGGCAGATGAGAATGTGCAGCCGACAGTGCGCACAGTTGTAGAGACAGCTGTAAAGCAGGAAAAGGTTGATCCGCTGACGGCACCTACCATTGATATTTCTAAGAGAATCCGTCAGGAAATCGGTGATACCCCGATCCGGTCCTATGCGGCAGCTGCCCGGAGAATGGAGGCACCGCAGAGTGAGCCGGTGCCTGTAAGACCGCAGAGCCAGGCAGCAGATACAGAGCCGCGGAAAGCACCGCAGAGCCAGACGGCGGATACAGAGCCGCGGAAAGCACCGCAGAGCCAGACGGTGGATACAGAGCCGCGGAAAGCACCGCAGAGCCAGATGGCGGATACAGAGCCGCGGAAAGCACCGCAGAGTGAGCCGGTGCCTGTAAGACCGCAGAGTCAGGCAGCAGATACGGAGCCGCAGAAAGTACCGCAGGCAACGGCACCGCAGAGCCAGCCGGAACCGGCATTTGCGCCGGAAGCCTATAAGAGAAACGGGCTTGATGGAAAAGAGAAATCCATGCTGGGCTTCTGGACACAGATCAGCGGTATGAATGAGCAGATCAATGACGCAGTGACGCAGATTATGCGCAGCGTGGTTGCGAATAAGACCTCTTCCAGCGGAAATGTTCTGCTGATAGGAGATGCGGGAAATGGCAGAACAACACTGGCGATTTCTCTTGCCAGAATCATCAGCCGCTGTAAGGGACAGACGAGCGTGAAGGTGGCAAAAATTTATGCGGAAGACCTTAATAAGAAGGATATCGCGGCAACTGTCAATAAAATGGCGGGCGGTGTTCTGATTATTGAGGAGGCCGGAGATCTGAGCGACGATGCTGTGTCGCAGCTTGCCATGGCGATGGATTTTAAGACGGATAGTCTGGTGGTCATCCTGGAGGACGAACGGCGTTACCTGCAGGATCTGCTGGCACGCAATATAGCATTTGCGGAGAAGTTCGACGTGACGATCAGTGTTCCGATGCTGACAAACGACGAGCTGGTAAGCTTTGGAGAGTATTATGCTCTGGAAAACGGCTGTTCTCTGGATGCTTCCGCAGTGGATGCGCTGTATGAGTGCATCGGCGCAATGCAGTCGCCGGATCAGCCTGTGGCGATCCTGGATGTCAAGGAAATTATGGACAAGGCAATAAAGCATGCCAATCGTTTTGGCATTGGCAAACTGACCTCCAGTATTTCCGGTAAGCGCTTTGATGAAAACGACCGCGTAATTCTCAAAGGAAAAAATTTTAAGAAAATCAAATAGGAATCGATAAAATCCGCATATCACAATTCAGCGATATGTGGATTTTTTTGCTGCAGGAAACGCATACTGTGATTACGGTGAACTATTTGTGCTTGACAAAGGATATACCGTTCGGTATACTGTAGACAAAAGCCATATAAATAATGATGTAGGTTAGTGAAGAGAAGGGTATACCTGGAAGGTATCATTATGGAAAACAGAGAACGAATTTTGGCGTGTGCCCTGGATCTGTTTTATCAGAGAGGGTTCGATGCGGTCGGCACTCAGGAGATCTGCCAGAGGGCAGGTGTGACAAAGCCGACAATGTACCATTATTTCGGAAGTAAATATGGGCTGCTGGAAACGCTGCTTGCGCAGGAACTCGGTGGTTTTGCGGAAATGCTTTCGCAGGCGGCGCATTACCGTGTGAGTGTGGAGCAGTCACTATACAGGTTTGCTACGGTGCTGCTGGACTGTGCCGACGCAAATTACCGGGCGTATCTGCTGATGATGTCCCTTGCTTATTCTGCGCGGGAAAATGAGGCTTATCAGGCTGTCCGGCCATATATAAACAAAATTCACAGCCTCGCTGTACAGCTTTTTGACGAAGCTGCTCCGGTTCTGGGAAATATGAATGGCAGGCAGGAGCAGTTTGCACTGGGTTTTCTGGGTCTTTTCAATCACTATATTTTATTTAGAGGGAATCAGAAAACACCGGGATCCCGCGTAAAAGTAAGCGAGGAGACGAAGCGCAGCCTGATTCATCAGTTTATGCATGGCATTAATTCATGATGCATCTCTGCAAGGCGGCTGGTTTTACGCCGCAGGTATGTGGTCTGCCTGCTTGCCGGCAATGGGCTTTGAGAACAAAACTATCTGGAGGTTATGGCTGGAATGAGTAAATGGTTTGAAGAAGCAGTATTTTATCATATGTACCCGCTCGGAATGACGGGCGCCCCGAAATATAACACACAGGAAGAAGTAACGCACCGGTTTGACGAGTTGGAGGACTGGCTGCCGCATCTGCAGGACATTGGCTGCACGGCAATTTATATTGGTCCGCTGTTTGAGTCGACCTCTCATGGATATGATACCAGGGACTACCGCATGGTAGACCGGCGCCTTGGAGACAATACGGACTTTAAGCAGTTTGTGCAGAAGGCGCATGCGCTCGGCATCCGGATTGTGGTGGACGGCGTGTTTAATCATACGGGAAGAGAGTTTTTTGCATTTAAGGATATACAGAAGAACCGGGAGCATTCTCCATACTGCAGCTGGTATAAGGGTATCAATTTCGGATGGAATACACACTACAATGACGGCTTCGGCTATGAGGCGTGGCGGAACTGCTTTGAGCTTGTCAATCTGAATCTGTATGAGAGAGCGGTAAAGGATTATCTGTTTGATGTGATCCGTTTCTGGATACGGGAATTTGACATAGATGGCATCCGGCTGGATTGTGCAGACTGCCTGGACTTTGATTTCATGAAGGAAATGCGCTGGATGACAGCACAGGAAAAGGAAGATTTCTGGCTGATGGGTGAGGTCATCCACGGTGATTACGCGCGCTGGGCGAATGATGAAGTGCTGCATTCTGTTACGAACTATGAGCTTCACAAGGGATTGTATTCCGGGCATAATGATCACAATTACTTTGAGATTGCGCACACGATACGGCGGGAATTTGACGAAAATGGCGGCATTTACCGCGGAAGGAAGCTGTATTCCTTCGTAGACAATCATGACGTAGACCGCATTATGTCGAAGCTGAATAATAAATCACACATTATTTCGGTGTATACGCTGTTGTATACGCTGCCGGGCATTCCGTCTATTTACTATGGAAGCGAGTTTGGCGTGGAGGGCAGAAAGGAAGGTCCGAATGACGATCCAATGCGTCCGCGTCTGCTTGTGTCGGAGTGCATAAAAAATAATCAGCACCCGGAGCTGACGGAATACATCCGTACACTGGGTAAACTTAAAAAGGATAATGAAGTGCTGGTAGAGGGCAGGTACCGTGAACTGCTTCTGACCACCCGCCAGTACGCATTTGCAAGAATCCTGGGAGAACGTGCGGTGATTGTGGCAGTCAATAATGACGAGGCACCTGCTCA
Organism: Lachnospiraceae bacterium UBA7225; assembly: GCA_002473385.1. Classification (GTDB taxonomy): domain Bacteria; phylum Bacillota; class Clostridia; order Lachnospirales; family Lachnospiraceae; genus Marvinbryantia. Next base: position 8,821 of record DKTR01000111.1, read on the forward strand.
TATGGAGATCCCGCTTCCGGTTGGGGCGGCTGTAGTGACAGATTTTCTGAGCGGGGAAGAAAGAACGGTGGAAAACGGGAAAATTCATACGGAGGTGCAGCCGGGCAGAGCTGCAATTTATGTTGTATAGCAATGCGGCAGTTGCAAATAAGTATAAAGAGCGAGGAGAATGGTATGGAAACGGCAAAAGAAAAGGAAACAAATCAGTGGGATATCCGTATTGGCGAGCTTGACCAGTACCTGTTTGGACAGGGAACGCATTACGATATCTACAAAAAGCTGGGCGCGCATCCGGCGGAAATCGACGGGAAAAAGGGTGTGCATTTTGCGGTGTGGGCGCCGCACGCAAAGGCAGTGCATCTGACCGGAGAATTTTGTGAATGGGTGGAGTCCCCTGCTTACGAGATGAAGCGGCTGGAGCCGCTTGGCATTTACGAATTGTTTGTGGAAGGCATACAGGTGGGCGAGCAGTATAAATATCTGATATGTACCCATGACGGGAGGAGGCTTTATAAAGCAGACCCGTTCGGAAATCATGCAGAACTGCGCCCGGGGACAGCTTCGAAGGTGGCAGATATTTTCAATTTAACATGGAGCGACGGAGAATGGGTGGATAAGCGTCAGAAGCAGGAGCTTGACGCGATGCCGATGTCGATTTACGAGGTGCATCCGGGCTCCTGGATGAAGCATGCGCCGACCGACGAAAATCCGGAGGGCTTTTACAACTACCGGGAATTTGCGGAGCGCATTACAGATTATGTAAAGGATATGGGTTATACTCATGTCGAGCTGATGGGCATTGCCGAGCACCCGTTTGATGGTTCCTGGGGGTACCAGGTGACAGGATACTATGCACCGACAGCGCGCTATGGCACCCCGGAGGATTTTGCGTACATGGTAGATTACTTCCATAGGAACGGAATCGGTGTTATTCTTGACTGGGTACCGGCACACTTCCCGAAGGATGCATGCGGTCTTGCCGAGTTTGACGGACAGCCGCTGTTTGAATATGCAGATCCCAGAAAAGGGGATCATCCGGACTGGGGAACGAAGGTATTTGATTTTGAAAAAAATGAAGTACGCAATTTTCTCATTGCAAACGCGCTTTTCTGGGTGGAGCATTTCCATATCGACGGACTGCGTGTGGACGCTGTGGCGTCTATGCTTTATCTGGATTACGGGCGTTCCGGCGGACAGTGGATACCGAACAAATATGGAGAAAATAAGAACTTGGAGGCAATTGAGTTTTTCCGCCATCTGAACAGCATCGTCCGGAAGAGAAATCCGGGTGTACTGATGATTGCCGAGGAATCAACGGCATGGCCGCAGGTGACAGGAAATCCGGAGGACGGCGGGCTTGGCTTCAGCCTGAAATGGAATATGGGCTGGATGCATGATTTCCTCGATTATATGAAGCTTGATCCGTATTTTAGAAGCTACAATCATAATAAAATGACGTTTTCCATGACGTATGCTTTTTCGGAGAAGTTTATTCTGGTGCTTTCCCACGATGAGGTTGTGCATCTGAAATGTTCTATGATCAACAAGATGCCCGGGCTTTATGATGATAAGTTCGCGAATCTCAGGGCGGGCTATGCCTATATGTTTGCGCATCCTGGTAAAAAGCTCCTCTTTATGGGACAGGAATTTGCGCAGTTCCAGGAGTGGAGTGAGGCGAGAGAGCTTGACTGGTATCTGCTCGGCGAGGCAAAGCATAGCCAGTTAAAAGAATATGTAAAAACGCTGCTCCACCTGTACAGGGACGATCCGGCAATGTATACGCTGGATCAGTCGTGGAATGGCTTTGAATGGATAAATGCGGATGATTCCAGCAGAAGTATTTTCAGCTTTATCCGCCATTCCGCAGACAGAAAGAGCAACCTGCTGTTTGTGATCAGCTTTACACCGGTAGCGAGAGAAGATTACCGCGTGGGTGTTCCGCAGTTCGGAACCTACAAGCTGGTTCTGAACAGTGATGAGACGCGTTTTGGCGGAAACGGACAGGAACTGCCTGCTTCACTGAAAGCAGTAAAAGGGGAACAGGACGGACAGCCGTATTATCTGGAGTATAATCTGCCGCCTTATGGAGTTACGGTATTTAAATATACGGAGCGCAAGCCGGCAGAGCGCAAAACTACCGCGCGTAAGGGTGCGGTATCCGGAGCAGCAGGGCGTAAGAGTGCGGTATCCAGAGCCGCAGAGGGCAAAACTACCGCGAGCAAATCGCGTGCCAAAAAGACATCATAGGGTGAAACTATAACAGACAAGAGAATATGACATGAAAACGATATTCTGGCATATACTTATGAAAACGGAAACGTGGAGTAAGTACGTGTCAGAATATCGTCGTTTTATATCGTATATTTATGAATATCAGAGAGGAAGGAAACAAAGCAACTGCGGCTATGCGAAGGTGGAGATCCGGGGCGGCGTTTTCCGGCTGCGCATGCATCTGCAGACTTCCGGGAAGGATATCCCGGAGCTGAAGGTCTATGGCTTTGTGAGAAAACAGGGGAGCATTTACGGTATTTGGCTTGGCAGTGTGGGGCTGAAAAATCAGGCGTATGATTTCCAGACAACCAGTCAGGCGGCGCATATCGGCGGCTCGTCTTATACCTCCGGAGAGCTGCGCGGACTCTGGATGAGAGGAGCGGGAGAGAATTATATAACGGTCTGGGATGATGAGCCGGTCGCAGTAGAGCAGTTTACCGACCGGGAGCCGGAAGAAAGTATAAAGGCGGGCGCAGGGGAGCCAGAGAAACAGAACGGAGCGGGAATGGCAGTGATGCAGAAGGTGCGGGAGAAGCCGGCACCGCAGATCAGTATGGGAATGCCGGAAAAGGAAAGCAGTTTGCAGGAGCAGGGAACTCAGAAGCAGGAAACTCAGAAGCAGGAAACTCAGGGGCAGGAAACTCAGGAGCAGGGAATCCAGGCGCAAAGCGTGCAGAGACAGGGAACGCTTGCCGGACGCTGGCAGAACTTCCTGCAGCATTATCCGCAGCTCTGCCCGTTTGCGGATGAGGAAATTACACAGTGTATCAGCATTGCGCCCAAGGATCTTTCTTTTCTGCCGAGAGAGGAATGGCAGTTTGGGAAAAACACCTTTTTGCGGCAGGCATACGCACAATACCATCATCTTATGCTGGGATGCCATGCGGGCGGCCGCTATGTCCTGGCGGTGCCGGGAAAATTCCGGGATATGCAGGAAAAGCATCTTGCAAGGATGTACGGATTTCCTTATTATAAGGAAGCAGTGACCAGCAGCGGTGAGCAGGAGCTGTCTGCGGCAGATACCGGGGGTATAGAACCGGAAGGGTACTGGTATCATTTCCTGAATGAAGCGTGTCCGCGGGAAGCTGGCAAAAAATAGGAGTAAAAAAATTTATTTTATATGCAACAATCTTTTGTAATTTTGACACTATATATACGTAAGGAAATTTCCAGCAGGCATTAATAGAATCAGGTGCCGCGCATGAGTGGAAATTGTCCGGCAGGATCATACCACACGAAAAAGAGGGAAGCTTATGGATCAACAGATGAAATTAGTAAAACAGGCAAAAAGAGGGGATACGCAGGCATTTGCAGAGCTGTATCGCAGCGTATACCAGGAGCTGTACCGGTTTGCGCTCTATACGCTGAAAAACAGTCATGATGCGGAGGATGCAGTCAGCGACACGGTCACGGATGCCTGGGCGCAGATCGGTTCGCTGAATAAGGAGGAAGCCTTTAAAAGCTGGATTTTTAAAATTCTTTACAATAAGTGCCGCCGTTGTCTGAAACAGTATATGCAAAAAACAGAAGAGCTTCCGGAGGATCTGTGCGGGCAGAAGGGGGACGCGGAGGAGCAGCTTGATGTGAGGGCGGCATTTGCGCGTCTTGCAGATGAGGAGCGCCTGATTCTGTCCATGCATATTTTCGGCGGATATAGCAGCCGGGAGATTGGTCAGATGCTGCAGATGAACGACAGTACAGTACGTTCCAGACAGAAGCGCGCGCTGGAAAAAATGGAAGCCTGGTTAGCTTGACGAGGAGGGGACATTATGGATGAAAAGAAATTAATGGATCAGATCAGAGAATCGGCAAAGGATGTCGACGTTCCGGAGACGCTCCGTCCGGAAAATGTGCAGAAGAGGCTGGAGGACGAAAAAAAGAAACCTTCCGGGGGCAGGCGGCTGTACACCTTTATCCGGAAATATAAAATACCGCTTGCGGAAGCGGCAGCCGTTGTGCTGATTTTTGCAGCAGGACGCCAGGTTGGCATCACCGAAGGGCGGGTAATCGACAACCGGCAGCCGGAGGCAGTTGCGGATCTGGCGCAGGAGCCGGAAACAGTTGCGGAAACAGTGCAGGAGCAGGAGGCAGTTACGGATCTGGCGCAGAAGCCGGAAACAGTTGCGGAAGCAGTGCGGGAGCAGGAGGCAGTTACGGAAACAGCGCAGGAGCTGCAGGCAGTCACGGAACCGGTGCAGGGGGAAGAACTGGCGCGGCAGGCACAGAGTGCGGATGCTGCAGATGATGCAGCCGGAAATGACAGCGCAGAGGAGGGAATCGCCCCGATCGGCAGCGAGGAGGCGCTCTATAACCGGCTCAGGGAATACCAGGAGGCATCGTCTGCTTCACTGGCAAAGGCGGAGCTCTATGAGACGGCAGAGTTTGCCCTGGAAGATTCGGCAGTTTCCGGCAGCGCGGCATCTTCGGCTGATACAGGGGCGGGAGCTGATTATTCGCAGACGAATCTGCGGGAAATGGGTGTAGATGAAGGCGATATTGTAAAGACAGACGGGAAGTATATTTATATAATGAAACGGAACAGTTCGGTGAAGATCATCAGCGCCGATGGGGAGCAGATGGAGCTGATTCAGACGATCGAACCGGAATCTCTCGATGAATCTGTGCGCGATATGTATATCAGCGGAAATATTCTGAATCTTGTGACGACTGGCAGCAGAAGCAGCCTGAAGGAAGATACATCAGATGTCTATTACACAGAGTATTATGATTACGCAAAAGTAGTTACCTATGATATTTCAGACCCGGAAAATCCAGTATTGACCGGAAGTGTGGAGCAGGAAGGCAATTATCAAAGCAGCAGGAAGGTAGGAGACTATGTTTATCTCTTTACACGTTTCCGACCAGTGATAGGTGACACGCAGGGCGACAGCGGAATTATGCCGCTGGTGAATGGTGTGTACATGGAGGCGAAAGACATTTATGTCCCGGAAGAGCTGCAGAATACGAGTTATCTGGTGATTGGCTCTGTAAACGTCAATAAGCCGTCGGAAATGACTGCGCATAAGGCGGTCGTGTCTGGCGCGGATCAGTTTTATGTGAGCGGACAGAGCATATATATCTGCTGTCAGGAGTGGAGAGAGGGCACCGGAAATGTCACAAAAATCATGAAATTCTCTTACGAAAACGGAAATATTCACGGAGTAGGCATTGCGGAGCTGCAGGGTTATCTGAATGATACTTTTTCACTGGATGAGTATGACGGATATCTGCGTGTAGTGGCAACCGACTGGAACAGTGGGGACGAGATAAATGCACTATATATTTATAATACGCAGATGGAGCTGACAGGGAAAATTGATGATATAGCCCCGGGAGAAACAATCCGCTCTGCAAGATTTTTCGGAGATGCCGGATATTTTGTGACCTTCAGACAGACGGATCCGCTGTTTTCTGTAGATTTATCAGATCCGGAAAATCCACAGATCCTCGGAGCACTGAAGGTGACAGGCTTTTCATCCTACCTGCATTTTTATGGGGAAGACAGGCTGCTTGGCATTGGTTACGAGGCGGATGAAAACACGGGTGCAACGACTGGCATCAAGCTGTCCATGTTTGATATTTCCGATCCGTCCAATGTAACGGAAATCAGCCGCTACGTGATCAAGGGCGCCAGCTACTTTGCCGGCCTGAATAATTATAAAGCAATTCTGGTCAATCCGGAAAAGAACCTGCTTGGTTTTGTGTGTGACGATAACTATCTGGTATTTTCCTACGATGAGGAAAGCGGTTTTGAGAATCTTCTCACATACAATCTTTCTGAGGGAGGGCGCAGCCAGTATTACTGGTCTGCATACAATGACGTGCGCGGGCTTTATATTAACGATACCTTCTATCTTGCAGGCGCAGATCGTATCCGCGTGTTTGATATGACAGCTGAGTTTGAACAGAAAGCAAAACTGGAGTTTTAAAATGTGCAAATCTATTGAAAATACAGGTGAAAAAGTGTTATACTCCAGATAAAAAGGCAGGGAGGATAATACAATGTCAGATGAAACAAAAGTAACAGAAGAGCTCACACAGGCGCAGACGGCGGAAGAAGTACCGGAAACTGTGCAGGCGGCGGCAGAAGAAGCAGCAGAGGACGCTGCGCAGGCAGCAGAAGAGGCAGTAACGGAAGCGCCTGTGGAGAGCATGGCGGATTATGAGGCGGAGCTGAATGCGTCTCTGAAACAGATTCATGAGGGCGATGTGCTGACCGGCACGGTGATCGGTGTGACAGACACAGAGGTTACCCTGGATCTGAAGTACTATACGGAGGGCGTGATCCGTGTTGAAGACTTTACGGATGATCCGAATTTCAACGTAAAGGAAGAGGTCCACATCGGGGATGAAATTTCTGCAACAGTTGTCAGAAGAGATGGCGGACAGGGACAGATCATGCTGTCACGCAAGGAAGCAAACGACGTGCTGGCATGGGACAGGCTTCAGACACTGATGGATAAGCAGACAATTATTAAAACCAAGGTCGCAGGCGTAGTAAAAGCGGGCGTAGTTGTGTATGTGGAGGGCATCCGTGGATTTGTTCCGGCATCAAAGCTGTCGCTGAACTATGTGGAAAATCTGGAAGAATGGCTTGGAAAAGACATTGAGCTGCGTGTGATTACTGTGGATGAGGAGGACAAAAAGCTGGTACTTTCTGCAAAGGAAATTCTCCGTGAGCGCGAAGCAGAAGAGAAAAAAGCAAGAATCTCCAATGTTGAAGTAGGTCTTGTGACGGAGGGAACGGTAGAATCCCTTCAGCCCTATGGCGCGTTTATTAATCTCGGCAATGGTCTGAGCGGTCTGGTACACGTATCACAGATTTCTGAAAAACGTATCAAATCACCATCGGCTGTGCTGAAAGTGGGGGATAAGGTAAAAGTAAAGGTAATTGCGGTGAAGGATGGCAAGCTGAGTCTCAGCATGAAAGCGCTGCAGGATGTCACGGCGGAGGAAATCCAGGAAGAAACGATTGAGCTGCCGCAGTCCGAGGGAGTGTCCACAAATCTGGGTGCTTTATTTGCAAAGCTGAAACTGTAAAATTTACAGTGCATGTGCGCAGCAGTCAGAGAAAAACTGTATGAAAATGCATGACTGTGAATAAATAAAAACTGTTAAAAATAACAAAAAGCGGGAGATATAAAGAAAAAAATTGGAGAAAATTACAATAAATTTATGATACGTTCATAATTTGTTCATATATGGTTGTTATACTATAGACAGTTAAAAAACTTTCTCCGATTAATAGATAAATTTTTTCATAATTGCCTCCGGTGTACCAGACGCCGGGGGCACTCCTCATTATATGGCTGGTGTTGCGATTCACTTCATTCACAGTAACCCAATCAGTAACCGTCTGACTTTCCGCCAAATGTCTGCTTTACTAATTCCGTGATTTCTGCTATCATTTAACAGAAGAAGAAAATTTTGGGGGACACTCATGGAACAATACGATAAACATAAAATATACGTGATCGGGCACAAAAATCCTGATACAGATTCTATCTGCTCAGCAATTGCCTATGCCTATCTGAAAAATCAGTCGGGCTCCGGGGAGTACATAGCGAAGCGCGCCGGTCATGTGAGTACGGAAACACAGTACGTGCTGGAAAAATTTAATATGGAAGCGCCCGGTTATGTGCCAAACGTGAGGACGCGGGTAAAGGATATGGAGATCCGGCGCACGCAGGGAGTGTCCAGCGATATTTCTTTAAAAAAGGCATGGACACTTTTAAATGAAACAAAGGGCACGACGCTGCCAATTATAAAGGAAGACAACGTGCTGGAGGGCTTAATTAGTATCGGTGATATTGCGCGGTCTTATATGGCAGTTGTGGACAATGCCATCCTTTCTAAGGCACGGACACAGTACAGCAATATTCTGGAGACGCTGGACGGAACGCTGTATGTGGGTGATCCGGAAGAGTTTTTTGATAAAGGCAAGGTGATCGTGGCTGCCTCCAGTCCGGAGGTCATGGAATCCTATATTGAAGAGCACGATATGGTCATTCTTGGGAACCGTTACGAGACGCAGCTCTGTGCCATTGAGATGAAAGCAGGCTGTCTGATTATCTGCGGGGACGCAGTTGTTACAAAAACTATCCAGATTCTGGCACGGGAAAAGGGCTGCACGGTCATCGCAACGCCATACGATACCTACACGGTTGCGCATCTGATCAATCAGAGCATGCCGGTGCGGTTTTTTATGAAGGATAATGAGATCATTGCCTTCTCTGAGGATGATTTTACCGATGATATTAAGGAAATCATGGCGAGCAAGCGGCATCGCGATTTCCCGATCCTGGACAGAAACGGTCACTATGTGGGAACCATTTCCCGCCGGAATTTGCTTGGTATTAAGAAACGGCGGCTGATTCTGGTCGATCACAACGAACCCTCCCAGGCGGTCGATAATATTGAGAGCGCTGAAATCCTGGAAATTATTGATCATCACCGCCTTGGCTCGCTGGAGACAATGATGCCGGTGTACTTCCGCAACCAGCCGGTCGGCTGTACGGCGACAATTATTTATCAGATGTATCAGGAGCAGGGAGTAGAGATCCCGAAAAAAATTGCAGGGCTGATGTGCGCGGCGATTATTTCGGATACGCTTCTGTTCCGTTCGCCCACCTGTACTCCGGCGGATAAGGCTGCAGCGCAGGCGCTTGCCCGGACGGCGGGAATCGACTGTCAGGAATTTGCGTCAAAAATGTTTGCTGCAGGCAGCAATCTGAAGAGTAAGTCGGCAGAAGAAATTTTTTATCAGGACTTTAAAAAATTTGAACAGGATGGGACCACCTTCGGTGTGGCACAGATCACCTCCATGACGGAGGGCGAGCTAGCGGATGCCAAGGAAAAACTACTTGCCTATATGAAAACAGCGTTTGAAAATCAGCACCTTACTATGCTGTTTTTCATGCTGACGGATATTTTGAACGAATCCACTGAGCTGCTGTGCTTCGGGGAAGGAGCGGAAAAGCTGGTGCGGGAGGCTTTTGGCAAATCCGTGGAAAACGGTTCGGCCATTCTGCCGGGGCTCGTGTCCCGCAAGAAGCAGCTTATTCCGACATTGTTCTCCACACTCCAGCAGTAACGGGGCTGTGAAACCAGAGGCATGAAGAAGAAAGGAAAGGCATTGGGAAAACAGATCTGGAAGGCCGGCAACATGCTTTATCCGCTGCCAGCGGTTATGGTAAGCTGCAAAAAGCCGGGAGAAAAAGCAAATATTATTACTGTGGCATGGACAGGGACGGTATGTACAAATCCCGCCATGCTATATATTTCTGTACGTCCGGAGCGGCATTCCTATGCGATTCTCCGGGAGACAGGGGAATTTGTGGTCAATCTGACGACCGAAAAGCTTGTGCGTGAGACGGACATCTGCGGTGTACGCTCCGGACGGGACATAGATAAATTTGAAGAATTGCACCTTACAGAGGAGGCATCGCAGCATATCACTGCACCGTGTATCAAAGAATGCCCGGTCAACATCGAGTGCCGCGTCACGCAGGTGCTGGAGCCGGGCTCCCACCACATATTCCTTGCCGAAGTGCTTGCCGTTCACGTTGACGAGACCTATCTCGATAAAAACGGAAAATTCCATCTGAACGATGCCGGGCTGCTGGTCTATTCTCACGGTGAATACCATGCGGTCGGAGAACTGCTTGGTACCTTCGGTTACTCCATCAGAAAAAAAGAAAGTACTGGAAAACAGAAAATAATTAAAACAAGATGTAGTGCCAAACCTGCAAAAAATAGAAAAGGCAGCACATGATATTGTTTCGAAAGCATTTCAAATCTTGATGGAATTGTGTCGAGAAATTAATTTTTGTTTACAAATCCAAAGAATGTGCTATAATGTTCGATAAGGGCAGAGGAAAATGAAAAGAATGGAGACCACGATGCCATGCAATCGTGGGCTGAATTCTTTTCATTTGCCGAGCGAAGCGAGTGAGGAAAACCGGAGGTTTTCCGAGCCTCTGT
>DKTR01000111.1:19356-20040 GCA_002473385.1 Lachnospiraceae bacterium UBA7225
TTTTCCCGAGCCTCTGCCCGTGTTTTTTGATTTAAGGGGAAAACGTTATATACATAGAGGAAGAGTGTAAATAAAATATCAGAGGTGTCCAATGGAACAGTATATTATCAAAGGCGGGAATCCTCTCGTCGGCGAGGTAGAAATTGGCGGCGCCAAGAATGCGGCACTGGGCATTCTTGCTGCAGCTATCATGACAGATGACACAGTTATAATTGATAACCTGCCAGATGTGCAGGATATTCATGCTTTATTGGGAGCGATCCGCGGTATTGGTGCGAAGGTGGAGCGAATAGGCAAAATGACCGTGCAGATCAACGGCTCCGGGATTGGCAGCGTTAGCGTAGATTATGAATATATCAAGAAGATCAGAGCATCCTATTATCTGCTGGGAGCTCTGCTTGGAAAGTACAAAAGGGCAGAGGTTCCGCTTCCGGGTGGATGTAATATCGGGAGCCGCCCGATAGATCTTCATTTAAAAGGCTTTAAGGCACTCGGTGCGAAGACAAGGATATCGCATGGCTCCATCATTGCAGAAGCGGAGCATCTGAGAGGAAGCCATATTTATCTGGATACGGTTTCCGTAGGAGCTACTATCAATATTATGATGGCAGCGTCGATGGCGGAGGGTCGTACCATTATAGAGAATGCCGCGAAGGAGCCGCATGTTGTAGATGTGGCAAACTT
>DKTR01000040.1:0-1697 GCA_002473385.1 Lachnospiraceae bacterium UBA7225
TTTCTATGGTTGCACGGGTTTGATTGCGGAAGTCGATAAAATCATATACTTCATTCATTTGCTGCATCAGCGATCCGGTAAATTCACGGCGGTCCTTAAAAATTGTCTGATCCGTTCCCTGAAAAACAGCAATCTTAATCGTATGGACACATTGATCGGACAGAAGCAGACCTAAGTTGCTGTAAAGGTTATCCTGGTCAATCAGCTTTAAAGTGCGCATTTGCTGCGACCCAAACTCCACTTTCCGAAGCGCAAATTCTTTTTTTGCGATTTCAAATGTGAGTTCCTGATTTAAGCAGCGCATAGCCTCAAAGCGATCTCCATCCGTTTCCTTAATCATACGACGGATTGCTGTGTCAGTAGCAGGAACAGAAGAATATCCCTGTCTGACATATACGCCCTCTGAACGCATCCCTTTTTTGGCAAGATAATACGGGCGATCCGTTCCGCGCTGAATATCTACAGCGACAATTTCTTTTCCATCTTCCTTTATTGTTCTATAATGCAGAAACATCGTCACATCGGGTTTAATTGCATCCCTTACCATATTGCTAATCTGTAAAGAAACGCCATCAGGATCATCAAGTCCGACCACTGTACCATCATCCCGAACGCCAATATACAGTTTGCCGCCGTCACAATTGGCGAAGGCAATGATCTCCTTTTTTATATCGTCTACAACGACTTCCTTCAGCTCTACGGTTTCACTTTCCTGAAAAAGCACAATACCATCTCCCTTACTTTCGTTCGCTGGACATATTATATCAAACCAGGACAATCGCGTCAATATATCTGACCCGATTGTGACCTGATTGTGACCCGATTTGACCTAATATTCTCATTATGCCCGCAAATACAGGAGTTTATTAGCATCAAAACAATGCTATTTTCCAGATTAAAGAATCGAATTATATACATGTTCCCCATTATTCTAACCAATGTATGACACGATTAACTCGATAAATGACACTATAAAATACATTAAGAAATTTTCTGTTCAAGTTGGACGAAGCAATTGAATCCGTTGTCTTATAATTGTTCGAGTACCCGCTCAATGTCTGCATCGATACAGACAGAGCGGTCTCTGATCTCCGTTGGTGCGAAAGCTCCCCCTAAGTTGACACAGGCATAGACTGCCTTTGGATTCTCTGCTGTCATTCTCCAGAAAGAAAATTTCACTATGCCCGGTGTATTCATACCAACTCCAAGCTCCAAAAATAATGCTTTTAAGCCTTTATGCCTGCGAATAAAATCTGAATATCTTTCACTTGCCCGATACCAGCCTTTATCCTGAACAAAGGTGTCATCTGCTCTTAAGTTCATCATCATTGGTTTTCCGCACACAGGACAATGCGGAATTAACTCAGTTGGTATTTTCATATCTGTCTGCTGTATAAGCATATCACGGATCGCCTTTTCATTATCATAAGTGGAATTGTGGCAAGGCTCGCTGCATTGGAATAATCCGTAATCACCCTGCATGTAAAACAGCCTCTGTTTATCAAAGCCTGCTTTTTGAAACTGATGATCAACATTCGTTGTCAGCACAAAGTAGTCTTTGTCTTTCACAAGTTCAAGCAGTCTTTTATATGTTCCATTATCAGTATCCGCATAACGATTGATATAGACATATCTTGACCAGTATGCCCAATGCTCTTCAAGGCTTTCAAAAGGATAGAAGCCGCCGGAATACATAT
>DKTR01000040.1:1957-2187 GCA_002473385.1 Lachnospiraceae bacterium UBA7225
ATAGAAGCCGCCGGAATACATATCTCTGAAAGCATATTTTTTGATAAAGTCGGAAAAGTTATCTTCAAATCTTTGTCCTGTGTATGTGAATCCTGCTGCGGAAGATAATCCCGCACCTGCTCCTATAATGACCGTATCCGTTTCCTGCAAAATCGACTTTAAACATTGTACTTTATCCGAGCAGTTTTTTGTATATGTCATAATCCTCCTGTTTGAAAACATTGAATACC
>DKTR01000040.1:2474-6736 GCA_002473385.1 Lachnospiraceae bacterium UBA7225
TCCTGTTTGAAAACATTGAATACCACCTTTTCCAGCCTTTCGTCTGTCTGTAAAAAATCCGTGACTGTCTGTACCGCAATATTAGCCGCCTTTTTCTGCGGAAAATGAAACTCACCTGTGGAGATGCAGCAAAAGGCAACGCTTTTTATTCCCTTATCAGATGCCAGCTCCAGACAGGATTTATAGCAATCTGCAAGCTGCTCACAATGCTTTTTCGTTAAAACACCCGACACAACCGGTCCGACTGTGTGAAGTACATAGCTGCAGGGAAGATTGAAAGCAGGCGTAATTTTCGCCTTTCCCGCCGGCTCGTCATATCCCTGCTCTGTCATTAATATGTCACAGGCCAGGCGCAGCTGAATACCGCTGACGCTGTGAATAATGTTGTCCACACAGGAATGGCAGGGTACAAAGCAGCCCCTTAAAGCACTGTTTGCTGCATTTACAATCGCATCTATCTTTAATGTGGTAATATCCCCACGCCAAAGAGCAATGCGGTCATAAATGGGAGATACTGATAAAGTATCACTATCAACAATCCCTTTTTCCCGGACTTCCTCACTTAGATATTCATCCTGTACTTTGAGAAATTCAGTTCCAATTGGACGAGGTGGGCGAATATTCATAAGACTTCTAAGAAGCCGTTTCTGTTCTTCCGTATTGTCCGGAACTGCCATATTTCTGTATTGCGGCAGCTCAGACAACAGTTTTTTAATCAGATATAATCGTTTTTCGCTATGCGTCATGCCCCTGTCCTCCATCGGTTTTCTCAGGCGAAGAAGAATCCCGCCGTCATATCCAGATAATTCTGTCCGCTGTACGCCGGATACTGCTTGTGCACCTCTTTCTTAAAGCTCTCTGCATCCTGACACTGCGCCGCAATCTTTTTCACATTTTCCAGATAAGCAATTTTCGCTTCTGCATCCTTTAAATCCTCCGGCGTATAATGCGATGTCAGAATGAGATCGTAACCTTTTGTTATATAGTGACGCAGTTCAGCAATCAGGCCGTCAGCGTGGTCCGCTCCCGCAACAATGGAATGGCAATCATGACCAAGCATATGCGTATATACTGCATTAATTTCCGGAATCTCTACGTCAAATGCCTCTGCAGTCTGTGTGATAATAAACCTGATGCCGCCAATCACAATTTCTCCTTCTCCGATTATGTTTGTAATCTGATGAACGGAGCTGTCGAAAATATCACCAAATGCTTTTGCAAAATTTTCAATCAGTGACTTTCCGCCTCCATTCTTTGAATATTCTACGGCATTTTGTGTGGCATATTTAGGGCTCTCCGGCAGAAATACAGCGCCGGCTCCATGATAGGCAACAAGCATTCCCGCAATCTTCATATCCTTCAGATATTCCGAAAGCTCTTTTATGTTATCAAAGAAACAGGGGGATTCCAAAATTACTGCGCTGCCTGCTTTCTCCACAATAAATACTTCATCGTCCAGGAAATCATTCGTTTTGTACGCATGTAGCTTCACTGCTCCAAAATCATAAATATTCATTTCGCCTTTTTCCAGCCTGACTGTCTTAAATGTATTTTTATTCATCGCCATATCCTCCAGAATCTATAATAATATATGCTTTTTCAGCCCCGGACCGGCCGTTCTCCGTAAGCTTTGTCTATATTATATTGTGAGAAGGACTGCCTGTAAAGTAAGCACAATATTGTGCCATAGTTACCTTGGGGAAACTGTAAATGCCACGGCAATATTCCGCTCATGAAAAAGCGGCACAGGTCTGCCCTGTACCGCTTGTGCTGAAATATTCCATTTATAGAGCTCCCTTAGCCTTCCTTTATCGGCTTTCCAAAGCTCCGTTAATATCCTTTACCATGTCCTCCACTGCCGCACGGCTCGCTTCTGCGAAGTGCTCTGCCCCAAATGCAGCGTACTTTTCCTGCTTATATGCCGCGATGATGCCACGGGAGGAGTTTACGATAGCACCCAGACCATCTTCATTGAAGAAGTGTACGAGGTCTTTTCCCTGTCCGCCCTGTGCGCCATAGCCCGGTACCAGAATATAGGTTTTCGGCATGATTCTGCGCAGGACTTTGCCCATCTCCGGATAGGTAGCGCCAACAACCGCGCCAACATAACTATAATTATCACCCATGCAGGCTTCTCCCCACTCTGCCACCTTCTCGCCGACCAGCTCGTAAAGTGGTCTGCCGTCTACCAGCTGATCCTGAAATTCTCCGCTGGACGGATTTGAGGTTTTTACCAGAATGAACAACCCTTTCTTCTCATCTTTGCAGACATCAATAAACGGATTTACACCATCTGATCCAAGATACGGATTCACCGTTGCAAAATCCTCGTCGAAGGCTGCATAGGATTTACTGCCCACCTGAACCTTTCCGAGATGTCCGACCGCATATGCTGCCGACGTGGAACCGATATCGCCGCGCTTGATATCGCCGATCACTACCAGCCCTTTTTCCCGACAGTAATCGATCGTCCTTTTGTACACCTTCAGGCCCTCGATGCCGAACTGCTCATACATAGCAATCTGCGGTTTCACCGCCGGGATGAGATCCCAGGTATGATCTACAATCTCCTTATTAAACTGCCAGATTGCTTCTGCCGCACCCTCCAGTGTCTCCCCAAATTCCTTAAATGCTTTCTGTTTAATATGCTCCGGGATATAGCCGAGCATCGGATCAAGTCCCACCACAACCGGCGCTTTTGTTTTCTGAATGTTGCTGATTAATTTGTTAATCATCTGATATCCTCCCACCCTGTCCGGTGCCTTTTTGCACCATCTTCCGCCTATTATACCGTATCTTCTCCTGTTTGTAAAATAAAATCTCATGTGTGCTAAACCGCACATCCCTGCAAAATGTTTTTTGCTGCTGAAAATTCTATAAAAAATCACCCGGAGACCTAAATGCCTCCGGGTAACCTTCTGTTTTGAATATTTTATGCTTCGGTTTCTGTTTCCGTTTCTGTTTCAGTTTCCGTCTCAGCAACAGTTTCGCTCTCTGTTTCAGTTTCCTCTTCTGTCTCTGTTGCGGTCTCTTCTTCAGTTTCGGTCTCACTCTCTTCCTCTGCATCTGTTACTTTCTCTGTCTCAGTTGCAGTCTCCTCAGCAACGTCTGCGGCTTCTTCAACAAAGGAATTATTCTCTACCAGGAACTCCATCACCTTATCCAGCAGCAATGACTTACGCAGATAAGCCTCACCGTAGTGTGCTTCCATATCTTCAATAGTGACTGCCGGATCCTCTTCTCCCGTCTCACCAATGATGTCGGTAAGGCGCTCTGTATATTCCTCGTCGTCTATCTCGATTCCTTCTGTCTCCGCGATCGCCAGAAGTACCATTTCCTGCGGAAGAACGGATTTCAGCTGCTCTTCCAGCTCTGCCGTGAAGGTTTCTTCTGTCATACCATAAGCCTCAATCAGCTCTTCATACGTCATGCCGTACATCTCTGCCATTGACGTATAGTTTCTCTTTGTCATTTCCATATTGTACTCAAGGTACTCTGTCGGATATCCGTTCACCGTAGCGTTATCTACAACCGCCATCAGCAGATTCTGCTTTGCATAGTTTTCCTGCTGAATAGCTGCAGATTCCTCCAGATCTTTGCGCACGCTTTCCCTGTACTCTTCTGCTGTCATGCCATCTGCAACCTTTGCTGCCACTTCATCTGTCAGCTTAGGAACACGCTGCAGGGAATTTACCGTAACATGGAATACTACTTCCTTGCCTGCCAGATCCTCACTATGATAGTTCTCCGGGAAAGTAAGATTCAGGTCAGCCGTCTCACCGACCGTCACGCCAATCAGTCCGTCTTCAAAACCATCGATAAAGGTACCCGAACCGATCTCCAGAGAATAACCCGTTGCGGAACCGCCGTCAAACTCTTCGCCATCCAGTTCTCCAACATAGTCAATGTTTACCGTATCACCCTCTTCTACGGTACCCTCGGTCAGTGTCTCAATGGTCTCCGTATCAATCATTGCCTGAACTTCTTCATCGCTGACTTCTACCGGATCCTTCGCAATTTCCAGTCCCTTGTATTCGCCAAGCGTAATATAATCCAATGCTGCATATTCCGGCATTTCCAGGGGAGCTTCGCTTTCGCTTTCCGTAGTTTCCTCCGAAGTCTCTTCTACAGTTTCTTCCTCAGATTCTGCCTCCGTTGCTGCTTCTGTGGTCTCTTCCCCGGTTTCTGTCTCTGTTTCCATTACTGCTTCCGTGGTCTCTTCCTCAGTCTCAGTCTCCGTTTCCGTTACTGCTTCCGTGGTC
>DKTR01000040.1:7111-26350 GCA_002473385.1 Lachnospiraceae bacterium UBA7225
GTTTCCGTTACTGCTTCCGTAGTCTCTTCCTCAGTTTCTGTCTCCGTTTCCGTTACTGCTTCCGTAGTCTCTTCCTCGGTCTCAGTCTCTGTTTCCGTTACTGCTTCTGTGGTCTCTTCCTCAGTCTCAGTCTCTGTTTCCGTTACTGCTTCCGTGGTCTCTTCCTCGGTCTCAGTCTCTGTTTCCGTCTCCGTTACTGCCTCAGTTGTCTCTTCTTCAGCTGCTTCCGTTGTCTCCTCTTCTGCTACCTCCGTCGTCTCTTCTTCAGCTGCCTCAGTTGTCTCCTCCTCGGCTGCTTCCGTTGTTTCCTCTTCAGCTGCCTCGGTCACTGCCTCTGTCGTTGCCGGAGCCTCTGTCTGTTTCTCCGTAGAACCGCATCCAGCCGCAACAAGTGCAACGCTGGTCAAAAGTGCTACTACTGCTTTCCTTTTCATAAAAACTACCTATCCTCTCTTTTTATTCCACACATCATTTTCTCCCGGCAGCATTTTCATCTGCCTATATGAACGGTCATACCGCTTCATATCATAAATTCATATCCGGATCCTTCTGCGTTCTGCGCATCCGGATTTTCTATAATTCCGGAACCGGTCCCGGACGCTGGGGGTCAAGCACCTCAGACGCATCGAACAGATCTGCCGTCAGCGGGTTGTCCGTAATTGTATCCTGGTAAATCCGGTATCCATCCAGGTTTCTTCTTCCCTGATGGAAGTAGTCGGATGTTACCGTAGTCGTATAGCGCGTAGAATCTACATTACAGTAAACATCAAACCCCTGACTTTTCAGATACATATATTTATCATTCGATGAATCATAGGTTCCGGTGGGCGAAAGATCCTGCCCGTGTGCGAAGATAATGGCATCCGTCCCGCCAATCAGCGGAGATACATATTTCATCCAGCGCTCCGTATCGGCTACCAGCTTTCCGTACTCAATATCGCCTACCGTCTTATGTCCCCAGGTATGGCTCGCAAATCTCCATCCCTCCGCCTTCATCGCTTCCGCAACCTTTTTCGCTTCCGCGCACTCCTGTTCCCAGTTGAAATCCGGATGCTCCTCCAGCCATTTTAGCTGCAGTTCATCCGCATAATAAGTGTCTTCATTGGAATTATGCTCTGCACTGTAAACCCCGTCTGTGCGATAGCCCAGAATGCCATCGTAGCCTGTCAGCGCGATAATCCCCCGTGCCCCGCGATAACATGCATCCGGGTGTTCCTCTATGAATGCATCCAGCCGCGGAACCGCGTCATAGTCGCCTCGTACTACCGTGCCGTCATCCTGAATATACTCGCAGGTTGGTTTTCCTTCCTCATCCAGCACAACCCTCGATGCGATTCCATGATTGTCATACGTATGATAATAGCAGAGATCATCAAGGGAAAGCACATACGCCTTTTTACCCTCCGGCAGATACACCTGGTTCGGAGAAATCGTAACAGTGCCATCCTCCGCTGTTTTCTTGGTAAAGAGATCGTAAATACTCACCAGTACATAGCCCCTGTCATACATTGACTGCGTAATCTTATCAAACTCCGAAAGCGTGGTCATCCACTGCATCATGCCTGCATATCCGGGATCTCCTTCAACAAACGCTTTAGATGGATCTACAATAAGCGAATGATAGAAAATATGCGTCACTTCTTCCGGACTGATTGCCACGCACGATGCTTTCGCTGTCTCGTATTCCTGCACTTTTTCCTGAAGAACCTGATTGGCCTGATAAGCGGGAGCTGCCTTCAGCGTCTCAATTGCCCCGTCGTAATCGTACATCGCTGCCAGCGTATCTGCCTGGGCAAGCATCTGTTCATCAACATCGCCCTTATGCTCCTCAGCTTCCTCATATTGCGCTGCCAGCGACTGCAGCACACTGCTTACACCGTAATACTGACTTGCCTTAATCAGATCGGCACCGCCCTGGTAATCGTATTCTTTCGCGCGTGCCTCAGCAGATGCAATAACCTCGTCTACTGCTGTCTCCATGGCAGACTTTGCATTCTGATACTCTGCCGCTGCTTCCTGAAGCTTTACACTGGAATTGTACTTTTCATTCCCTTGAAGCGCCGCAATAGCGCCGTCGTAATCGTATGTCCCCGCAAGATCCTCTGCCTGGCGCAGTACCTGCTTTTCTCCCGCCCGGAAAATCGGAATCTCAACGCCAAGCCAGTCGGAGGCTACTAATATAATACCTGCTGCCACAAATAAAATCAACAGGATTAAAATAACAGTTGCCGCCCCGCCGCCTCTTTTTTTCTTTCTGCGCGCGCCATTACCTTTCCTTCTCTGCCTTGCATCATCAGTTCTCTGTCTGGCATCACCGGTTCTCTGTCTGATATCATCGGTTCTTTCTCTGTGTCTGGTTCTTCTCTCACCAGATCCTTCCCTTTCGTGCCTGTTTTCGCCCATAATTCCTCCCCCAAAAATGTACAATACCTAAGAGCCACTCTAACATAATTTCCCCGAAAAATCAATTGCTATCACAGATTTTTCACAGTAATGCGAAAGATTATTGCACTTTTAAAAAAAGGATGCTAAAATAAAAAAAGCAAACTTTTGAGGAGGAGAAAAATGTCAGTATTTAACGTTCTTTTGATCATTCTGCTGGTATTAGTCGTCATTCTCGGCGTGCTATATTTTTTCGGCAGAAAAGCACAGAAAAAACAGGCCGCGCAGCAGGAACAGATGGAGGCTATGAAACAGACCGTCTCCATGCTGATTATTGATAAAAAGATGATGAGAATCAAGGATTCCGGTCTTCCCCAGATGGTAATTGACCAGACGCCGAAGCTGATGCGCAGGTCAAAGCTTCCCATCGTAAAGGCAAAGGTCGGTCCCCGTGTGATGACGCTGGTGGCAGATGCCAAGATTTTTGAGCTGATTCCGGTGAAAAAAGAGGTAAAAGCAACCGTAAGCGGTATTTACATAACCGAGGTACGGGGCGTGCGCGGTCCGCTTGAGACACCGGCACCGAAGAAAAAAGGCATTTTCGCACGTTTTAAAAAAGACAAAAAAGAAGAGAAAAACACAGCGCCGGCAAAATCCGGCAAATCTGCAAAATCGAAGAAATAAAAGCGGCTGCCGGAATCCGGCAGCTCTTTTTTATCTCACAGGCAAATTCTACAGAATCCCCCGGATCTCCTCTATGCTTTCATAGCCATTTTCTTCCAGGTACCGCTCCATTCCGGCGATAATATCCATACTGATGTCCGGCTTCATGAAAGTAGCAGTGCCTACCTGCACGACGGCAGCGCCCGCCATGATGAACTCTATGGCATCCTCCCAGGTAGTAATGCCGCCAAGTCCCATCACCGGGATGGATACGGCTTTTGCCACCTGATGCACCATCCGCAGTGCAATCGGCTTGATAGCCGGACCGGAAAGTCCGGCATATACATTGTTGAAAACGGGAGCCTTCTTTTTCAGATCAACCGCCATACCGAGGAAGGTATTGACAAGAGAAACGCCGTCCGCTCCCTCCTCCTCGCACATTTGCGCCAGAGATACAATGTTCTCCGCATTCGGTGAAAGCTTCACCACCATTTTATGCCGGCAGACCGCGCGTATTTTGCGCACGATCTCACGGGCAACTTCGGTTTTTGTCCCGAAATTCATACCGCCGCTCTTCACATTCGGACAGGAAATATTCAGCTCCAGAATATCCAGATCAACCCCATTCAGCTTCTCCATGCCCTTCAGATAGCCGTCCAGTGAATGTCCGCCAAGATTTACAATATTTACCAGATTTTTGGAATTCACCCAATCGAGGTCGTTTTCTATAAATGCGTCAACACCCGGATTTTCCAGACCAACGCTGTTCATAATGCCGCTCGCCGTCTCCCAGATACGGATTCCATCATTGCCGCCGTGCGGATGGTCGAGCAGCCCCTTGGAGCAGATCCCGCCCAGACGTTCTATGTCGAAATATTCATTTAATTCCCTGCCGAAGCCGCAGGTACCGGAAGCAAGCACCACCGGATTTTTAAATTCCACACCGGCAAAGGTCGTTTTCAATCTGTTACTCAATGTTAAACACCTCGCTTCCTAAAAAGACCGGTCCGTCCTTGCAGACCTTGCGGTTGCCGTCTGATGTCCTGCAGCTGCACACCAGGCAGGCGCCAATACCGCATGCCATGCGGTTCTCCATCGAAACATAAAGCGGCGCAGCCGTCCGGCTCTTCACACATTTATTGTAAAGCACCTTCATCATGACCGTCGGTCCGCAGGTGACAATGGCATCATAAGCGGCCGGGTCAATGTCGTCTGTCACAAAACCACCCACGTTTACCGTCAGTTTGTCGCAGACCGACTCAAATTCCTCTGTCAGAACCGTTTTCCCGCTGAAGCCCAGATATATGTCGACGATACACTGCGGGTTTTCTTTTTTATAGGTCTTCGCCGCCAGATAAAGCGGCGCGATCCCTACCCCGCCGCCGACCAGCGCAATGCGCTTTTTGTCTGCAAGATCCGGAAAGCCATTTCCATGCGCCCCATCCAGAGTGATCTCATCGCCCGCCTGCAGACGTGCAAGAAGCTCTGTGCCTTTTCCCACCACTTTATATAAGAAACTCACGCTCTCTTCATCTGCATCATACACACTGATCGGGCGGCTGAGAACCGGATACGTCTCCCATGCACGCAGCATATAAAACTGCCCCATCCGCGCATTGTTTTTTTCCTCCACACGCATCAGATAGAACCCCTCTCCGAGCGCCTCGTTACTTTGCACTTTTCCCATTTTTCTCTTCCTTTCCTGCAAATACCGTTTTCAGCGATCCTCGTAGACAAGCCGTCCGCCGCAGATGGTATATTTTACCCTGCCGGTGAGCGTCTGCCCGATAAACGGCGAATTATTAGATTTTGAGCGGAAATTATCCGTCACCGTCCAGGTCTCATTTTCATCGAAAATCACCATGTCTGCCGCCGCATCCTCTGCGAGCGCACCTGCCGGCAGCTTATAGAGCCGGGCCGGGTTTACTGTCATTTTTTCCAGCAGATCCATCAGAGACAAATGCCCGGGCTTCACCAGATTCGTGATGCCGAGCGCCAGTGACGTCTCCAGCCCGATCATACCGCTTGGTGCGGTCCTGATATCCCGTGCCTTTTCTTCACGGCTGTGCGGTGCGTGATCTGTGGAAATAATGTCCAGCGTGCCATCCTTCAGCCCCTCAATCAGCGCCTGCCGGTCTGCCTCTGTGCGCAGCGGCGGATTAACCCGCGCAAGGCTGCCCTTTTCAGGCACAATGTCCTCCGTCAGCGAAAAATGCTGCGGAGTCACTTCCCCGTGTACCCGGGCGCCGCGGCGCCAGTAGCTGCGCACCGCCTCCACGGATTCTTTTGCGCTGATATGCTGGATGACCACAGAGGCGCGCGTCTTCAATGCAAGCGCACAGTCGCGTTCCACCATCGAGCTTTCCGACTGCGCCGGCGCTCCGCCGTACTTTAATGCCTCCGCAACCTTTCCGGCATTCACACCCGGACAAATGATCATCGAGGGATCTTCCTCATGCAGACTGACCGGTACATCCAGAAGCGCTGCCTGCATCATTGCCTCTTCCAGAAGCGCCGCATCCTGCAGCGCAATACCGTCGTCCGTAAAGCCGACCGCCCCGCACTTCAGAAGGCTCTCAAAATCGACCAATTCTTTTCCTTTTAAGCCCTTTGTAACCGCTGCCGCTGTCAGCACCCGGACACACGCCCTTTCTGCCTTTTTTACAATATAAGAAACTGTCTCCACGTTATCCGCAGCCGGGTTGGTATTCGCCATGCACACCACTGTCGTAAAGCCCCCTGCCGCCGCCGCATGCGCGCCGGTGTAAATATCCTCCTTATAGGTATAACCCGGATCGCGGAAATGTACATGCGTATCGATCAGACCGGGCGCAACAGTAAGACCCTCCGCTTCAATCACGGTATCAGATGCACCGGTCTTACCGGAAAAAGTGCCTCCAAGCTGCACAATTTTTCCGTTTTCCGCCGCTACATCGCCCACCTGCTCCATCCCGGAAGCCGGATCTATAATCTTTCCGTTTTTGATAATCAGCATATCCTGTCCTCCATCATTTTCCAACCGCACAGGTAGAATTGTCTTCAGTATATCATGTCCTGCCAAAAAAAGAAAGACCATGACTGCCATCACGGAGCAGATCGGCATACCAGTCTATGACTGTCTGTATTCGCGAAAGCCCGGATTCCCTGCTGACGCTTCTCCATAGCTTTTTATAGTAGTAAAACCAGTTTTCCAGGCGGACAGCCAGCGCTGCTTCTCCCCGTGCATCTGTTTCCGCGCAGCTTTCATGTGCCGCCAGCGCCGCACCAATTTCATTAAAAATCCGTATGCCATCCATCGCTGTGATATAAGCGGCTGCTGCCCGCCGTGTCCCGGTATCCATCGCCGGCAGGTTTCTCTTCAATCTCTTCTGAAGAGCGCACAGCTTTTCATTATCGCCCTGCACCCTGACATGCGCAAGCTTTTCGGCATCTGTGCAGCGTCTGAAGGTTTTCTGTCTATCTTCTTCTCTGCATTCATAAAAGGAAACCGCCGCTTCCCAGGTAAAATCACAGTACTGGTCAGCCTCCGCAGCAATAGAGACAATCTCCCCGGCAGCGTCCAGGTATTCCATCTGTGAAATCTGGCGGTTAATCTCCTCGAATGGCAGAATCTGCGGATTCCAGGAGCATGCTGCGCCATAAATCATTCCCGGTATAGAAAACTCCGGATGATTAATATGCCCGAAATCGCCCCAGTCAGTATTTAAAACACCTGCCGCGTGATATTGCCGCGCATAGCTGCACATCCTGCAGATATTCTCATAGGAGGTCTCCATTTTATTAATCCACTGATTCCAGCCTGCCACTCCCGGACAAAGATACTGGTTTGCGCCTGCCTTCTGCAGCTTTTTTGCATTTTCCCCGCTCTGCTGCGGTGCGTAACCCCAGTTCAGACAGATTGTACCCTTAGGCAGACGCTGAAGCTCCTGCGGAAAACCGCAGATGATATCGCCCCAGAACATAGGCGTTCTTCCCCGCTCCACCACAAACTCGCACAGAGCTTGCACAAACTCCATATATATACCGGAAACGCCCTCTTTTTCTGCACGCGCCCGGTTTTTTCCTTTCCCCAGGTCAAAGGTTTCGTCTGCACAGATATTAAAACGGCGGGAAGAAAACAGCTCCATGTACTCCCCAATCAGTTTCTTCATCAGCTCCAGGCTTTCAGGGTTAGATACATCAATTGTATGATGCGCCATCCGCGCCTGAAAAGAAAAGGGCTCCTTCGCCGGGTTCTCCAGTTCGCACAAATGAGCATACTGCCTGGTGCGCAGCAGCTCATAGAGGTGTCCGAAGCTTGAAAGAGAAGGCACCAGTTCAATGCCAAGCTTCTGACAATATGCATCCAGTTCCAGAATATCCTCCGCTGTCAGCGGTGTATCGTCGCGCCACACCTCGCTCAGATCACGGAACAGGAAGCTGTGTTCAATATAGATCTGGAGCTGGTTCAGCTTATAAAATGCCATCCGGGAGGCAAGCCTTTTCAGCCATGAAAGCGTCGGAATACGCCCGCGCGTCACATCATGGTAAAATCCCCGCTCCAGTATCGCCGGATAGTCGTGTATGCGCAGGCAGGGCAAAAGACCGCCACACTGACGTATGAGCTGACGCAGCGTCTGTATAGCATACAGAATCCCTGCCTTCCCGCCAGCCTTTGCCAAAATTCCCTCTTCACTGATTTCCAGCACGTATTCCTGTTCCTTTAATCCATCCGTCTGCCTGAGCACAATATCCCCCGGGCGGCTGCTTCCGCGCCGCAGAGGCAGAGCAAATCCAAGGAATCTATCCATATCCTCCTTCAGCCCTTCCAGACTCTCCAGGCTTAACCCTGCAGTTCCTTTTTCCAGTACCAGATACTGGTCATACTTCAGCTCAAATTCCCCATTTCTTTGTTCACACTCCCGCGGCTGCGGAAGTATAAAAAAGCTTTCATCATTCCCACGCATCTCTTTCTCCTTTCCTGCGCTGCTCACGCGGCATCCTCTAGCTCATATCCGTATTCCTTCAGCAATGCGATCGTATCTGCCAGTCCTGTACTCAGATTAATGGTCTGCCCGTAAACTCTGCCGTTTTCCCCGCGGTATAAAATCTGCATATCCCACTCATGTCCGGCAAGCGTCTCTGCCAGCGTCTCTTCTTTCAAATCCTGCTGCACGGTCTCTGCAAGCTTCTTAAGCTGTGCACCGGAAAGCGGCTTTTGGGGACTTAGCAGCTCCGCTTCTGCCATCGCCTCCCGGGCATACTCTGCTGTGTGTTCGGCCACATCCGCATAGTCCGTTTTTTCCCCATCTTCCGTTATCCCCGCGTATTCTGTCTGTCCGCTGCCGTTTTCTTCTGTCATGCTATCCGCCGTATTTCCATTTCTCATTATCACAGCGTCCGGAAAATACGAATCCGCCGGTGCAACCATAACCATCAGAACATCCTCCGGGTCAACATTCAGGACCGGGTTAGTCTGTATCTTGTAATCCTCCTGCTCCCAGAGCGGTGCCAGCCATTTCACCAGATTTTCCGCTGTATATTCATAACAGCGCATCTTCTGCGTGCCGTCTTTCAAATGCCAGGTCACCGCGATCCGGCCACTCCAATAATAGTCCGGATATTCCCCTGTCTCCGATGAAAACCCGTCATCGAAAGCCTCGCTGTGCTTCACCAGGTCAAATACTGCATCCAGATCGCCGGTATCGTACCACAGATCCATATCACTCTCATAATCAACATAATCTGTCACGCCAAGCACCACGGTTCCGTCCTTTGCCACAGACTGCTCATATACTCCCAGACATCCGGCGGGCATTACAAAGTTGCTGCCAATGTTGACACTCTCCACCTCTGTCTTTTCCGGCAGCCAGCTGTCATAACCCAGAAGATCCATCTGGAACACTGCCAGAATCGCCAGTGTCACCACCCCTGTAAGTGCGATCTGCTTTTTATCACAGAACACCTCGCGGATATCCATGCGGTAAATAAACTCAATAATTCCGCTGATCAGCAGCAGACTGAAAATCCATCCAAAAATCCCCCATAACAGATTTTCCCCGGTAACCGCATAGAAAAACACCGTGCAGATGAGCGTAATCGGCACTGCCAGCAAAAACTTGGCCACTCTGGCAATTTTTCTGAATGCCATCGGCTTTCCTGCCATCTCCGAATTGCGCCGCCGGTAAAGATACAGGCACAGCGCGCAGATCAGCGCAGAAATCAGTACCATCGCAATCACGATATCTGCCGGAAATACCTGCTTCATTGTATCCCCGCAGATCCTTATATAAGCATACACCGGCGAACAGTGAACGGCAAAGCTTTTTCCAAGATCCGGCGATGCATAAAAGGTGTTAAAATAAAACTCCATCAGCACTTCCTGCAAAAGCCTGATCGCCGGCACATAGCTGCAGAACACAATCACGACAGCGAGGGCGGCAAAAACCTTGCCAGTCAGTATCATCGCCAGCGCCGTCAGACTGTAGACCAGCAGGAAGCATGCGCTATGCGCAAGTATCCCCTCCACCAGCAGCACCGGCAATGATCCGCCTGCTGCCGCGCCCTCCAGTATGGCGATCCCCCGCATGGCACAGACAAGCACAAACAGCAGAATATTCACTGCAAACGGCACCAGCCACACCAGAGCGCCCGCCGCATAACGGATACCAAAGATCTTTTCCCGCCGCACCGGAAGGCTGTGGTAAAAATCTACCTTTTCTGCAGAATGCAGATAGGAAAACTGCAGGATGCCAAGCAGCAGCGCCGCACCAAAGGTCACACAAAACAGAAATGGATTTGCAATGCCATACATATACAATTCATTTATATACTGCTGTGCATTCTTCACGGAGTCAAACCAGCTATCATGCAGAAGCAGCATTCCGATAACCGGATAGTAACAGAAAAAGCCAACCAGCAAAAAGATGGCAGCCGCTCCGTCGCGCTTTACCGCTTCCTTTAAAAGCTTAGCCGATGATATCTTTGATGTCATAACCGATCACCTCCGTTTCACTGATAAAGATCTCCTCCAGGGACAGCGGAAGAATCTCATAAAACAGCGGTTCCTTCGCCTCAATTGCTGCCATGATTTTCTCCCGGCTTCCGCGCGCTGTAATGCAGGAAAGATTTCCGCGCGTATCCTTTTTGATAATATCCAGTTCATCCGCCAGCTCTTGCTCCTTTGCCGGGTTCATAATCACATACTGTACCTTGTGAATATCCGTCTTCATGTCCTCCAGATCGCGCGAGAACAGAATGCCGCCCTTATGCAGCAGCCCCACATGATCGCAGATATCCTCCATCTCACGCAGATTGTGCGAAGCAATGACCGGTGTAAACTGCCGGCTTAACACCTCGTCAATAAAAATGCTCTTCACCGCCTGACGCACCACCGGGTCAAGCCCGTCAAAGGTCTCATCGCACAAAAGGTAGCGTGTACCTGCGCAGATACCGAGCAGCACAAATACCTGCTTTTTCATTCCTTTGGAAAATGTGGACAGCTTGCGGTTCAGATCAAGCTCAAATTTCCCGCACAGATCCGTAAAACGGCTCCGCTGAAAGCCGGGATAAATAATTTCATAATATTCCAGCATGTCTCTCACGCGCGCATTTGTAAAATAGTGCGGTGTGTCGGGAATGAAGCAGATACGCTCCTTTGCCCGGACATTCTCAAACACCTCCATGTCATCAATCCGCACGGAACCGCTGTCCGCCCTTAAAATTCCCGCAAGCACCCGCAGCAGCGTACTTTTTCCTGCTCCGTTCGTTCCCACAATTCCATAAACACTTCCCTCCGTAATCTGCGCCGTCACATTGTCCAGCGCCCGGATACCGTCGAAGCTTTTGCTTATACCAGCCATTTCAATCATGTCAATCCTCCTCGTAAACCTCGTCCAGCTTTTCCATCAGACGTTCCCTGGTAATCCCCATTTCCTTCGCCTGCCGAAATACAGCACGTACACTTTCCAGATGAGCCTCCTGCTTTTCCTGTACCAGCTTCGCCCCTCCGGTCACAAAATTTCCTCTTCCTTTTACCGGATAGATAAAACCATTCTGCTCTAATATCGCATACGCTTTCTGTATCGTGTTGGGGTTAATTGCCAGATCCGTTGCAAGCTTGCGCACTGACGGCATCTGGCTGTCCGGCTCCAGCACGCCCTTTACAATCAGCATCTGAAACCGTTCCACAATCTGCTCATATATCGGGCGCCGGTCCTTGTAATCTATGATGATCATACATTGCCCCCTCCGTTCCAAGTGTATCACTTGTATTAGTACACTTATAGAATAATATAGACCAGGCTGTCTGTCAACCCGGTCTCTATTAATTTCAGATTAAATCTGGATTAAATAGCACTTGCTTTTCTTCCCATGATTTTCTATAATCACTTTAGTAAACTACATGATGCCAGTGCCAAAAGGTCTAAACCCACGTGAGCTTGCTCACATATGGTTGAAAGACCTTGGGACCCGCCCAAATATGAGCATAAAATGGATGCTGCAATAAATGTGCAATCCCGGAAAAAGCAGAAAGGTCAGATATGAAATTTGTACTAATTCCCGATTCCTTTAAAGGAACACTTAGCTCTACACAAATCTGTGCGATATGTCACGAAAAAATCAAGGAACATTTTCCTGATGCAGAGGTTACTTCTATCCCGGTCGCAGACGGCGGCGAAGGCTCTGTCGATGCTTTTCTTGCCGCGGTCGGCGGAAGCCGTGAATTTGCCACAGTAAAGAATCCGTATTTTGAAGATATGCGCGCCTGCTATGGTCTGATTGAAAACGGTCAGACTGCCGTTATCGAAATGGCGGCGTGTGCCGGTCTTCCGCTGATAGAAGACCGCAAAAATCCCAGATTGACGACAACGTATGGCGTCGGTCAGCTTATAATTGCCGCTGCCAAAAAAGGCGTTAAAAAAATCATCGTTGGTCTTGGCGGCTCCTCCACCAATGACGGAGGCTGCGGGGCTGCTGCTGCCGCAGGCATAAAATTTTACGATCAGGCGGGAAAAGAATTCGTTCCCACCGGCGGGACACTGATTGACATTGCCAGAATTGATTTTTCAGGAAAGCATCCGCTCCTCGGTGGGCTGGAGATCGTTACCATGTGTGATATAGACAATCCCATGTATGGTCCGACCGGCGCCTCTTTCGTATTCGGTCCGCAAAAGGGCGCCAATCCGCAGATGGTCGAAGAACTCGACCATGGCATACAGCATCTGAGCCATGTGCTTGCGCAGGAAACCGGAAACGACATCAGCCAGATTCCCGGAACGGGAGCAGCCGGTGCAATGGGGGCCGGAATGATTGCTTTTTTCAATGCCCGGCTTCAGATGGGAATACAGACTGTGCTGGATACAGTAAAATTTGAAACGCTTATTCATGACGCCGATTACATTTTCACAGGTGAAGGTAAACTGGATTCCCAGAGCCTGCGCGGCAAAGTTGTAATCGGCATTGCCGGACGCGCCAGAAAGCAGCAGAAACCTGTCATCGCCATTGTCGGCGGTGCAGATGATGCCAAAATCCATTCTGCCTATGAGATGGGTGTCACCGCTGTATTTCCCATTAACCGTCTCCCACAGGATTTTTCTGTCAGCAGACAGTACAGTGCAGAAAACCTCGGTTACACGGTAGATAACATTCTGCGGCTATTATAGCCGCAGAATTGCACACCGCCCGGCGGCAGCAAATGCTCAGGTCTTAACATATCTCTGATTTCTGCTATTCGGTTTATCAGGAATTGTCATTACAAACAGAAAGGAGAAATGAATTATGACAAGAAAAACACTATTTTCAATACTTGCACCAGCGGCAACGCTTGGAGCGGCTGTCTGCACAGTGGCTGCCTCCACCGGTGAGGGAGCAGCACTTACCGGGACCCAGACCATTGTGATTGAGGGACATGACTGGGGACCTGCAGTTACAAAAACAATTCTTACACTGAACGCGGAGGTCGCACCCGATTCTGTTACCCCGGAGAGCTTCCAGGTAACAGAAGCAAAGGAATCCTTTAACTGGGCGGCGCTTGGTGATGATTCAGCGGATCCGACGCAGCATATTATTGTGGAGACGCCCCGCACAGTCACTGCCGCATACACCTGCGATGCAGAAGGCAACCCGGTTTCCGGGGCATCCGTAAACATTGCCCTTGAGATGTTTTTCGATCCCAGCAATGGTTCACCCTACTGCTACGATCTTTTCACCGGCATGAACGCGGTATGCACCCCTTATGAGCTTGCCATCGCGCTCGCAGATGGAAGCACACTGACAACCGGAGACGGTACACCCGTCGCCTCTCTGTCTGTGGAAACTGCAATAGATATGGCTTCCGCCCTTGTTCCGCAGCTTGAAGGCGTTGATCTCTCCGGCTCCTTTACCGGAACCGACGGCAGGGCACTGACCTACGGTTCCTATGTACCGGCTGATGACGGCGAAAAGCATCCGCTCGTGATATGGCTCCACGGTGCCGGAGAAGGCGGCACCGATCCGTCCATTCCCCTGCTCGGCAACAAAGTGACAGCTCTCTATGGCGAAGAATTCCAGACCATTATGGGCGGCGCTTATGTGCTCACACCGCAGACGCCGTACTTCTGGCTTGCCTACAACGAAGAGGGCTCCTGGCAGGACAACCCCGGCACCGATTCCATTTTTCTGCCCACTCTAAAGGAATTGATTGACAGCTACATAGCGGATCACCCGGGCATCGACACCAGCCGTATCTATGTGGGCGGATGCTCTAACGGCGGCTATATGACAATGGATCTTGTTTTAAACTATCCGGATTTCTTTGCAGCGGCTTACCCAATCTGCGAAGCCTATGCAGATGCCGGCATCACTGATGAACAGCTGGAAGGTATTAAAGAACTTCCCATCTGGTTTGTCTACGCATCCAACGACGATACTGTTGTGCCGGATACCTATGAAATACCCACCATCGCCCGGCTGAAGGCAATCGGCGCCAATGTACACACCTCGGTTTTCGAAGATGTCCACGACACCACCGGTCTCTACACTATGGAGGACGGCTCCCCCTATCAGTACATGGGACACTGGTCCTGGCTCTATTTCTTCAACAACGAATGCGAAGAGGACGGCGTGAGCCTGTGGCAGTGGCTGTCCGGACAGAGCAGGTAAATTCGTATGTATAAAACGGCGCAGAATCTTTCATAACGCCAGAAAGGCGGATCCCGCCCGGTTTCCGGGCTGGTATCCGCCTTAAAATATCTTATTAGCCAAAGCGCCTCCCCCTGCTGCGTGCAGGACCAGATCACCAGAGGGCTAATCATCTGTGATATTGCGTTCAAATATCGTTTCTTCAATCACCTTCACGCACTCATCTGTATGCTTTTTTATATCGTCTCCCCAGAACCGGATAACCGTCCAGCCCTCAAATAGCAGCCTTTTATTAATCTCATCGTCACGTTCCCGGTTGCGCGATATTTTACTGATCCAGAATTCGCTGCGCTCGCTCTTCTCCAGCCTCGGTTTCAATACCTCCCAGTCTTTCCCGTGAAAAAATTCCCCGTCGCAGAAAATGGCAATTTTGTATTTCGTCAGCACAATATCCGGGCTGCCTGGCAGCTTTTTATAATTCTTGCGGTACCGGTAACCTTTGTTCCACAATGCTTTCCGCAGTATCACTTCTATCTTCGTGTCCCTGCCACGGATATTTTTCATGTTTTTATGACGCTGCTCCTTTGTTAAAACATCGGTCACATTATCACCCCATTAGTGAAAGACTTTCTATATAGCCCTTCAGCACACTTGCAATCGCCCTGCCCAGAAGCGGCGGTACCGAATTTCCGATCTGCATATAGGTTTTTGTGTAAGCGCCCCGGAAATAATAATCGTCCGGGAAAGACTGCACACGCGCAGCCTCTCTTGGCGTAAGCCCGCGCGCCTGCGTCGGGTGAATATACATGTTGCAGTCAAACTTCATATGCGCTGTGATCGTTTTACAGATTTTATCATTTTCCAGCTTAAAATACTTGTCCTTAAAGATATCGTTTCTTCTTGCGTACGGCATAATATCAGCAATCTTCGGATCATCCGAGCGGTCCCCCGGATCCATGCGCCCAAAAATTTCAATATCCCGGTCGTTATTATATCGTGCCTTATGGTTTAATACAAACGGCATACGTTTTCCCTGATTAATATAATCTATGTACGCGTTGGTCTGGGAAGTATTATTTTTCTCTATCTTATAGCCGCTTGCCTGCGAACCCGTTTCGGTTGCATTTTTTACTCTCGACGCTTCCAGCTCTCTGAGCCCAAAAAGCGCATCTCCCAGCCGGTACTCCGGAAGCGTATCGCCCAGCCTGCGTATTTCTTCAAAAATCTGCTGATTATCAACTCCCACCCGGTTTCCAATATAAATCAGTCTTTCCCGGTTCTGCGGCACGCCAAAATCCTTTGCGTTCAGCACACGGTACTCCACAGAATAACCGATTTTCTTAAAATCCTCCCGCACCTGCTTTGCAACAGACAGCATCCCTTTTACATTTTCCATAACAAAAAAGAGCGGGCGCAGCTTTCCCACCGCCTCTACATAGACTTTGTACAGATGATTTCTGGGATCATCTATCAGGCGCTGCCTGTTGGCCATGCTGAATCCCTGGCAGGGTGGTCCCCCAATCACAATATCCACCTTGCGGTCTGCGAGCAGCTCATCAAGCTCTTCTACCACTTTATGGATATCTCCCAGTATAATATGCGATCTTGGTACCTCCGGGTGATTGTGTGCATATGTATCCACACAGCACTCCTCAATATCATTTGCCAGATTTACCACAAAACCCATTTGTGTAAAACCAAGCGACAGCCCGCCCGCTCCGCAAAATAAATCCGCCATTTTAAAGCCATGCGCATCTGCGTTTTTTCTGGCGTTCTCTATATAAGTATTACAGTATTTACAGACCGGACATACGGCACATTCCTGCCCTCCGGCATTGCACAGCGTCGAAAGCTTTGCAAACGCCTCCTTCAGCGCCCTGTCTTTTTCCAGCTCTTCCAGATAAAATGCTGCTCTCTCATTCAGAAACGGTTCTTCTGTTTCTTTTGTAACACGATTGATACACGTCTCCTCATCTTTAACCGGTCCTTCTCCGACGCCAGCCTGCACAAATGCTATAAATTCACTTTTATCATCCCTGTAGTTCATCTATTATTTCCACTCTCCAAGCTTTATCAATGTGTCCTTTACAGACCCGGCAACCGCCCTGGATACGTTTACCGTAACCGCGTTTCCAAACTGCTTGTATGCCTGACAATCAGAAACCGGTATCACAAAGGTATCATCAAATCCCTGCAGTCTCGCGCATTCACGCGGTGTCAGTCTTCTTATTTTCCCTTTCTGGGTCACATAATTATCCTGGCATGCACGGTGCATTTTTGCCATCGTCGCACACAGCGGTCTGGCGATCTTCAAATCTATTTCCGATTTCGCCTGATAACCACCGGTCCCGTTAGATAATATCGTAGGTATAATTTTTTCTGAAAGAAAATATTTATCTGCAACCTCCTGTTCCAGCAGATCCTGCAGTGCATATTCCAGTTTTTCTGTCAGCGGAAAGCTATATTCTGCAGCCTTATTACTGAAGCATACCAGATAGGTTCTGTTTCTTGTCTGCGGTACCCCAAAATCTGCAGAATTCAGGATATCACAGAACACTGTATAGCCCAGTTCATCCTGCAGGATTCTGTAAATCTCCCGAAAGGTTTTTCCTTTATCATGTGTTTTGAGCGTGCGTACATTTTCAAGAATAATGGCGCTCGGTTTTTTATTTTTCTTTATTTTATCCGCAATAATTTCCGCGATCCTAAAAAACAGCGTGCCTCTGGTATCTTCAAATCCCTTCTGCTGGCCCATCATGCTGAAAGGCTGGCAGGGAAATCCGCCAATCAGGACGTCACAATCCGGTATCTCATCCAATGGAATTTCATTAATGTCTCCCTGCACAATATAACCGCCAAAGTTTGCTTTGTATGTCTGGACAGCAAACTTATCAAAATCATTTGCCCAGATAACATCATAGCCAGTATCCAGAAAGCCTTTATCCAGCCCGCCTATTCCGCTGAAGAGCGATACTACCTCCATCTACTCTTCCTCCTTGTCTTAACCCCCATATTATATACTGTTTTTATCATGGTGTAAATAAAATTCTGAGCAAGCGGCAGTTCATGAAAAAAATACAGGCAGACCACAGCAGCCTGCCTATACTTTTATTCATAATCATGCACCAGAAACATCGGCTTAACAGCCATAATCTCATCGTATTCTTCCTGCTCCACCGTTACGCCGGAATTCAGCGCCTTTAAATCTTCCTTAACCACTTCGAGCGCTTTCTGCAGGGTATCCGCGCGCTCGCCGGCCATCACCTCAGTCATCCTTGCAAGCACACCCGGATGCGCATATCTGGCCGGCACTGGAAAATCCTCATATGATGCAATATAATCCGCCATTTTCCGTTCTGCCTCTGCCAGACGATTTTCAATATAACGGCGGTTATTTTTTGCCGTCGGAAGCACATTTGCACCGGAAAACAGAAAAATCACAGCCAGACCAAACAAAAGAAAATACATTGCCGTACCCGCATGTGTCATAAAAGAATAAATCCCATAGGCAAGCGCCGCAGCCCCCATCAGCACGATTGCCAGCGCCACCCACTTGTACGCCGGATTGGAACGTTCATAGGAGCGTTTTGCCTTCGATGCCATACTCAGTTCCCGGTAAAGCTGCGGCCGTTTTTCCAGATACTTCGATGCACGCTCCAGCTCTTTGATCTCCTCTTTCGCCTTCGCGGATGCGATCCGCGCCCTGCGTTCTTCCAGGATCCGTGCCTTTTCCTGCAGCTTCTTTTCCGCAGCCTCGCTGTGCAGCTTCAGCCCCGGATGCGTTTTCTTCAGAAAATCCAGAAGCTGATCTACCTGCTCCTCGTGTTTGAAGGTGCACTGCTTCTGACGTCCCCCGTCATATTCGACAACGAGATACGGAACAGATGCGAACACGCCATTCCCGGAAAAACCGCCCTTGCTCATCGCAACCCGCTTGAACACACGCGTAATTGACGTGAACGGCACATAATATCTTCGTTCCACATACATGCTATTCAGGTAAATTGCCTTTTCTCCGACACCGCAGGGTCCGAATTTCCGGCACGCCTTCCGGTCATTTTGCATTTCCTGTGTATCCAGCCCGCACTCACCGAGCTGCTGCGGTTTTATTATCAGCATAGATTTCCCACCTTACATCTAAGAGTCAATAATCTTATTCTACTGGAAACGGGAGGGAATTGCAACTGCGAATTCCCTCCCGCATATTATGTATCATATTTTCTCTTCATTAAATATTATACATTTTTCGGCTGTCTCTTAGTAGCCGCAATAAACAGTCCAAGGAATGCCGCTGCCAGAACGATACCTACCGGGTAAGCAATTGCGGTGCTCAGATGCAGACACTCCGGAGCGCTGATGAAGTATGTCATGGATACTGCGCTCATGAATGTTGCCGGCACTGCAGTCAGCCAGTAGTTTTTCTTTTCTCTGAACAGGAACATACTTGCCGCCCAGAGAACGATCATAGCAAGCGTCTGGTTGGTCCAGCTAAAGTAACGCCAGATAATGTTGTAGTCAATTTTACCCAGTGCGTTTCCAATACCAAGGAACGCGCCAACAGCCAGAACCGGAATGCAAAGTTTCAAACGGTTCACATACGGCTTCTGATCGATCTTGAACCAGTCTGCAAGAACAAGACGTGCGGAACGGAATGCCGTATCGCCGGAAGTGATCGGGCAGGCAATAACGCCGAGCATCGCCAGAACAAGCCCTAAAGAACCCATGGTCTTGGAGCAGATATCGTAAACAGTTGCCGGACAGCCGCCGCCCATTTCGAGCAGCTTTGCGCCTTCATAAATAGAGCATCCTGCCGCAGCCCATACAAGAGCAATCACACCCTCACTTACCATTGCGCCGTAAAATACAAAACGTCCCTGGCGCTCAGATTTCATACAGCGCGCCATCAGCGGAGACTGCGTTGCATGGAAACCGGAAATTGCACCGCAGGCAACCGTAATGAACATAAACGACCAGATCGGTGTTCCGCTCGGATGCATATTTGTGAAATTGCTCCAGATTTCCGGAATGACATATTCCGGGTTTGTTAAAACACCAAATGCCACACCAATTGCCATGATGATCAGGCAGATGCCG
>DKTR01000040.1:26669-26825 GCA_002473385.1 Lachnospiraceae bacterium UBA7225
C
Source organism: Lachnospiraceae bacterium UBA7225 (assembly GCA_002473385.1). Classification (GTDB taxonomy): domain Bacteria; phylum Bacillota; class Clostridia; order Lachnospirales; family Lachnospiraceae; genus Marvinbryantia. Next base: position 26,671 of record DKTR01000040.1, read on the forward strand.
AGGCAGATGCCGAAAATCGGGTAAATCTTACCGATAATCTTATCAATCGAGATAAACGTTGCGGTAAAGTAGTAAATCAAAATAATAATCAGCCAGAACATCTTGCTGGACAGAACGTTTGTAACGCCGGCATTCGAAAACAAAAGCTGGATCAG
>DKTR01000040.1:27153-27624 GCA_002473385.1 Lachnospiraceae bacterium UBA7225
CCTGCCGGTCCAACTGCGAATACCGTACCAACCATGACCAGAAGGACCACGCTGAATACACGCATAACGTTCTTCATTGCGCCGCCGAGGTAGATACCGGTAATCTCGGATACAGATGCTCCGTTATTACGCTCAGAGAGCATGCCCGAGAAATAATCGTGAACACCGCCGGCAAAAATCGTACCAAACGTGATCCACAGGAACACGACCGGTCCCCATAATGCGCCGGTCAGAGCACCGAAAATCGGTCCAAGACCCGCAATGTTGAGTAATTGAACAAGAAACAGTTTCCATTGAGGCATTACAACATAGTCTACACCGTCGTTAATGCGAACAGCCGGTGTTTCTCTGTCGTCCGGTGCGAAAGTATTCTCCACGACTTTACCGTAGACGAAATAGCCGCCGACCAGAAGAAGCAGACAGATAATAAAACTAATCATAATCCTTTCCTCCTTAATATAAAATTTTTAT
>DKTR01000040.1:27906-28050 GCA_002473385.1 Lachnospiraceae bacterium UBA7225
TTAATATAAAATTTTTATAAACTTGTTTATAATTATATAATACTTTTTGTTAAAAATCAATATACAGGTATAAAAACTTTCTTCGTAGGCTCATCTTTATACTAGCAGGCAATCACTTTTCCTCGGGAGTTTGACAGTTGAATA
>DKTR01000040.1:28384-30952 GCA_002473385.1 Lachnospiraceae bacterium UBA7225
AGGTCGCATAAAACCTGCTTTTTTTGTGTCAAATTTTTTGTTTTTATATATGTTATTTTCTGTTATTGTGTGGTATAATAAGGGGTAGGAGGGATGACATATGAATCTTCACATAACAAAATCAAAAAATGCAGAGTCGTTCTATATCTGCAAATCTTACGTAAAAGCAAATGGAAGTACTTCTTCAACTATCGTCCGCAAGTTAGGGACTCTGGAGCATCTTTTAGTTGAACATGGACCAACAAGAGATGATGTCATTGCATGGGCAAAAAATGAAGTGAAAATAGAAACTGAAAAATACAAAAAAGAAAAAGAAGCAAAAACAGTCTTGATCCCATTCCATGCCGACAGACAGTTGGATTATAACAAACAGACCTTTTTCCGTGGAGGCTATCTTTTCCTGCAATCCATTTATTACCAACTGCAAATGAACAAAATCTGCCGGAAATTAAAGCAAAAACATAAATTCGAGTATGATATTAATGCAATTCTTTCCGACTTGATCTATACAAGGATTCTGGAACCTTGCAGCAAACGTTCTTCCTATAAAACAGCATCCGAGTTCTTAGAAAAGCCCTCTTACAAACTTCACGACGTCTACCGGGCATTGGATGTCCTTGGTGCTGAGTGTGATCTGATTCAGGCAGAAGTTTATAAAAACAGCCATTTTTTAGGAAATAGAAACGATAAGATCCTTTATTATGATTGTTCGAATTATTACTTCGAAATTGAACAGGAAGACGGCAGTAAAAAATATGGCAAAAGCAAAGAACACAGGCCGAATCCTATTATTCAAATGGGATTATTTATGGATGGTGACGGTATTCCGCTTGCTTTCTCACTCTTTCCTGGGAACTCAAACGAACAAACCTCACTAAAACCATTGGAAAAGAAAGTCCTTGGCGAATTCGGCTGCCAAAAATTTATCTATTGCAGTGATGCCGGACTGGGTTCAGAGGATATCAAAGCTTACAACCACATGGGTGAACGGGCCTATATCGTTACCCAATCAATCAAAAAACTGAAAAAGGAAGAAAAAGAATGGGCTTTAGATACCAAAGGGTTCAAAAGAGTTTCTGATGATACCCCTGTAGATATCACACAGTTGCCTGTGGATGATAAGGGGCTTTACTATAAAGATGAACCTTATACTACAAAGAAACTTCACCAGCGTCTAATCATCACATATTCGCCTAAATATGCACTTTATCAGAAGACTCTTCGTGACAAACAAGTAGAACGGGCACAAAAGATGCTGGATTCGGGAAACACCAAAAAGAACCGTAAAAATCCAAATGATCCAGCCCGCTTTATCGGAACCATAGCTGCTACCAAAGAAGGGGAAGCTGCTGATATCCACCATTATCTGGATGAAAACAAGATTACAGAAGAATCTCAGTATGATGGACTTTATGCAGTGTGTACAGATCTTTTAGATGATGAGGTTGGTGATATTCTAAAAGTAAGCGAAGGCAGATGGCAGATAGAAGCATGTTTCCGGATTATGAAAACAGATTTTTCAGCAAGACCGGTTTATCTACAGGATGAAAACCGCATTAAGGCACATTTCCTTATCTGTTTTCTCGCACTGACCATCTATCGATTCCTTGAGAAAAAACTAGATTCAAAATACACCTGTGAAGAATTATTAGATGCACTGAAAACAATGAACTTTGCTGAAGTTCAGGAACAAGGATTTATCCCATTATATAAACGTGAACCTATCACAGATGCCCTTCATGAAACTTGTGGTTTTCGAACTGATTATCAATTCATAACCAAAAACAAAATGAAAACAATTCAAAAACAAAGTAAAGGTAGAGAATAAATTACTATACTCCGTGACAACGGCAAAAATCGCTGCAGCCCAGTAAACACAAGGGATACAGCGATTTTTTCTTTTACCAACTGTCAAAGACAGGAATTTAATATAATCAAATATATGGCTATTGTCAAGATATCAGCAAAAATTTAACACCTTCAACTATTTCCTCAATCATCTGACTTTCTGCATGTTACTTCCAGCTCTGTGTTCTCCCTTCCGTTTCCAAACATTCGGTCACAATACGGCAGGATAAGGTCAGGGATGAGATAATCTCCCATTCGGATATTACCACAAAGACCATGGATGAATATCTGCTATGGCTCCAAAACGAAAAGACTCATAGCGCGGCTTTCCAAAAACAACGCATATCGGCATTATCTTCATTTTTGAAATATGCTTCGGGTTAGGAGATAGTTCCCCCGGTGCCTGCAATGCAGTATCCGTGAATGCTGACTGTCCGGGATCAAAACTCAGTTACCCAGGCAGCGGTGTGCCAAATGGATACGGTATGTCTACCCATTATATGTAGCCACTTTAGGAAACTGACGCGGCTGTTTCGCTGTCCGTAAGGAGTTTTAGTGTTCTGGAACAATTGCATAAAACCGATAAGCGCCCCTCGAAAATGCTTCGCATTTTCTCGGTCGCGGGCATTCGCTAAATGCCCGCCAAGCCGCAAAAAGAGCCACTTTCATGCAAGCATGAAGTGGCTCTTTATTACGCCTTTTCAGGCGCTTATCTCATTG